>NZ_CP011232.1:1846113-2169170 GCF_001027025.1 Kosmotoga pacifica
TGTTAGGATTTCCGTAATCCTCAATGACAGACCGGGGGCTTTGAAAAAAGTCGTCGACCTGCTGGCTGACCATGAGATCAATATCCTATCTATAGTCACCTCTCCAGAAGAAGATGGAAAGAAAAATGTTATCATTAGAACTTCCGAAACGGATATAGGAGAAGTAGCAAATATTCTCGATAGCAACGATATCGAGTACGACTCGATAATCGAGGAGGAGGGGTTCAGTGACTGAGTTCTTTAAGTATCTCTTCCTCGGAAGTGTACAAGGGGCAACAGAGTTTCTCCCCGTTTCATCCTCAGGTCATCTGACAATTTTTTCTGAGATCCTGCGGTTAAACCTTGATCCGGACAATTCTAAGGCTCTTTTTGCTTTACTGCATCTGGCAACGTTTTTCGCTGTATTGCTTTTTACTTATCGCGAAATCTTTCAGATTTTCACAGGGCTATTCAAAAAAGGAGATAGACTACGTTCTATCAGATATATCATTCTCTTAACCATTGCTACGATCCCCGCAATCATGACAGGGCTTTTCCTTGAGGGATACATAGACCGCGCGTTTTCCAGTCCTGTCTTTGCTAGTACTATGCTTTTCATTACAGCCATTCTTTTGTTTCTTTCAGACAGGTTCGATGGCAAAGCTGAAATACTGGAAATGGGACTTTTTGGTGCTCTATTAGTAGGAATACTTCAGGCAATAGCTATACTACCGGGCATTTCCAGAAGTGGCATGACTATTTTCGGAGCTCTTTTTATAGGGCTTTCCAGGAAAGATGCTGTTAAGTTTTCTTTCCTTATGAGCTTACCTGTAACATTGGGAGCGGGCATCCTCGAATTTTCAAAGATCGATACTCCTGCTGCCTATGGAATTCTTGCCTTTTTAAGCGCCTTTTTCATGGGAGTTATTGGACTGACTCTGGTTAAGAAGTTTGTTATAAATGGAAAATTGAGAGGATTCGCCTTTTACTGTATAATATTCGCGGTTGTCAGTCTTATTCTTTTAGGAGTGGTCTAAATGGAGTTTGAACTTCTCTTTTCAGGAAGCGTCATTTACGTTTCCGGAGTGATCGATGCTCCCACAAGCAGCGCTGTTCTCCTGAAAGACAGCGAGAGAGTTGTGGTGATTGACCCGGGTGGATTTCCTTCTCTCAAAGCTCTCGAGAGTTCTCTCAGTAAAGTAGGAGTGGCTCCTGAAGAGGTTACCGATGTTTTGCTCACACATTTCCACCTCGATCATGCCTTCAATTCTATCTTCTTCAAGAATGCTACAATAAGGCTTCACAAAAACTACGCCACGCGTAATTATAGGGCTTTCGGTCCGGTGATCGGCCAGATGTATTCGATGGTACTCGATAGCTGGAAAAGGATTGAGCCTTTCGAATCAGGAATGTTGTGGGATACTGTGGAAATCATAGAAACGCCATTCCATTCTAGGGAACATGTCTCCTTCCTTGCCAGAACTAGGAATGCCGGAAATGTATTAATATTCGGCGATTTGTGTGATAGACAGTTCAGGTTCTACGAAATGCGGAAAGGCATGAGAACAGACGAAGCCGCAAAGATAGCCCTTGAACTTTATGATAGAGCCGATACCATTGTCTTTTCCCATGATCTTCCCATAATTAAGGGGTGAAAATGTGAAAGTATTGATGGTTTCATACGAAGTTTATCCTCTCGCGAAAGTCGGTGGACTGGCTGATGTGGTGGGTAGTCTGCCGGAATATCTCAAGAAGCAAGGGATAGACGTACAGATTGCGATGCCATACCACAGAGTTGTGGACGCAAAAGCGAAGACAATAGAAAAGACTGAGCTGGTTCTGAACACTGAAAAACTCAAGGAAAATTATCCTTTTGAGGTATATAAGACTTATCTGGAGGCCGGCGATATTCCCGTGTTTTTACTTAAAAACGATAGGTTGATCGATTCCGATGATGTTTATGGAGGTAGTGATCTTGCACTTCAAGCTTTAGGCTTTTCCAGTGCTGTTTTTCAACTGGTGAAAATCCTGAATCCTGATATAGTACATTGCAATGACTGGCAAACTGGAATGGTTCCCGTATTTCTAAAAACTTTTATGAATGAGGAGACTCCGAAGACACTACTAACAATACACAATCTCGGTTATCAGGGTACTTTCGATAGATACTATTACGAGCTTTCAGGCTTGCCAGAAATTTACTGGGAAAAAGGTTATGTTTCTACGGGAGGAATGTTCAATTTCCTCAAGTCGGGAATAGTCTTTTCAGACTTTGTAAGCACTGTGAGTCCCTCCTATGCCGAGGAAATCAAAACTGAGGAATACGGAATGGGGCTTAACACATTGCTTTTGAGGCTTGGTGAGAGACTTGTGGGAATCATTAACGGAATAGATTACTCGGAATATGATCCAGCCACAGATAAAAGAATACCAGCCAACTTTTGTCTTGAAGACCTTTCGGGAAAGAAGGAGTGTAAAAAAGTTTTACAAGAAGAACTCGGTCTGGCATGTTCTGAAAAACCACTCATTGGTTTGATATCAAGGCTGGTCGATCAAAAGGGCCTCGATATTCTGGCTCAAGTCACTGAGGACCTCATGAAACACGATTTGCAGTTGGTGATTCTGGGAACTGGTGAGGAACGTTATGAGAAGATGTTTAAAATGCTTGCTGCAAAATTTCCGGGAAAAGTTTCGGCGAATATAACCTTTGATATAAATCTCGCACAGAAGATATACGCAGGAAGTGATATGTTTCTAATGCCCTCGAAGTACGAACCTTGCGGATTGGGGCAGATGTTTGCGATGAGGTACGGTACAGTCCCCATAGTGAGGTTCACGGGAGGCTTGAAGGATACAGTTAAGGAGTTTAACTTTGAAACAGAAGAGGGAAATGGTTTTGGCTTTTATGAATACGAATCGATTAAACTCAAAGAAGCCATTGAGAGGGCATTACGTGCTTATAATTCAGAAAAATGGTCGACTATTGTTAAGAACGCCATGAAAACAGACTGTTCATGGGAAAAATCCGCGGGCGAATATAAAAAGCTTTACAAAAGAATTCTGAAATCCGAGAGGAGGCCCATTGATGCCTGAACTTAGGAAAGACCCGGTTCTGAAACGTTGGGTCATAATTGCAACGGAACGTTCAAAAAGACCGCATGATTTCAAAAAAACATTAGAGGAACCTGGAGGAGCCTTCTGCCCTTTTGATTATGGAAATGAACATACCACACCACCTGAAATAATATCCTTCAGAGGTAAGGATACTAAGCCCAACGAACCGGGTTGGTGGATAAGGGTTGTTCCAAATAAATTTCCAGCTCTGAATCCGGAACTCGAACCAGAGAAGTTTGGACATGGAATGTACGATGTGATAAAGGGTTTTGGAACACACGAGGTAATCATCGAGACGCCTGAACACAATCAAAACCTGGCAACACTCCCATTGAAACAGGTTAAGGAAGTCATTTGGGCGTACAAATACAGGTTCAACGAGCTCGAGAAGGATCCAAGAATAAATTATGTTCTCATTTTTAAGAATCACGGCAAGGAAGCAGGAGCTTCATTGCAACATCCCCACAGTCAGTTAATAGCTACTCCCATCGTACCGAAAAGAGTTATAGAGGAAATCGAAGGGAGTTACGATTATTACAAGTTCAAGGAACGCTGTGTATACTGCGACATGTTGAATCAGGAATATCTCGAAAAGACGCGAATGGTTGAGGAAAATAAACTTTTCCTCGCTTTTGAACCCTTTGCAGCAAGATTTCCTTTTGAGACGTGGATCCTCCCCAAAGCACACAGATTCAACTTTGGTGAGATAGAAGGTGAGGAGGTAGAACAATTTGCCCAGATATTGAAAAACACATTATACAGAATCTACAAAGCTCTCGATAATCCGCCATTTAACTTTATGTTACATACTGGAATTGCGGGTATGGAAGGAGAAAAGCATTATCATTGGCATCTCGAGATTGTACCGCGGTTGACAAGGGTCGCAGGGTTTGAGTGGGGATCCGGTTTTTATATAAATCCAACACCACCGGAATATGCTGCCAAATACCTGAGAGAGGTTGAAATGCCTGAGGAGGATGAATGATGAATATCCATGTGGACGAAAAATTGCTGATACACCTTGAGTCCCTAGCTAAATTAGAACTAAAACCAAAAGAGCGACAAAAATTGATGAAAGACATTGCCAAGATCCTTGATTATATGTCTCTGATCGATGAGGTCGACGTTAGCGAATATGAAGAGATGTTCACACCAGTAGAGGATAATCTGGATCTCAGAACAGACGAACAGATGACTTTCGAACATACAGATGATCTTGTAGCCCTCTTTCCGGATAGAGAGGACAAACAGTTAAAAGTCCCAAAGATCTACTGAAATGAGTATCAAAAAAGGTAAACACTGTGAAGACGTCGCCTGCGCCTATCTTCGTAAGAGGGGATACAAGATTCTCGCCAGAAACGTGCGCTACCCTTTTGGAGAACTTGATATCGTTGCAATGAAGGGAAAGAGACTCGTTTTTGTGGAAGTCAAAGGCGGGAATCCCTCTTTTCATCCTCGTACCAGGGTGAAAGAAGCAAAGTTGAGAAAAATTGAACTCGCTGCTAACAGATTCGTCTCTGATAGAGAACAGAATTTTGATGAATGTCAGCTCGATGTGATTGAAGTATTGGATAATGGTGAGATAAATCATCTGGAAGCGATCGGAAGGTGGTAAGTGTGGAGAGAAACAGAGAAGAGATATTCAAAGAATACCAGAGATGGCTTCATGACGCGAATCCCGAGATAGTCAAAGAGCTCGGACGGTTTACAGAGGATCAGATAATTGATAGTTTCTTTAAAGACCTCGAGTTTGGTACAGGTGGAATGAGAGGTATCATTGGAGCCGGAACGAACAGAATAAACATACACACCGTAGCAAGGGCTACACAAGGCTTTTCCAACTGGCTCAATAAGAATTACTCTACTCCATCGGTCGTGATCGCTTATGATACAAGGAGAATGTCTAGAGAATTCGCGCAAACCGCAGCGAAAGTGCTTTCCGCCAATAATATAAAGACATATCTTTTTACTGAACCAACGCCGACCCCTGTTCTGAGTTTTGCGGTGCGAGAATTGAAGTGTAGCGGAGGGATTGTTATCACTGCCAGCCATAACCCTCCCGAATACAACGGTTTTAAGGTTTACACTCATGACGGTACGCAAGCTGTCCCCCGCTATGCCAAGGCGATAACAGAAGAAGTCGACAAGGTCGATTTTTTTGTTGAACTCGTCGGGAATGAAGAGTTCATCGAGGAAGTTCCGCAAAGTGTTATGGATAGCTTTCAAGATCATATAATTCGACTCATAAGTGAACTTCTGGAAATACACGCCTGTGAACCTGGAGCATTGCGTGTTCTCTACACACCATTACATGGCACAGGCTTCAAACCCGTTGTAATGGTTCTCGAGAAGTTGGGTTTTAAGGTTGATGTTATTCAAGAACAATGTATGCCAGATGGGAATTTCCCAACGGTCAACTATCCAAACCCAGAAGATCCCGAAGCTTTCAATCTTGCCCTCAAACGCCCTGAAGTCAACGCGGATATTATCATCGCTACGGACCCAGATTGTGACAGGATGGGATTGATGTGTCGCTGCGAAGATGGTTATACCTCTATCACCGGTAATCAGATGGGTGTGATAATGCTTGAATTTTTGTTAGAAACCCTGAAAGACCGATTACCCAACGACACGTTTGTTGTAAAAACGATAGTAACCACAGACCTGGCAAAAGCTATCGCTAAAAGGTATGATGTGGAAATAAAGGAGACCCTGACAGGCTTCAAATTCATAGGAGAACTCATAGAAAAATCTGCCGTTGAGGGAAGTGGTACGTTCCTTTTTGGCTTTGAAGAGAGTTATGGCTATCTTTATGGTACCCATGCGAGAGATAAGGACGCGGTTGTAGCCTCAGCTCTCGCTGCGACGGTTGCTGCATCGCTCAAAAAAGAAGGCGTTACGTTGATAGACTTTCTGAAGTCCATATATGAAAAGTATGGTTACTACATCGAAGATCTTAAAAATTTCACATTCAAAGGTATAAAGGGTGCTAAAAAGATCACGCGCATCATGGAGATGTTGAGAAATGCCACACCAAAAGAAGTAGCCGGTAGAAAATTGCTGGACTTTAAAGATTATAGAGAAGGACTCGCAGGACTTCCGCCATCTAATGTTATTGAAATGGTTTACGAAGATGAATTGAAATTGATTGCCAGGCCGTCTGGAACAGAACCAAAGATAAAGTTCTATTTGATGACAAGGGATACCAGTGAAGAAAACGCAAAGGCCAAACTCGAACTCCTGAAAAAGCACGTGGAAAGGATTGTTGAATCATGAAAAATTACGCGCACATAATTTACGATGATGAGACTTACTTCTCGCCAAAAAGGATAAGCTTCGATCACAGGACACGAACGGGCATCATGGTCGCATGGTCTGAAGAGCAAGCTCAGGAACTCCTTGAGAAGAAATACTGGAAGTGTCTGAGTGCGTATGCCCTGGAAGCGGCTATGAAGAGGAAACTGGTCTTTGAACGAAAACACAGCGATACGAACATTCTATATTTCAAATATATGCTTGAAATTCCCGAGATGTTAGAGGCTTATTATGAACCCGATACCATAGAGACGATTTCCAGCCACTTTTCCCTCAGAGAGATTTCTGAGGAGATTTTCAAAATGATGAGAAACTATGAATTGGGATCCCTCAATTTTAACGATCACTTTCTGAACGAATGGTTAATGGCAAAACTGGAATCTGGAAGTCCGCAACTCAGTCCTCAGGAGAAGAAGAAGCTCGAGAAAGAATTGATGAGGTACATTGAGCTCTTTGTTAGCAAGATATTGTGGAGTGTATACTCCGGCAATCTAAACGATTTCAGGAAGGACCTCTCTGCCATAGTGTATCTTTTCACTGAATTGTATGATTCCGGGAGAGAAAATGGTAGAGGTGGGACTGAATGAAAAGGTTCGCCGCTGTTGTCGCATATGATGGGACGGACTTCTTTGGCTTTCAAGTGCAACCGAACCAGCGAACTGTACAGGGAGTCATTGAAGACGCGCTTTTCAAAATACACAAGCAAGAGGTCAGAACGGATGCCGCTGGTCGAACGGACACGGGAGTTCATGGATACGGCCAGGTTGTAGCTTTCAATTCTTCGCTGGACAGATTGTCTGCCGAAACGATGAAAGACGCTCTGAATGCGAACCTACCGGCTGATGTCTACGTCAGAAAAGTTCATGAAGTCGGTAAGGATTTCAGTCCACGCTTCCATGCAAAGAGAAGAATCTACCATTATTACATCCTGAATACCCCAGAACCCGATCTTTTCAAGAGAAGGTACACCTGGTGGTTTCCGTATCAACTCGATATTGAAAAGATGAGGCAGGGAGCAAAATTCCTGATAGGGGAGCATGACTTTGCCGCTTTCCGGACCGGAAAAGATGACAGGACAACAATCAGAACGATAACCAGCATTAGAATTTTGAGACTTAAAAAGGATGTAATTCTGTTCAGAGTGGAAGGGATTTCTTTCCTTCGAAGGATGGTACGTAATATCGTTGGCGCTCTCGTCCGGGTGGGGACGGAAAGCCTTTCGCCGGAAACGGTGAAGCTGATCCTTGAATCAAAAGACAGATCAAAGCTTCCGAGTTCTGCTCCTCCTCAGGGTCTGGTATTGTATAAGGTGTTGTTCAATGAATTCGAAACTTAGGCTTGATGAACTTCTTGTGGAAAGGGGATACTTCCCGTCACGTTCAAAAGCAGTTGAAGCAATAAAATCAGGGAAAGTACTGGTAAAGGGAGAAACAGTAAGAAAACCAGGCAAAAGAATCGCAAAAGACACGGAGCTGGAACTGACGGAATCCAAATTCATCGTGAGCAGGGCTTATTACAAGCTCGAAAAAGCACTTGAAGTCTTTAAAGTACCGATAGAGAATGCGCGCGTCTGCGATCTTGGAGCTTCCACAGGTGGTTTTACCCAGCTGCTTTTAGAGAGGGGTGCCAAGGTTGTGTTCGCTGTCGATGTGGGTACTGCCCAGCTCCATCCATCGTTGAAGAGTGATATGCGGGTAGTATCTTTGGAAAACACCGATGCTAGATCGATCACCAAGAAAACCCTCGACGGTGAAGTCGATCTCGTAACGGTAGATCTTTCTTTCATTTCTATAACGAAGGTGATCGACAGTATTGCGGACATTTTGAGACCGGGAGGGCACTGCGTTAGCCTTATAAAGCCACAGTTTGAATCAGGACCGGGTGTGTCAAAGAAAGGTGTGGTTCATGATATGGTTGTGCATGAGGGAGTACTTGCAAATGTCATTAAGGCTTTTCAGAAAACAGGATTTAGCATAAAGGGTCTCACATTTTCTCCTGTGAAAGGGAAAAGTGGTAACATTGAATATATTATTCATGCGGTAAAAGGTGATACTAAAATGGCGAAATTGGATATAGAAGGCCTTGTAAAAGAAGCTTTCAAAATTCTGTCCCCGAAAAGGTGATATCGTGTTGAAAAAGTTACTGTCATTGCTTTTAATCACAACAAGTATTTTTGCTTTTGCGCAGGAGATTACCGATTTTCTCCCATCAAGCGCTGGATATTTTCTCATCATCAAAAACAGCGTTGACTACTTCGAGTATCTTAAGAAAAACACGAACCTCTTTTATGTCTATCTCGAAAAAGATGGGCTAGGGCTCGAAGACTATTTTCTTTCGCTCCTTTCAGCTGCAGGTTACTCAACCGGTAGCACACCCGATGAACGAAAGATAAAAAAGGCTATTAATGGTGAAATTTTACTTGCAGGTAAGGAATTTGATCTGGAACTCGAGAATATCATAACCTTTGATCCTATCTTCGTTCTGGAAAAATTTAAAACCGGGACAAAAGATATCTTTCTCGTCTGGAAATCGGAAGAACCAATGGAACTTTTAAAGATCATCGCGTCACTTCTTGAAACTTCTATTTTTCAACAAGAAGGAGATCTGGTGGGGGAACTTAGGAGTAATAGCGGAGAGGTATATTTTCATGTTGGAGACAACTTTTTGATTTTAGGGGATACGAGAGATGCCGTGGAATCTCCACTCAAGGCTTTTTCAGGAGAAATTGGTAGAATGATAGATTCGGAAGAAGAGGCTGCAGAATTTGTAAAATCCAGTGAAGGGTACTGGATTACAGGGTATTTTGACAGTGATCGTTTCAAAATTGGCCTGGGACTTGAACACATTTTCAGTACCAGAAAAACCACATTGTTTGTCAGGCCGGAGGGACACACATTGGCGGCTACTATGATACAGGAGAATATTTTCCTGGATGGGACTGAAAAAGATAGACTCATGGGATATATGGACACCAAAGAGGATAAATTATCCGGGCAATATTTTGGTAATTATCTCGCTTTTTTTCCAGCCAATAGCGTTTCCACTTTGAGGAGAGAGCTCTCCCATTGGTTCAATGATAGTCTTGAACCTTATCGTGAATTAGCGGATCTAATTGTTGAATTTGCTAAAAAAGGACAGGGAGTCGCCGAGATTTTCGGTAGTGTGGCCGCAAGTCCCACGAGTTTTGCATTGAGGTTTCAGATATCAGCTGATACCGGACCTGAAAGGCAAAAATTGGAAGAGTGGGGTGCAAAACATTACAGTATTAACGGGTTCGAAGTGTATGAAGTGAAAAGTATCCTCGAGAGAATTTATTTTCTGTTCGATGGGGAGTATACCGTGATAACCAATCTTTCTCCTGAAGATTACGTCAGACGATTGTCGACGGGGAAAAGATTGAAGGACAACGATAGATACATGTATCTGAAAGAAATGAATGAAGCTGAAAATATCGCGGAAGTTTTCGTTAACCTCGGTGATATCTTCTATGACTTGCTGGGTATGAAAGTCGATACAGCATTGCTATACATAGAATCGATGGATGAAGATGGCAATTTTATCCATTCATTGAGAGTATACTGAATAGAGGTGTTTGTGATGAGCATCATGAGCTCATTGTTTGATAAGAACAAGAGAATTTTGAAAAAATATGCCGCTGTAGTGAATAAGGTAAACGCATATGCGGCTGAAATGGAATCACTACCTGCTGAGAAGTTCCCTCAGAAGACAGCTGAATTTAAAGAAAGACTCAAAAAAGGTGAACCCCTTGATTCCCTGCTCCCGGAAGCATTTGCGCTGGTGAGGGAAGCTGCAAAACGAACTGTGGGGATGAGGCATTTTGACGTACAGGTGATGGGTGCCATCGCTCTGCATGAAGGAAAGATCGCCGAAATGAAGACGGGAGAAGGTAAAACCCTTGTGGCTACCATGCCCATGTATCTGAATGCTTTATCAGGTAAAGGGGCACATCTCGCAACAGTAAACGATTATCTGGCCAAAAGGGACGCTAACTGGATGGGACCCGTTTACGAATACCTTGGACTCACCGTTGGTTATATACAAGCGTCAATGGAACCAAGCAAGAGAAAACTCGCTTACCAGTGTGATATCACCTATGGCACAGCAAATGAATTTGGTTTTGATTATCTCAGAGATAACCTGGTATATGATCTGGAAAGCAAAGTGCAAAGGGGACATCATTACGTTATTGTTGATGAGGCAGATAGTATTCTGATAGATGAAGCCAGAACACCCTTGATTATATCAGGCCCCTCGTCTGATTCTTCCGCGATGTATCGGCAATTCGCTTTCATAGCCAAGAGATTCAACCAAGATGAAGACTTCACTGTAAGTGAAAAAGAACGCACGGTAAATCTTACTGATAAGGGTATAGAGAAGGCCGAAAAGCTTTTGAATCTTGACAATCTCTATGACCCCGACAATTACAGATACCTCTTCCATCTACTCAATGCGCTCAAGGCGCGTACACTTTTTAAAAAAGACGTGGACTATATTGTGAAAGATGGAGAAGTTATCATTGTTGACGAGTTCACAGGCCGACTTTTGCCTGGCAGGAGGTATAGCGAAGGGCTGCATCAGGCTATCGAGGCTAAGGAAGGCGTTAAGATCCGGGAAGAGAGTGTGACTTTTGCCACCATAACTTTTCAGAACTATTTCAAAATGTATGAGAAGATCGCCGGAATGACCGGAACAGCTGCTACCGAAGAAGCGGAGTTTATCTCGATTTATGGGACAGAAGTTGTGGTCATTCCCACGAACAAACCGGTTGTTAGGAAAGATTTGAATGACCTAATATACAGAACAACTAAAGAAAAGTATGAAGCCATCGTTAACGAAATCGTACAGAGGTACAAGAAGGGGCAGCCTGTACTCGTCGGAACGACATCGATTGAGAAAAGTGAGCTGCTGAGCAATATGTTAAGGAAAAAGGGTATTCCCCATCAGGTTCTGAACGCTAAACACCATGAGCGAGAAGCTGAGATCGTCGCCAAAGCAGGAGAAAAAGGCATGGTGACAATAGCCACCAACATGGCTGGAAGGGGAACAGACATAAAACTCGGAGAAGGAGTCAAGGAGCTTGGGGGACTCTTCGTGCTTGGAACGGAGAGGCACGAAAGCCGAAGAATTGACAACCAGCTCATCGGACGTTCTGGAAGGCAGGGCGATCCGGGTGAGTCAAGGTTCTTCCTCTCACTGGAGGACGATCTCATAAGACTCTTCGGTGGAGAGAAGATAGGGACTGTAATGAACACGTTGAAGATGCAGCCGGGGGAGCCGATAGAGCATCCTCTCCTAAGCCGGATAATAAACTCGGCGCAGAAAAAAATCGAGGGTATTCATTTCTCCATAAGGAAGAGGCTCTACGAACTGGACTCTGTTGTTGATAAACAGAGGGGAGCCATATATGCTCATCGTAATTGGTTACTCAAAGGAGAAGATCTCGATAATCACGTAAAAGAGATATTTGAAGACGTTATATCCAGACGACTGGATGAACTGGAGGAAGTGCCGTCACCTGAAGAGTTGAAAGAAATGTTCTCATTCATTCCTGCGACGATACTGGATTCTGTCATGGCTGATAACCTCAGGGAGTTGAGAGAAAAACTCCTTGATATCCTCTTAAAGGTATACGACGAAAAGAAAGAACAGTTTGGTGAGGAATTCGGAAAAGTATTCAAATATCTCATGCTAAGGATGATAGATGAACGCTGGAGGAAGCATCTTGAGGCCATAGAGCATTTGAAAGACTCTGTTGGTTTAAGAGCTTACGGGCAGAAAGATCCTGTGATAGAATTCAAAAAGGAATCTTACATGCTCTTTCAGGATATGATAGATGGCCTTTATGATGATGTAGTCACAGTCCTCACCCGCCTTGTCAGAATAGACAGCGAAAAGGTGGAGAAAAAAGCAAAGAGTGAGATAAACAACTTGAACTTTGTCCATTCTGATTTTTCAGCGTTGTCGCGGTCTGCTTCGGAAAAGAAAAACTCTCAGAAGAATGCATATAAGAAACGATTTAAGATAAAGAGGTAATCTGGAGGTGGAGTATGCTCAGCTATGAGACAAACTCGAGGATCAACGAGCTAAAAGAGAAGTTTAAATCGATACGTTCTACGATTGATCTGGAAAAAACAAAGGCAAGATTAACAGAGATAGAAGAAAAACTTTCCGACCCGTCCATCTGGGCTGATCGGAAAACTGCTGGCAGACTTGGGCAGGAAGCTCAATCCCTGAGGAGCCAGCTTCAACTGCTCGGAGAAGCTGAAGAAACTTTTGAAAACATAGAGATCGCAGCGGAACTGGCAGAAGAAGATGAGAGTTTTATTGAGCAGGTCGATAAACTATTAAAGGATGCGGAAAGGAAAGTAAGAGAATTCGAGCTCAACATTTTGTTGAGTTCTCCGTATGATCCTAACAACGCTTTTTTGAGCATACATCCCGGGGCAGGAGGAACAGAATCCCAGGACTGGGCATCTATGCTTTTGAGGATGTACACTCGATGGGCTGAAAAGAATGGTTACAAGGTAAACATCATTGAGCATCAACCCGGTGATGAGGCGGGTATAAAAAGCGCGACAATACAGATCGTGGGACCATATGCATATGGCAAGCTGAAATATGAATCCGGAGTTCACCGTCTTGTGAGGATATCGCCTTTCGATGCAAATCATAGGAGACACACTTCCTTTGCCTCTGTTAGTGTATCGCCTGAAATGGAAGATGATGTGGAAATTGAGATTCAGCCGGAAGAACTACGTATCGACACTTATAGAGCCGGCGGCGCGGGTGGACAACATGTTAATAGAACGGAATCCGCTGTACGAATAACCCATCTTCCCACAGGAATCGTTGTAACCTGTCAAAATGAGCGATCTCAGCATCAAAACAAGGCCACAGCTATGAAAATACTGAAGGCGAAACTCTTTGAACTGGAACTTGAAAAGAAGAGAAAAGAAAAGATGAAGCTCCTTGGTGAACAGAAAGATATCGCATGGGGAAGCCAGATAAGATCTTATGTTTTCCAACCGTACACAATGGTCAAAGACCACAGAACCCAACATGAAACTGGTGATATACAGGCCGTAATGGATGGTGAAATCGATTCCTTTATCGAAAAAGAACTCCTTTTCTTCGCATCAATTGAGAAAAACACAGAGTGATTTTTTTTGCAGGTGCTGTGATAGGCTTTTATTAAGCTTTTAGAGAGATATAAAATTATTAATTAAAATTTGACATTGCGTGGTAAAAAGTGATAATATTTCATACGAGCGGAGTGAATGACATTGCCAAGAGAGTACCACGAGTCCCACCGGAGCGTAATGGTTCACGAAGCGCTCCAATATTTGCTTACAAGAGATGATGGAGTTTATGTGGACTGTACCCTAGGCGAAGGTGGGCATACTAAAGCTATAATTGAAGCAACCTCGGCGAGATCCACTGTGATAGGGTTGGATGTGGATGCTGAGGTTTTAGCATTAGCGGAGCGGAAACTGCGAGATATTCAGGGAAACGTACGGTTGTTCAATGTTTCGTATCTTGATTTCGACGTTGTTCTGGGATCTCTTGGTATTAACAGGGTCGATGGATTTTTACTCGATCTCGGCGTTTCGACCTACCAGCTCAAAGCCAGAGGAAGAGGTTTCAGCTACGAAGTGGACGAACCACTGGATATGAGAATGAATCTCAGCAATCCTGTCAAAGCAGTAGATATAGTCAACAAGTATTCGGAGCGGGAACTGGCAAAGGTCATATTCGAGTATGGCGATGAGAAGCGTTTCTCCCGGCGAATAGCCCGGAGCATAGTGAAGCGGAGACCCATTCAAACTACCTTCGAACTTGTTGAGGCTATTCGCGCAGCCTTACCGCCAGAAGAAAGACACAAAAGGAAAAGACATTTTGCCACTAGGACATTTCAGGCTTTGAGAATTGAAGTTAACAAGGAGCTGGAGGTCATCCGCAATACTCTTGAGAAGATCCCTGGATATCTCAACCCCGGCGGAAGAGTGGTCGTGATCACTTTTCATTCGCTCGAGGATAGGACGGTTAAACATGCGTTTAGGGAGAAGAAGGGCATTGAGCTAAAGATCTTGACGAAGAAACCAGTAGTACCGTCCGAAGAGGAGGTTAGAGAAAACCCTCGAGCAAGAAGTGCAAAGTTGAGGGCAGCGGAGCGGATCTGAAGGGAGGAACGTCTCGTGCAATCCATTATAGCGAAGCGGAGAGTAACGAGGGTAGAAACCCACGATATGGTTCTCACCCGTAGCGGTGTATGGCCTTTCGTTACTGTGCTTCAGATTCTTATCATCTTTCTTGCAACTACGGTCTCCATCGTTTTACCTCTCCATTTTGGGAACAAAGCAGATCTCTACAATGAAATGGCTATTGAGAAAGAGACCAGAATAACTGTTATGGAATCCAAACTCGACGACCTGTCGAGGGAGATTTCATATCTGGAGACTGTGGTTGGGGTGAGAGCGGAAAAGTAAATAAGTGAGGTGCAACCCGGATAAAAAAACTTTCAGGACGCGTATCGACGCTATTTACACTGCTGATTATAATCACCACTATATTTAGTGGAAGGGTTGTTTATTACGCACTTTTTGCGGATCTAGAGATTCCGGTCGTTACGCAGATGACCAGAATACCTGCCCATAGAGGTTCGATTTATGATGCTAAGGGCAGGCTGCTTGCGTATGATTCCTTGCTCTACGAAGCCTGGTTAGACCTCGAATTCATCAGAAGGAATGCTTCTGAAAGTGAGCTGGAGCTGCTTCTTAAAAATATCTCTGATTACTTTGCCTTTCCAAAGGAAGAAGTCCTCAAGAAGATCAATTCAGATTCTTATTTTATGCTGCTGGGAAAATCGAATAATCTTGACGAAATGATGCGCAAAATAACACCAGTTGTCAGGAAGTATATCTCCATCGAATTGAATACAGAACGTCTGTCATTGAAAGAGTACGGGCTTAGCAAAATAGTGGGTAGCCTTGATGGCAGCGGCAGAGCTTTGAGTGGTATTGAGAAAAGTTATGATAACGTTCTAAGAGGTAAAAAAGACGGTTATGTTAGAAAGACACTTACGGGCACGTTGAAAGTAAATCCTGAAGATGGAAACGATGTTTACCTTTCAATAGATCTCGATCTGCAGAAGATGGTATACGATGTCTTGAGCAAAGGTGTCAGAAAGAATAAAGCTGACGGTGGCATCGCTATACTCATGGAAAGCAAGACTGGGAAAATTCTCGCTTACGCCAATACCTATGACTGGGATGTTGGGCTTATGGGTATCTTCGAACCCGGCTCAACGATAAAGCCCATTATTTATGGAATTGCCCTTGAAACCTTCTCGATAACTGAGGAATCTACATTCCTTTGCAACGGTATCATTCAACCTATAGAAGGGCTAGACATATTTATAAGAGATACAGAAGGTGAGAAACACGGTATTGAGACTTTTAGAGATGCAATAAGAAATTCCTGTAATGTCGCGACCACGCAAGTTGCCCGGGCGATCCTTAACAACATCGGGAAGTCTGAATTTTACAGAAAACTCATAGAAGCAGGTTTTGGCAGGAAAACAGGTGTGGATCTCTACGGTGAGATCAAAGGACTCTTTCAAGCACCCTCTGATTGGTCCCTCATTTCTCCCTACCAGTTCGCTATCGGCCAGGGAATTGGAGTAACTATTTTTCAACTACTGAGGGCGCTGAATACATATGCTGCCGATGGAAATCTTCTCATTCCCTCCTTCGTAAAAGCTGTGGGTAATGGCACAGAGATAAGGGAGATTCCCCCTAAAATCGAATCAAGAATATTTTCGTCGAAGTTAGTGAAAACCATGATCCCTGTGCTGGAATCCGTTGTAGCGAGCGGCACTGGTACAAGAGCCCAGGTTGAGGGTCTTAGAATAGGTGGCAAGACAGGAACCGCACAAAAAGCTACTGAATCGGGCTACAGTTACAGCGATTATTATTCGCTGTTCTGGGGTTTTTTCCCTGTTGATGCTCCCAAATATTCGTTGCTGGTAATGATAGATAATCCCAGGGCGGGAGAATATTACGGTGGAACAGTCGCAGGCCCAATATTTTCAGAAATCGTTAAAAATATCTACGGATTACATGAAGAAACCCCGGAACCGAAACATGAAATCTACAGCTGGAAGACTCCCCAACTAATAGGGTATACTTTACATGATGTAATTGAAATAAAAGAACTGCTCGGCATTGAGAAACTGAAAATTCATGGAACGGGTCGTGTTGTGAAACAGCTACCTGAAGCTGGTGCACCTCTGAAACCGGTTCTTGAAGTCTGGCTTTCAACGGAGGAAAAATAATGATCTTTTGCCTTATGGGTGATTCTGAGGTATTGAAAGAACTCTTTGTAAAGAGCAAAGTTAACAGTGTTAAGATAATATTTCCCGACGATTCAGACAAACTAGAAAAGCTTGAAAGGGCTTTAACCAGCTCGATGATGTTTGTCGAGAATGATGGAATATGGCTGAAAAAATTCAAAAAATGGAACAAGAAAGAAAAATCCATCTGCGTACCTCTTATTGAACACGTTGGGAAAGAAATGACACTCTTCGTCGAAGATGAAGTGATAAATGGTTGTGAAAAAAAGACCTTTGAGCTTCCAAAGTACTGGGACAAAAAAAATTGGAAACTCTTCATTTGCAAGCTGGCCTCCAATCTTAAAATAGAAATAGAAAAGGATGCCGCTGAAAGATTATTTGAACTCTTTGGAGGGAAAGAATGGGCCATATTTTCTGAACTAAAGAAGTTGAAAACTCTTGGAAAAAAGATCACCGTTGCAGATGTTGACCTGTATACATTTGCTTTGAGTAATATTACTACTGAAGAAATCGCCATGGATATCCTAAAGAATCGGAATAGCAGAACGCTTATCAATAAGATGGAGAAGAAAAGTGTGAGTTTTCTGCCACTCTTATCTTCCCTTACCAGATTGATTCTGGATCTGGGCCTCGTTAAAGAGGCTCTCCTTTCCTATGATCGACCACTCACCAACTGGAAATCGATACTCGAACTGGAAAGAATCACCGGTATCAAAACCGGAAGACTTGCAAAACTTGTGGGCTTCGCCTTTTCAGGTACCAGTGGTGGTATCAATTTAGTGGAACATTACGACTTGAGTGAGCTAAAAAGAGCACTAACGGAACTTCAGAAACTCGATGAAGCCTACAAAAATGGAGAGTTGGGTGAGAAATCCGGAATACTTGAACTCATGAACCTGTTTCAAAAGTAAATATCCTGTAAATTTTCTTTAAGTATCCAAGCTGGTGTCAGCTTCAGATTGACATAGTAGGGGCTACATTGTAAAATAAGCTTTGGTATATTGTTGAAAGGAGGCGGATTATAAGCTAATGCCCACTATTAATCAGTTAGTGAGACACGCCAGGAAGAGTGTAAAGAAGAAATCTAAATCTCCCGCTCTGGAAAACAATCCCCAGAAGCGTGGTGTATGTATCAGAGTTTCAACAATGACCCCGAAAAAGCCTAATTCTGCTCTTCGTAAAATAGCGAGAGTAAGGCTTTCCAACGGGACAGAGGTTACCGCCTATATTCCCGGTGAAGGTCACAACCTTCAGGAGCACTCCGTGGTGCTCGTCAGAGGTGGAAGGGTCAAGGATCTTCCCGGTGTAAGATACAAGATAATTAGAGGCACGCTGGACTCTGAAGGTGTTGCCAACAGAAGGCAGTCCAGAAGCAGGTATGGTGCCAAGAGGCCGAAAAAGTAAGGGAGGTAGCCTTGAATGAGAAGAAGAAGAGCAGTTAAGAGAGAAGTCGCTCCCGATCCGGTTTACAATGATGTTCTTGTTACAAAACTTATAAACAGGATTATGGTGGACGGGAAAAAAAGCAAAGCGGAAAAAATAGTGTATCGAGCTATTGAAATCCTTTCCGAAAGAACGAAACAGCCACCAATGGAGGCTTTTAAGAAAGCCATCAACAACGTCAAGCCCCTTCTTGAGGTTAGACCAAGGCGTGTTGGTGGTGCGACATACCAGATTCCCTTTGAAGTGCCAGAACACAGAGCCCTTTCCCTCGCGCTACGCTGGATAGTTACTGCTTCCAGAGCTAAGAAAGGAAGACCCATGAGCGAGAGACTTGCCATGGAACTTATCGACGCTTACAATGGCACGGGCGCGGCTGTAAAGAAGAGAGAAGACGTTCACAGAATGGCTGAAGCGGGTAAAGCATACGCTCACTTCAGATGGTGATCGCTCTTTAGGAGGTAAATTGTGAAAGAAAGACGGACCAGATTAGATGCCGTGAGGAATATCGGCATCATGGCTCATATTGATGCCGGTAAGACGACGACAACAGAGAGAATTCTTTTCTACACCGGTAAAAAATACAAACTAGGAAACGTAGACGATGGTACCGCCACAATGGATTGGATGGATCAGGAGAAAGAACGTGGCATTACCATTACTTCTGCTGCTACAACCTGTTTCTGGAGAAAACATCGAATAAACATTATCGATACACCCGGCCACGTTGACTTTACTGTCGAAGTCGAGAGGTCTCTCAGAGTGCTCGATGGGGCTATTGCTGTCTTTGATGCACAAGCCGGTGTTGAACCCCAGTCAGAAACAGTTTGGCGTCAGGCCAATAAATACCATGTACCCAGGATTGCCTTTATAAACAAAATGGATAAAACCGGAGCGGATTTCAATGCAGCCGTACAAAGTATGGTTGATAGATTATTTGCGAATCCCGTTCCGCTTCAAATTCCAATAGGTGCAGAAAGTGAGTTTGATGGTGTTATCGATCTGGTTAAAATGAAAGCCATCAGATGGTATGACCCGGATGGGACAGAATATGGCTACGAAGAAATACCGGACGAATTACTTGAAAGAGCGGAAGAA
The DNA here is from genome assembly GCF_001027025.1 of Kosmotoga pacifica. Taxonomy (GTDB): domain Bacteria; phylum Thermotogota; class Thermotogae; order Petrotogales; family Kosmotogaceae; genus Kosmotoga_B; species Kosmotoga_B pacifica. Next base: position 1,865,432 of record NZ_CP011232.1, read on the forward strand.
GCCCACGAAGATTTGATCACCCACGTTGCCGAATTCGACGAAGAAATCATGGAATTGTACCTTGCCGGTGAACCGATACCGGAGGAGAGGCTCAAAAAGGCTATTAGAAAAGGGACGCTTGCAAATCAGATTGTCCCTGTACTTTGTGGTTCTGCCTTTAAAAATAGAGGTGTACAACCTCTGCTCGATGCTATCGTTGATTATTTACCAGCACCTACCGATCTTCCGCCTGTCAAAGGAATCGATCCGGACACTCAAGAAGAGATAGATGTAAGACCTGACGAAAACGATCCATTTGTAGGAATGGCGTTCAAAATCATGGTCGATCCCCATGTGGGGAAAGTGACCTTCGTCAGAGTATATTCTGGTTCTTTGACTAAAGGTTCTTATGTTGTGAACTGCAATAAAGGAATCAAGGAACGTGTTTCAAGACTCCTTTTTATGCATGCTAATCAACGCGAAGAAATAGACTACATCAGGGCCGGGGATATAGTCGCTATGGTAGGCATGAAAAACACAATGACAGGTGAAACCATTGTGGCTGACGGTACGAGAAAAGTTCTGCTTGAAAAGATCGAGTTTCCTGAACCCGTAATCTCGATCGCTATTGAAGCGGCAAGCAAAAATGAACTTCCAAAATTGTCAAAGGCTTTGCAGGCTTTGACTGAAGAAGATCCGTCTCTCAAGACATTTGTTGATCCAGAAACCAATGAGACCATACTCTCTGGTATGGGTGAATTGCACCTCGAAGTTGTCGTAGAGCGGATCAAACGGGAATTCAATGTCAACTTACGTGTGGGGCACCCGCAGGTGTCTTATCGAGAAACTGTCAAGCAAGAAGCTACTGCCGAGGGTAAATACATACGTCAATCTGGTGGTAGGGGCCAATATGGCCACGTCGTTTTGAAGATTGAGCCCAGCAAAGACGGTATCTCATTTGAGGATAAGACGGCTGGTGGTGTGATTCCCAAAGAATTCATTTCAGCAATCGAGGCGGGTGTCAAAGAAGCCGCGCTCTCAGGTGTCCTCGCGGGTTATCCCATGGTTAATCTCAAAATTTCTTTGCTCGACGGATCCTATCATGAAGTGGACTCATCTGAAATGGCTTTTAAAATCGCAGCCTCGATGGCTTTTAGAGATGCATGTCGCAAAGCCAAGCCTACTTTACTCGAACCTATCATGTCCGTTGAACTCACGAGTCCTGAAGAGTACCTAGGTGACCTTATTGCTGACTTAAATTCCAGAAGGGCGCGAATCGAAGGCTTCGAAAACAAGGCAGGCTTGAGAATAGTTAAGGCACACGTGCCCCTATCGGAGCTCTTTGGCTACGCGACAGTGGTCAGATCCCTTTCTCAGGGAAGGGCCACCCACGTTATACAATTTTCGCATTATGCGGAAGTTCCTGAGAAAGTCGCTGAAAAAATCCTTGGTTCATAAACTATACCACTCACTGTAATGGAGGAGGGACAGAAATGGCGAAAGAAAAGTTTGAAAGGACAAAACCCCATCTTAACATCGGTACTATCGGTCATATTGACCACGGTAAAACAACTTTGACCGCTGCTATTACGAAGTCTCTTGCTTACAAGGGCCTCGCTGATTTCACACCTTTTGATGCTATCGATAAGGCTCCTGAAGAAAAGGCTAGAGGAATCACCATCAATGTTACCCACGTCGAGTACCAGACCGAGAAGAGACATTACGCTCACATCGACTGTCCTGGTCATGCTGACTACATCAAGAACATGATCACTGGTGCTGCCCAGATGGATGGTGCCATCCTCGTTGTCGCTGCAACTGACGGTGTTATGCCCCAGACGAGAGAGCACGTTCTTCTTGCAAGACAGGTTAACGTTCCTGCCATGGTAGTTTTCATAAACAAGGTTGACATGGTAGATGACGAAGAACTTGTCGAACTCGTTGAAGAAGAAGTCAGAGAACTCCTCAGCAACTACGACTTCCCAGGTGATGAAATACCTGTTATCAAAGGTTCTGCTCTTATGGCACTCGAAGCTGACAATCCTGACAACCCCTGGGTACAGAAGATATACGAACTAATGGACGCTGTTGACAACTACGTTCCCGATCCTCAGAGGGAGACTGACAAACCTTTCCTCATGCCTATCGAAGACATCTTCTCCATCACCGGAAGAGGTACTGTCGTTACTGGAAGAATCGAACGTGGAGTTATTCACGTCGGTGATGAAATTGAAATCGTCGGCTTATCCTATGAAACCAGAAAAACAGTCGTAACGGGTGTAGAAATGTTCCGCAAACTCCTCGATGAAGGTGTCGCTGGTGACAACGTTGGTTGTCTCCTCAGAGGTGTTGGTAAGGACGAAGTCAAGAGAGGACAGGTTCTTGCCAAACCCGGTTCAATCACACCTCACAAAAAGTTCAAAGCGAATATCTACGTCTTGAAGAAGGAAGAAGGCGGAAGACACACACCGTTTACCAAGGGTTACAGACCTCAGTTCTACATCAGAACAGCCGACGTTACCGGTGAACTCGTAGACCTTCCTGAAGGCGTCGAAATGGTTATGCCCGGCGATAACGTCGTCATGACCGTTGAACTCATTTACCCTGTTGCTATTGAGAAAGGTATGAGATTCGCCGTTCGTGAAGGCGGAAGAACAGTCGGCGCAGGTGTCGTTAGTGAAATCATCGAGTAAGATTGCGGGGAGAGGCTTCCCCTCTCCCTTTTATTCTTAGAAGGAGGGAACTTGGAGGCATGGCCAAACAAAAGATCAGGATCCGCTTAAAGGCTTATGACCATAGACTCTTGGATATGTCGGCTAAGAAGATAGTAGAGGCCGTTAAGCTCACAAACGCCAAGGTCTCTGGCCCTGTGCCGTTGCCGACAGAAAGAACACTTTACACTGTTCTCACGGCACCCCATAAATACAAAGATGCCAGAGAGCAGTTCGAAAAGCTCGTTCATAAAAGACTCATAGAGATCATCGATCCTACACCAAAAACAATCGATTCCCTGATGAAAATCGATCTCCCTGCGGGAGTGGATGTGGAGATCAAATTGTAATCATTTCGGAGGTGCAGATATGAAGGGTATAATTGGCAGAAAACTTGGAATGACCACGATTTACAAGGACGGAAAAGCCCTCGGTGTAACAGTAATCAAAGCTGGCCCCTGCACGGTCATTCAGAAGAAAACTGCCGCTGCCGGTGAATACGACGCCATTCAGTTGGGTTTCGAAGAGCTTCCTCAGAAAAGGGCAGAAAAGCTTCTCACAAAGCCCCTTCTGAAAAAGTTCGAAGCCGCCAATGTCAAACCCCATAGAGTTCTTAGGGAAGTTCGCGTGGGAAACCCTGATGAATACAACGTGGGTGATGTTATAGATGCTGGAATATTCACCGAAGGCGAACTTGTGGATGTCACTGGCTGGACGAAAGGAAGAGGTTTCACCGGAGCCATGAAGAGATGGAATTTCCGCGGTGGCGAAGCTTCTCATGGTTCAAAATTCCACAGAGAACTCGGTTCAGTAGGTAATCATACTGAACCTGCAAAGATCTGGAAAGGCAAGAAGATGCCAGGGCGCTATGGTAACGAAAGAGTTACGGTCCAGAATCTGGAAGTTGTTAAAGTCGATGCAGAGAATGGAATTATAGCCGTTCACGGCGCAGTCCCAGGAGCGAGGGGCGGGCTCGTAATAATCAAGAGCGCGAAGAAGCCCCGAAGATGATGCTTGGAAGGAGGAATATATATGGCCCAGTTAAACGTCATTGACGTTAACGGGAAAACAGTAGGGACACTTGAACTAAAAGACGCGATTTTTGGCCATGACGTGATCAACGACAAAAAGAAAATCGATCTGATGTTCCGTTATGTTGATATGCAGCTCGCTGCAAGAAGAATGGGTACGGCATCAGTGAAGACTCGTTCAGAGGTTTCCGGTGGTGGAAGAAAGCCATGGGCCCAGAAGCACACCGGTAGGGCTAGATCGGGCTCCACTAGAAGCCCACTCTGGAGGCACGGTGGAGTCATTCATGGTCCGAAACCTAAGGACTGGTCGAAAAAGCTCAACAAAAAGATGAAAAAATTAGCGCTGAAATATGCCCTTAGCCTCAGGTTTCAGGAAGGCAACCTGATCATACTCGATGATATCAAGTTTGAAACTCCCAGGACCAGAGAGATCAAGAACGTGATTTCAAAGCTTGGTTTTGAAAAAGGTACAAAGGCCCTTTTCGTTCTTCCGTGGAAGAGAGAAGAGTACAAGAACGTCAAACTCTCTGGAAGGAATATTCCTGAGGTGAAGGTAATCATCGCTGACAATCCCGGAAACGGTGGATCGACTAACATAGATGGTCTCAATGTTTACGATATTCTTAACCATGAGAAGCTAGTATTAACAGTCGATCTTGTCCGCAAGATCGAGGAGGTGCTCGGCTAATGACTGATCCCAAACTCACGCTCAACGATATCCTTATTAGGCCTATTATAACGGAAAAATCCGTTATGGCTGGAGAGAACAATAAATACGTATTTGAAGTACATAGAGATGCGAACAAATACACCGTCAGGGAAGCTGTGGAAAAGATTTTCAATGTCAAGGTAGAAAAAGTAAACATTCTCACCGTAAAAAGTAAGCCCAAGAGAAGGGGAGTCCTCGCTGGAAAGACACGTTCGTGGAAAAAGGCAATAGTCACACTTGTTGAGGGCTACCGCATCAAAGAACTCGAAGGCCAACACTGATGTGAGGTGGTAGGAGATGGGTCTTAGAAGATTTAAACCGGTTACTCCCAGCAGAAGATTTGCTCTTCTGCCTGATTACAACGAAATTACGAAAACTGAGCCAGAAAAATCATTGATAGAACCTCTCAAGAAAAACGCAGGCCGAAACCACCACGGACGCGTTACTGTCAGGCATCAGGGTGGAGGCCACAAAAGAATGTACAGAATCATCGATTTCAAAAGGAACAAATTCGGTATTCCTGCAAAGGTTGCTGCAATTGAATACGATCCCAACAGGACCGCAAGAATTGCGCTTCTTGTTTATGCCGATGGCGAAAAGAGGTATATCCTTGCGCCGAAAGGTTTAAAAACTGGAGACGTGGTTATGAATGGTCCTGACGCGGAAATTACCGTTGGAAACGCCCTTCCCCTTGAGAATATTCCAGTTGGTACGATCGTTCACAATATAGAATTCCAGCCTGGAAAGGGTGGTCAGATCGCAAGATCCGCCGGAACTTATGCCCAGCTCATGGCTAAAGAAGGGAAGTATGCCCTTCTCAGAATGCCTTCAGGCGAATTGCGTAAAGTGCTTGTGAAGTGCATGGCCACCATCGGAATGGTTGGAAATGAAGATCACTCCAACGAGGTACATGGAAAAGCTGGAAGGAAGAGATGGCTCGGTATCAGGCCAACGGTCAGGGGTATGACCATGAACCCTGTTGATCACCCCATGGGTGGTGGTGAAGGCAGGTCTAAGGGTCACATTCCTCAGAGTCCATGGGGAATGCCCGCGAAGGGGTACAAGACCAGAAGACGCAAGAAGCCTTCTGACAAGCTCATAGTTAAACGCAGGAACCAAATCTAAGCAGGGGGTGCAGTGAATGTCAAGATCTCAGAAAAAGGGTCCATACGTACACCCGAAACTGATGAAAAAGATAAGAGAAATGAATGAAAAAGGTGAAAAGAAGCCCATCAAGACATGGAGCAGGGCTTCCATGATCACTCCTGAAATGATCGGTCATACCATTGCTGTGTACAACGGAATGAAGCACATTCCCATATACATCACCGAAAACATGATCGGTCATAGGCTCGGCGAGTTCTCACCTACAAGAAGATTTGGTGGACACGCCGACAAGAAGGCAAAGAAAGGTCAAGTCAAATGAGGAGGGATTCTATAATGCCCGAAAATACACCAAGGCCAAAACGATCAGTATTTCATAAACAGAGAAAAGAAGCTCTGGCTTCCATCCCAGTCGTAGAAGCGAGGGCCATAGCAAAATACGTGAGAATTTCCCCTCGAAAGGCCCGTGATGTGGTAAATGCGATTAGGGGTAAGAATGTGGGAGAGGCTTTCCAGATTCTCGAGTTCTCCCCGAAGAAAGCTGCGAGAATAGTCTACAAAGTCCTTAGATCTGCAGTAGCAAATGCGGAGAACAACTTTGGCCTAAACATTGACAATCTCTATGTAAGCGAAGCCGTTGTGGAAGACGGACCAAGAATGAAAAGACTCTGGCCACGTGGAAGAGGAAGGGCTGATATCCTTCTGAAAAGATTCAGCCACATAAAACTCGTGGTGAGAGACCGCGAAAAGGAGAAGGAACTTACAATTCCTCAGGAGCGAGGTGACAACTAAGTGGGTCAGAAAGTGCATCCTTATGGTTTCAGACTTGGGATAACCAAGGATTGGAAAGCTCGCTGGATAAATGAAAAGAACTACAAAGAATATCTTATTGAAGATGTTAAGATCAGAGATTTCATCAAGAAGAACTACCGAGTTGCTGGTATTTCTGATATCTATATAGAACGCCCCGAATCTGGTAAAGTAGCCATCACAATCAAGTGTGCCAGACCCGGTGTGATCATAGGTAGAAAAGGTGTGGAGGTCAAGAACCTCAGGGCCAAACTCGAAAAATTGATCACACGGCAATTTCAACTTAACATAGAGGAAGTCAAAACACCCGAGATAGATGCGATACTTGTAGCTGAAGACATCGCTGCCAGGATCGAGAAGAGGGCTTCCTACAAGAGAGCCATGAAGCGCGCTATTTTTACTGCCATTAGAAAGGGCGCGAAAGGTATCAAAATCATGGTTTCCGGTAGACTCAATGGAGCTGATATCGCCAGAACAGAATGGTACCTCGAAGGAAGACTTCCTCTCCAAACACTGAGGTCCGACATTGATTATGGTTATACAACCGCTATGACCAAGATGGGTATAATCGGTGTCAAGGTCTGGATATACAAAGGCGACATAGCGACTAGAGCTTGAACCCACGAGGGGAGGTATTTCGAAATGTTGATGCCCAAGAGAGTAAAATACAGAAAACAACAAAGAGGCAAAATGCGTGGAAAAGCTAAGGGCGGCACTCTTGTTCACTTCGGTGACTGGGGTCTGAAAGCCCTTGAACCACACTGGATCACTGCCCAGCAAATTGAAGCATGTCGTATTGCAATTATGAGGACACTCAAGAGAAATGGTAAAGTTTGGATCAGAATCTTCCCGGATAAACCCATTACCTCCAAGGGTATCGGAGTCAGAATGGGTAAAGGAAAAGGTGATGTAGAAGGCTGGGTGGCCGTTGTTAAGCCCGGCAGGATTATGTTTGAAATCGCCGGTGTGAGCGATGAGCTTGCAAAAGAAGCACTGGCTTATGCCGCCACAAAACTACCGATCAAAACGAAGATTGTTCCCCGGTACCATATAGGAGGTGAGCTCTAATGAAGGCAGTTGAGCTTCAAAAGTATACTGACGAAGAGCTCAAGCAGATGCTTGATGATTTGAAAAGAAAACTCCTTGATTTAAGATTTCAACTTGAAATGAACAAACTGCAGAATCACTCGCAGATTAAGCTCGTAAAGAGAGACATTGCAAGGATCAAAACAATCCTCCGCGGACGCGAGCTCGGAATAAGGAGGTAACAGCCATGCCTAAGAAAAGACTTATAGGAACCGTCGTGAGTAATAAAATGGATAAGACCGTTGTGGTCAACGTTGAAAGGACATTCGCTCACCCCCTCTATGGGAAAACAATTAAGCGTTCAAAGAAGTACCATGCCCACGATGCCGAAAATGTCTGCAATATTGGTGATATCGTAGAAATCGAAGAAAGCAAACCTTACAGCAAGACAAAGAAATTCGTGGTCATAAGAATCGTGAAGAAGAGCGAATTTGGCGAAACAACAAATGAAACTCCCGAGGTCGTTGAAAATAACCCCGGAGGTGACGCGAAATGATTCAGCTCGAATCCTATCTGAGAGTTGCCGATAATTCTGGCGCGAAAGTAATTAAAGTCATTCAGGTTTCCGGTGGATTCAAGAGAAAAACCGGAACTGTGGGCGATATAGTCGTTGCCTCTGTTAGGGAAGCAGTACCTAATACTGATGTCAAAAAAGGTGACATTGTAAGAGCAGTCGTCGTCAGAACAAGGAAAGAGATAAGAAGACCGGATGGCACCTATATCCGCTTCGACGACAACGCCGCTGTCATCATCGACAAGCAGAACCAGCCGAAGGGGACGCGTGTTTTCGGTCCTGTCGCGAGAGAGATCAGGGACAGAGGTTTTTCAAAGATTGCTTCCCTGGCACAAGAGGTTTGGTGAGGAGTGATGTACATGGCGATGAGGATAAAGAAAGAGGATACGGTAAAGGTGATTTCAGGAAAAGATAAGGGTAAAGTGGGGAAAATTCTGAGAGTTATTCCAAGAGAAGGAAAGGTTATCGTTCAGGGTGTTAATTTCTCCAAGAGGCACCAGAGACCCACTAACCAGTACCGTGAAGGTGGAATTATCGAAAGAGAATCTCCCATTTACGCCAGCAAGGTTATGTTAGTATGCCCAAACTGCGACAAACCGACCAGAGTTGGTCACCGCGTTCTGGAAAACGGAGAAAAAGTCCGTGTCTGCAAGAAATGCGGAGAAATCATTGATAAGGTATGACAGGGGAGGAATAGTCGATGACATACAACTACGTACCGTTAAAAGAAAAATATGAAACAGAAGTTGTTCCTTCCATGATGAAAGAGTTCGGTTATAAAAATATTCATGAAGTACCGAGACTCGTCAAAATAGTTGTAAATATGGGTATAGGTGAAGGTTCAAGAAATGGCGATCTCATTGAACTACATGCGAAGGAACTGAATGTAATCGCCGGTCAGAAACCCGTCGTGACCAGAGCAAAAAGGAGTATCGCAAATTTCAAGATAAGGGAAGGTATGCCCCTGGGGCTTAAAGTCACTCTTAGAGGAGCCAGGATGTATAATTTCCTGTATAAACTCATTAACATCGTTCTTCCAAAACTGAGGGACTTCAGAGGAGTCAATCCTGATAGTTTCGATGGACGTGGAAATTACGCCCTGGGACTTCCTGAACAGTTGATCTTTCCAGAACTCAGTCCCGATCAGGTTAGAAGGATTCAGGGAATGGATGTAATTATTGTAACAACGGCAAAGACCGACGAAGAAGGAAGAGAACTCCTGAAACTTCTCGGAATGCCCTTCAAGAGAATGGGTTAAGGAGGTAGAACATGGCGAAGAAATCAATGATTGCCAAATGGAAAAGGGAACCCAAGTTCAAGGTAAGGAAATATAATAGATGCCACCTTTGTGGCAGACCAAGAGCAGTGTATAGAGAATTCGGACTCTGTAGAGTCTGCTTTAGAAAGCTCGCCTCAGAGGGTAAACTCCCCGGTGTAAAAAAGGCAAGCTGGTGAGGAGGGACGTAAAATGTGGAGTGACCCCATAGCCGACATGCTCACAAGAATCAGAAATGCCAATGCAGCAATGAAGGAAAGTGTTGATTTACCTGCTTCCAACATGAAGCGCGCGATTCTCGATATCCTGAAAAAAGAAGGATATATCGAAGACTACAAATACATAGAGGACGGAAAACAGGGGATCCTTAAGGTATTCCTGAAATACAAAGGTGACAGAAGAAATAGGCAGAGAGTTATCAGTGGTATTGTAAGAGTTTCCAAACCCGGAAGGCGTATATACGTAGGCAAAGACGAGCTGCCGAAGGTTAAGTCCGGTATGGGAATTGCTATTGTGAGCACTTCCCACGGAATCATCACCGACAAAGAGGCGAGAAAAGTCGGGGTTGGCGGCGAAGTCATATGCTACGTATGGTAATGGGAGGGATTTGAATGTCGAGGTTGATAAAGAAGCCAATAGAAATCCCCAAGGGTGTTGAGATCAAAATCGATGGAAACACTGTAATTGTCAAGGGCCCCAAGGGCGAACTCAAGCAGGAGTTTTTACCATATGTGAAGTTTGAACAGCGAGATGATGGCCTTTGGGTTTTACCCAACACCGATATCGTGAGAAGGAAAAGCGATCACAAAAAGATAGCCATGTTCTGTGGAACCTACTGGTCTCTGGTTAGAAGTATGGTCGTTGGAGTTACCCAGGGTTTCCAGAAAGAGCTGGAAATAGTCGGTGTCGGTTATAGAGCCCAACTTCAGGGTAAAAAACTGGTTCTGAATCTGGGATTTGCTCACCCTGTGGAAATCGAAGCTCCCGAAGGAATCACGTTTGAAGTGCCCGCGCCTAACGCTATCGTGGTCAAGGGTATTGACAAATACCTTGTGGGACAGGTTGCGGCTAACATACGCCGCTGGAGAGAACCCATTGTTTACTCCGGTAAGGGTATCAGATACAAGGGTGAGTACGTAAGAACCAAGGTCGGTAAGAAAGTTTAATCCTGAAGGGAGGCAAATGCAGGTGATAAAACGCAGAGATAGAAAAGAACTCAGAAGAAAGCGCCACTTGCGCGTTAGAGCCAAGATAAATGGAACACCAGAAAGGCCGAGGCTCGCAGTTTATAGAAGCGAGAAACACATCTATGCACAGATCATCGATGACGTCGCCGGCAGGACCCTCGTTTCTGCTTCGACAATCGATAAAGAGTTGAAAGGGAAACTCCAGAAAACGTGGAATAAAGAAGCCGCTGCCGAAGTTGGGAAGCTCATCGCAAAGAGGGCTCTCGAGAAAGGCATCGCTACTGTTGTGTTTGACAGAGGCGGTTTCAAATTTCACGGTAGAGTGAAGTCCCTGGCAGATGCGGCAAGAGAAGCCGGGTTGAAGTTCTGAGGAGGTGCAGTCGATGCCTGAGGTTAGGAACATCGAGAAGCAGATAGAAGAAAAGGAATTCGAAGAAAGAATAATCGAAATAAAGAGAGTAACGAAAGTAGTTGCAGGTGGTAAAAACCTTTCTTTTAGGGTTACCGCTGTAGTTGGGAACAAGAATGGAAAGGTCGGTCTTGGTATCGGAAGCGCGAGAGAAGTCCCTACAGCTATAAGGAAGGCTCTCATTAACGCCAAAAAAAATGTCGTCGAGGTTCCAGTTATCAAGGATACAATTCCCCATGAAATCGTTGGACATCAAGATGCTTCCGAAGTATTGTTAAAACCAGCTGGTCCTGGAACTGGTATAATAGCAAGTGCAGGTGTTAGAGCAGTTGTCGAACTGGCAGGTGTCAAGAATATCCTGACCAAAGCATTGGGTTCGACAAACATAGTCAACCTCGCCCGAGCCACGCTGAATGGACTCAAGGAACTGAAATCTCCGAAAGAATATGCGAGACTCAGAGATATATCTGTTAAAGAAGTCTTCAACGGAGTTTCCGAGGAGGGTTAATGATGGCGAAGAAGCTCAAAATCAGGTTGAAGAGAAGTGTTATTGGGTTCAATTACCGACAGCGCCGAACCGTAAAAGCCCTCGGACTGAAAAAGGTAAACAGCGAGGTTATCCACGAAGATAGTCCACAGATCAGGGGAATGGTGAAGAGTATAAAACATCTCCTGAGTGTTGAAGAAATAGAAGGTTGAAGGGGGTAGATTAAATGGCGTTCATGTTGGGCGACAAAGAATTTGGACCTCTCCCCGGTTCACGCAAGAAAAGCAAACGTGTTGGCCGTGGTGTTGGCTCAGGAAAGGGAAAAACAGCCACTCGCGGTCATAAGGGACAGGGAAGAGGCACAGGTAAGGTAAAGCCGTTCTTTGAGGGTGGTCAAACGCCACTTTACAGAAGAATACCTATTAAAGGGTTTAAAAATAGAAATGCGAAAGAATATGCTATCGTGAACCTTTCGCAACTCGAAGAGAGGTTTGAAGCGGGTAGCGAAGTAACACCCGAGGTACTCCTTCAAATGAATGTTATCAAAAACCTCAAGGACGGCCTCAAGATTCTCGGCAGGGGTGAACTTACCAAAGCCTTGATCGTAAAGGCGCATGCTTTCAGCACCTCAGCAAAGGAGAAGATAGAGGCTTCCGGTGGAAAAGCCGAGGTGATCTGAAGTGTGGAAAGCACTTCGAAATGCTTTCAAAATTCCTGAGCTCAGAGAAAGAATAATTTTCACTTTTTTTGCCCTGGCCATCTTCAGGCTGGGGATTTACATTCCTATCCCGGGTATCAATATTCAAGCCTGGGCTAGTTATTTTTCTCAGGTTTCCGCTGGAGCTGCCGGTGGCTTTATTGGTTTCTTTGATGTCTTCACCGGCGGTGCGCTCAGGAACTTCTCACTCTTTGCTCTCAGTGTTACTCCATACATAAACGCATCCATCATGCTCCAACTCCTCACATCTGTTGTGCCTAGTTTGAAAGAGATGTTGAGGGAAGGTGAAGAAGGAAGGAAGAAGTATGCCAGATATACTCGATATTTGACGGTTTTCCTGGCAACTTTGCAGGCTTTTCTCCTATCTCTGGCCCTTTCAACCCAGGGAATTACCGCGACACCAAACAGATTCATGTTTGTTGTGCTTGCTACTGTTTCTTTGATGGGCGGTACAATGTTCCTTCTCTGGCTCGGTGAAAGGATCACAGAGAAAGGTATAGGTAACGGAATTTCCGTTTTGATCTTTGCTGGTATCGTTTCGAGATATCCAACATACATTGCCGAAGCTGCTATCGCTCTTACGCCCATGCAATGGCTCGTTTTGATAGGTGTATCCGTACTCACCATTGTTGGGATAATCTATATACAGCTCGGTGAAAGAAGAATAGAAGTGCAATACGCTCGAAGGGTCTCCGGACGAAGGGTTTACGGTGGCGTTTCCACTCACATACCTATAAGGGTGAATCAAGGTGGTGTTATCCCGATAATCTTCGCAGCCGCTATCATGACTTTACCTCAAATGATAGGAAGCATGTTGCCTGAGGGTAACATCATGTCCAGACTCTTTGGTTATTCGTCACCGTTGTACTTGATACTCTACGGAACACTTGTCTTCTTCTTCACGTATTTCTACAGCACTCTGGTCTTTGACGTTAAAGAAGTTTCGAATAATATAAAGAACTATGGTGGATTCATTCCGGGTATCCGACCGGGTTATCCGACAGAACAGTATATAACGAGGGTGCTCTCCAGAGTAACCTTCATGGGTGCTGTTTTCCTCGTTATCATCGCATTGCTGCCTTCCGTGATACAGAGTTTCATAGGAATTCAAATCGTCATCGGAGGTACATCAACGTTGATCGCAGTAGGTGTTGCCTTGGATATCCTCCAGCAAATCGAGTCCCATCTCCTTGTGAGACACTACGAGGGATTCGTCAAAAAGGGTAGACTTCGCGGAAGGAGATGAAGAAATGAATCTGGTCTTAATGGGTCCCCCAGGAGCTGGCAAGGGAACGCAGGCAAAACGTATTTCTGAAAGGTACAATATTCCGCACATATCCACCGGTGATATGTTGCGTGAAGCCGTGGCTGCTGGCACTGACCTTGGAAAAAAGGTCTTTCACATACTCGAAAAAGGCCTGCTCGTTCCTGATGAACTTATGTATGAAATTGTCAAAGAAAGACTCCGCCAGGAGGATGCTTCCAGGGGCTTCATTCTCGATGGTTATCCGCGAACCGTCGCCCAGGCCGAAGTGCTGGATGAAATTCTTCAAGAACTCGGGAAAAGGCTTGATGTTGTTTTGCTGATAACCTCCACCGAAGACGAAGTTGTAAAGAGGATATCCAGCAGGCGGGTCTGTCCTTCCTGCGGAAGGGTATACAACCTGCTCACCCTTAAACCAAAGCGCGATAATATTTGTGATGATTGTGGAAGCGAACTAATTCAAAGAAAAGACGACTTACCTCACACTGTAAGGGAGAGATACCGGATCTACAAAGAAAAGACTGCACCGGTACTCGAATATTATCGTAGTTCCGGAATCCTCAAAGAGATCGACGGCTCGAGATCCCTTGAAAAGGTTTCACGGGACCTCTTTGAAACACTGGAGAATGTATGATATGATCAGGTTGAAATCCAGGGAGGAAATCTCAAAAATTGAATTTGCTGCAAAAATTGTGGCAGAGGTACTGGAGATCGTAGGAGAACACATTACCTCTGGTGTTGCTGCCTATGATCTTGAAAAAATTGCGACAGAATATATACTTAAAAGAAACGCAATCCCCGCATTCAAGGGATACAATGGTTATCCCTATGCTCTTTGTGTGTCAGTAAATAGTGAGATCATTCATGGTTTCCCCCTGAAAGAAAAGATACTTGAAAAGGGAGACCTTGTATCTGTTGACTGTGGTGTTTTGAAAGATGGTTATTTTGGAGATGCCGCAAAGACTTTTGTAGTTGATGCATACACAAGTGATGAAGATAAAAAACTTGTTGAAGCAACGAAAGAGTCTCTAAAATTCGCCATTGAAGTGGCTTATCCGGGAAATCATATCGGCGACATAGGCTATACAGTTCAAAACTTTATTGAAACCGCCGGTTTTTCTGTGATAAGGGATTATGTAGGTCATGGAGTTGGGAAAATGCTTCACGAGGACCCACAGGTTCCGAATTACGGGGTAAAAGGGACTGGTCTAATCCTTCGTCCCGGGATGACACTGGCGATAGAGCCAATGGTTTCTCAGGGTAGCTATGAAACAATGGTCCTCCCGGATGGCTGGACAGTTGTTACAAAAGATGGAACCAAAGCGGCTCATTTCGAACATACGATTGTCATCGAAGAGAAAGGTCCAAGGGTCCTTTCCAGGCTGTGAGGTGTCTATATGGCTGATAAAAATGATGTCATAAAAATGGAGGGTACTGTTTTAGAATCCATGCCCAACGCAACTTTCAGAGTAGAACTCGAAAATGGACATGTCATACTGGCCCATATATCGGGAAGGATGAGAAAGAACTTCATTAGACTGATTCCGGGTGACCGGGTCGTCGTCGAGGTGTCCATCTATGATCTGAGCAAAGGAAGGATTGTATACAGGAAGAAGATAAGCAAGGGAGGAGAACAAAAATGAAGGTCAGAGCATCTGTCAAGAAGAGATGTGAACACTGCAAAGTCATAAAACGCAAGGGCAGAATCTGGGTAATCTGTGAGAAAAATCCCAAGCACAACCAGAGACAAGGTTAAGGAGGGAATGCTGAATGGCACGTATTGTTGGTGTTGAACTGCCTAACAGCAAGAAGGCATATGTCGCATTGACCTATATATATGGAATAGGCCCCAGCAGGGCAAAAGAGATACTCGAAAACACAAAGATTGATGGTGAAAAAAGAGTCAAAGAGCTTACCGATGAAGAGATCAGTAAGATTTCCAAGTATATCACCGATCATTACAAAGTAGAAGGTGAGCTCAGGCAGGAAGTCGATAGAAACATCAAAAGACTCATTGAAATAGGTTGTTACAGAGGCATAAGGCACAGAGCCGGGCTTCCCGTCAGAGGGCAAAAGACACATTCAAACGCGAGAACCAGAAAAGGCCCCAGGGCCAGCAGAATTAAAAAGAAGTAATAAGGAGGTTCATACATGGCCAAAAGGAGAAGAACAACCAATAAAAAGAGAAAAAAGTTAAGTATTGACCGCGGCGTATTGCACATAAAATCGACTTTCAACAACACTATCATCACACTCACGGACCCTGATGGAAACACCATACTCTGGGGTTCAGGTGGTACTGTTGGATACTCTGGTTCAAAGAAGTCTACACCCTACGCTGCCCAGCTTGCAGCTGAGCAGATTGCAAAAGAAGCCCTGAAGTTGGGAATAACGCGGGTCTCTGTTGAGGTCAAAGGTCCTGGATCGGGAAGGGAAGCAGCCATCCGTACTGTTCAGGCTGCTGGACTCACAATAGACTCAATAAAAGATATCACCCCTATCCCCCACAATGGGTGCAGACCCAGAAGAAGACGCAGAGTATAAGTTGAGGAGGGAATTGGATGGCCAGATACACCGGATCGGTATGTAAGATATGCAGACGTGAAGGCTTCAAGCTCTATCTTAAAGGGGAGCGCTGTTTCAGCCCGAAATGTGCACAGATTAAGAGACCCTTTGCTCCGGGACAGCATGGAGCCGCCACGAGAAAACTAACGCAGTACGGTATGCAGCTCAGAGCCAAGCAGGCATTGAAGAGAATGTATGGTCTTCTTGAAAAACAATTCAGAAAATATTTCGATATGGCTTCAAGGAGATCTGAAGAGACCGGTACAGCACTAATCAAGCTTCTTGAATCCAGGCTGGACAACACGGTCTTCAGAATGGGTTTTGCTTCCAGCAGAAGACAGGCAAGACAGCTTGTTAACCACGGGCACATACTCGTCAACGGCAGGAAAGTGAATAAGGCATCTTATCTCTTGAGGCCCGGGGATGTCATTGAGTTCAGAGAAAAGAGTAAAGGAATAGTCCCTGTAAAAGAAGCTGTGGAAGCCGCACAGGATAGAACCACACCTCCATGGCTGGAAATCGACTACGAGGCAGTTAGGGGAACGTTCGTCAGATTCCCGAACAGGGAAGAAGTCGAAATACCCGTCGATCTGCAGTCTATCATTGAGCTTTACTCGAAGTAATGGAGGTACAAGTTACCTTCTTGAAAGGAGGTGTGTGCCCTACACTGGGCCTGTAAATGATTGGATTCGTAATGCCTAAGACCCTGAAGGTCGAAGAGAGTAGGGAAGAAGCGAATAGCTATTATGAAAAGTTCGTTCTTTCTCCGATGGAAAGGGGCTACGCCGTGACCATTGGTAACGCCTTGAGGAGAGTACTGCTCTCTTCGATTCCAAGTATGGCCATAACAAAACTGAAGATCCCGAATAAATATCATGAATACGATGTCATCGAGGGTGTGAAGGAGGATGTTCTGGAGATAATCCTCAATCTCAAAAAAGTCCAGCTCAAACCTGCTCTAGAATTCTCTGATCCTGTAAAGCTCGTGATTGATAAGAGAGGACCAGGTGTCCTCACCGCTGGTGACATCAGAACCCCTACCGGGGTAGAAGTTGTCAATCCTTCTCAATATATTGCTACCCTGAACGAAGAAGCAGAGATTTACATGGAACTTTTTGCCGAAATTGGCAAGGGTTTTGTTCCGGTTTCTGAAATGGAAGTGGAGCAGGACGTTGAGATGATATATATAGATGGGATTTTTAGTCCTGTTCTGAAAGTTAATTTCATCTCCGAGAATGTACGTGTAGGAAAGAAAACTGACTACGACAAACTGATCCTGGAAGTTTGGACAAAGAAGTCAATAAAACCCTCTGAAGCACTTTTGAAGGCTACGGACATTCTCATGAAGCACTTTGAAGTTGTTTCGAGTAGTCTCGGTCAGGAACCGCAAACCATCGAATCTTTTCTCGGCGATAGTGAGCTCCTCGTTTCTGAAGAAATTCGATCCGAGGAAGTTACAGAAGAGCCGGAAACCGATTCTATTCTGTCGAAGAGAATAGAGGAACTGGAACTATCCGTTAGATCCTTGAATTGCCTTAAAAGGGACAAGATCAACACCATAGGGGACCTTGTCAATCGTTCAGAAGCTGATCTCCTTAAAATTAGGAATTTTGGTGAGAAGTCCATGGAAGAGGTTAAAAAGCAACTCAAGGAGAAATTCAATCTTACGTTAAAGAAAGAATGATCGAGGAGGTCTAAGCATGAGGCATAGAATGCATAAGAAAAAGTTGAACAGGCCTCACAATCAGCGCGTCGCTCTGATGAGAGGTCTCGCCAGAGAGGTCTTTGAGCACGGAACTATAATGACAACAACGACCAAAGCCAAAGCCGTAAAGCCGTTCGTTGAGTCCATCATAACGAAAGCAAAGGAAGCAGCTCTCTGTGCCAGACAGATCGCAGAGAAAAGCGAAGGCGATCCGGAGCTTGTTGCGTTGAAAGCAAGAAACGTTGCTCTTCGAAGGGAAATTAACAGACATTTCAACGATAGAAAACTTGTTAAAAAGATCTGTGATGAAATAGCTGTTAACTATCTCAACAGAAATGGCGGTTATACAAGGATCGTAAAGGTCGGTCGTCGCAGAGGAGATGCTGCAGAACTCTCTATTCTTCAACTCATAAAACCTGAAGAAACCAAAAACTCCGAGGAAAATTGATGGCTACCTTCGGGTAGCCATTTTTCATCTTCATATGCCTTTGATTTTAATAGCCATAAGTGATATATTATACCTGTGAACCGCACAGTTAATTACTTCCCCTATTGTTCTTACCTTAACTTATTTCATGGAAGGAGGGATGGCGCAATACCGTGCGCCAAATGAATTGAGTCCTAGAAGAAAAAAAATTTCAGAACCAGCAGGTGAGAAAGAAACAACCGATCTCACTCAGGAACAAGAAAAGAATGCAACGATCAGAGAAACGAGCAAAGAGGAACTTTCTTCCACCGTATCTCAGCCAGAAGAATCTTCAATCAATGAACAGAACACTCAACAAGCGGAAACAACAGAAAATAACAAGACAAAAGACACCATTCGGGAAGTAGAAATAGACATCTCCCAACTGCAAAAAATGCCAATCCGGGAAATCTACAAACTGGCCCGTAAATACGAAATCACGGGTTACACTCAGATGGCCAAAAAGGAACTTATCTTTGCGATTCTCAAAGCGCAAACGGAGTCTTATGGCTATTTTTTTGACCACGGAATACTCGAAGTGACCGAAAACGGTTACGGTTTCCTCAGAACACTTGACAACAATCTTCTACCCAGCCCGAACGATATCTATGTTAGTCAATCGCAGATCAGAAGGTTTAACCTCACGACGGGTGACTGGGTGGCAGGTCAGATCCGAAAACCGAAAGAGGGAGAAAAGTACTTCGCTTTGCTCAGAATCGAGGCGATAAATCAAAAACCCGTGAATTTCGCTGCAGAACGAATTAGCTTTCAAAACCTCACACCAGTCTACCCCAACGAGAGGTTCATCCTCGAAACGGAGAAAGAAACGATAAGTACAAGGATCATTGATCTCTTTTCCCCGATCGGGAAAGGTCAGAGAGGACTCATCGTTGCTCCGCCTAAGGCCGGGAAAACGACCCTCTTGAAGGAAATAGCTAACGGTATTGCCAGAAATCACCCGGAAACTATTAGAATAATTCTTCTCATCGATGAAAGACCTGAAGAAGTTACGGATTTGAGGAGATCGACAGACGCTTATGTGATCGCGGCGCCTTTCGATATGCACCCTGAGAAGCAGATAAGAGTGGCAGAACTCACACTTGAAATGACGAAAAGGATGGTGGAGTTCGGATATGATGTTGTAATCTTGCTAGACAGTATCACACGCCTGGCAAGAGCTTATAACCTGTGTGTGCCCCCAAGCGGAAAACTCCTTAGCGGTGGTGTGGATCCTGCAGCTCTCTACAAACCAAAACATTTCTTTGGAGCTGCAAGGAATATTGAAGAAGGAGGCAGCCTTACTATCATCTCAACAGCTTTAGTGGAGACCGGAAGCAAAATGGATGAAGTTATATTCGAAGAGTTCAAGGGAACAGGAAACATGGAACTGGTACTTTCAAGGCAACTTGCTAACAAGCGTATATTCCCTGCTATCAACCTGAACCTCTCCGGTACGAGGAAAGAAGAACTCCTTCTGCCTCCTGAGATTCTGAAAAAGGTCTGGATACTAAGACGCATGGTATCCTCCCTTGGAGAAGAAGAAGGTCTGACAACAATAGTTGATAAACTGCGCTCTACAGCGGATAATGAGGAATTCTTAGATTTAATAGACATGCATAAAAACAGGTATTGAAGGGAGTAAAGGATGAACGGTTACGTTGTAGGTATTGACCTCGGTGGTACAGAAACAAAAATTGGAATCGTTGACTATAACGGCAATATCGTTGAGAAAAGTATCATTCCAACTCTCGTCTCACGAGGTAGCGAAGATGTAATCGACAGAATTGCGGAAAGCGTCAGAAAACTCGTACACACCAGTGGAGTTGAGTCCAAAGTCCTTGGAATAGGTGTCGGCTCACCTGGTTCCATTGAGCGAGAAAGTGGCACAGTTATCTACTCTCCAAACTTTCCAGGATGGAAGAATGTCCCCCTTTCAAGAAGGCTCGAAGAGCTGACAGGGTTCACGACATATGTAGAAAATGATGCCAATGCCTTTGCAATAGGAGAATGGGCCTTTGGCACCTTCAAAGGAACCCCCAACATTGTTGCATTGACCCTTGGTACGGGTGTTGGTGGAGGTGTAATCTCACGTGGCGAGCTGATAACGGGCAGTCAAGGCTTTGGCGGTGAATTGGGACACGTTATAATCGAACCCGATGGACCACTTTGTGGTTGTGGCTCTCATGGTTGCCTTGAAGCCCTCGCATCGGCTACCTCTATTGTCAGGATGGCTAAGGAATTCAGAAAAAGATATCCTGATTCTCCCGTTTTCAGGCAGGAGAATATCACGGCTCGAACAGTTTTCGATGCAGCAAAAACCGGCGACGAAATGTCAGAGCTGGTAGTAGAAAGGGCAACAAAGGCACTGGCAATAGGAATAGCTGGGTTCGTCCACATCTTCAACCCTGATGTTATTATACTTGGTGGTGGTGTTAGTAGAGCCGGGAATTACCTTCTCGAAAAAGTTGAAAGAAAGGTCCGAAGCTATGTAATGGAATCTTTCAGGGGCACATTTAAAATTGCCTTGAGTGAACTTGTGGAAGACGCGGGCATCAAAGGTGCCGCTTCGATAGTGTATTTTAGGTCAAAGTGACTTTTTGAGTTTCTGCGTCCATAGGTGTGCCAATCGTGTGGGTTCTGGAATTCTGAATTTTGTGGTGTATTTCAAAGTATATTCTATGGAATGTTCAACATCTATTAAATGACCGGGAGAAACAAATACAGGTTTCTTCCCCGCTCGTGTTCTCACTACAGCCCCTATGATTCCGCCTTTATCGTCTTTCAGGGGAGACCAAGTTCCCTTTTCATTTCCTGGCTCCTCATAATGCCCGAAAAGATGTGATTTAGCCACACCAATTGTTGGCTTTTTCAGTATCAAGCCCATGTGAGCAGCCAGTCCTAATCCCCTTGGATGAGCGATACCCTGACCATCGAAAAAGTAGAGGTCTGGCTTGACTTTTAGTCTGGTGACAGTTTCAACAAATATGGGTCCTTCCCTGAACGACAGGAGACCGGGTATGTAAGGGAAAGTGACTTTCATGGAATGATGAGCAATTTCCAGAACCTCTCCCGTTACAGCGGATAACACAACAATGACACAGAGCCCCACTCCGGGGCCAGGAAAGGATACATCGACACCAGCCAGAGTTTGAAGCTCAAAACCTTCAGGTAAACTGCTTATCAAGCGAGAACGAAGCTGGTTTTGGAGTTTTATTGCCTGATCAGTTTTTAGATTCCAGTTATCCGGCTTCATTTGCATAATCCACACCACTTCATATTATATGGCAAAATGCGGTAAAATAATAAAGAAAGATAAAATTAGGAGGTGGCTTGATGAGATTTTCCATTGAGCGGGGAGAGATACTCAGTCGGTTGGAATCAGTGGCAAATGCAGTTGCCCAGAAAACGGTCAAACCAGTGCTTTCTGGTGTTTTGTTCAGGTCAACAGCTGAAGGAAAGATTGAAATGCTCGCTACCGATCTTGAGACTGCCATTAAAACCGTTGCCGCCCCCGTGCACCTTGATGGCGAAGGCGCCTTTGTGGTTGAAGCGAAGGTAATTCTCGAAATAATTAAAAACCTGCCTGCCGGGGAAATAATCTTTGAGCTGCAGGATAACAATCTAATAGTTAGAGTTGAAAAGAGCAGGTTCTTATTGCCAACGATGTCTCCCGATCAATTTCCTGAAATAGAGCCAACACATGGTGGGATAGAGATAGAGACTTCCGTAACTGTACTCGAATTGATGATTGATCGGGTGATCTTCTGTGCTGCTAAAGACGAATTCATGAGAAATCTGAATGGAATTTACTGGGAACTGCAAGGAGGTTTTCTGAGACTCGTGGCTGCCGATGGCTTCAGACTTGCTCTGGCCGAAGAAAAGATTGATACAGAAGTAGAAGACCGCTTTCTACTTACTCTCAAAAGTATGAAGGACCTTCAATCAAGTATCAGAACAGCCGTGTCTGACGATCTTAAAATAGTCTATGATGGTGCAAAGGTCGGTTTTTATTTCGACAATACAGAGATGATAGCAAGAGTCGTTGACGCTGAATTTCCAGATTACAGGAAGGTGCTTCCAAAAGCTTTTAAATCCAGGGTAGTTGCCAGTACCACTCTCTTTAGCGATGCCATTCGAAGGGCATCGATTGCCGCCAGGCTCGGTAGCGAATCTATCAAGATGGAACTCAAAGATCAGACCATCAAGCTCATAGCGCGAAGTCCAGAACATGGAGAATCTACTGAAGAGCTCGACGTAAAAAAGGAAGGTGACGACCTCCTCATTGCTTTCAATCCAAGATTCTTGGCTGATTCCATAAAGAAGATAGACACTGAAGAAGTCGAACTGAATTTTGTTGACTCAAACAGTCCGCTTCAGATGAATCCTGTTGATGTGGAAGGATATCTGTACATTATCATGCCCATAAGGCTGATCTGAGATGTTTCGGATAGGCATCGGATATGATATCCATCCGTTGAGACATGGCAACAAAGGTCTCTATATTGGTGGGGTTAGGGTTTCAAATGAGTTCTATTCTGAAGGCCATTCCGATGGCGATGTTCTTATTCACGCAGTCGTGGACGCGATACTTGGCGCAGCTGGTAAGGGAAACATCGGAATATTATTTCCAGAGACGAAAGATAATTTGAATAGACGCAGCATTGAATTTCTGGAAATCATACGCACTGAAATACTGAATGACGCGTTTGAACTCGTGAATATCGATAGTGTGGTAATCGTTGAACAAATAAGGCTCATGCCTTATCTCGAAGAGATGGTTAAAAATGTGGCGAGGGCTCTCGGGGTGGGGGAGACCAGGATCAGTATTAAGCCCAAGTCTGGTAATAGTATGTTCAAAGACTCAATCCAGGCATATGCGACTTGCCTTTTAAACCTGAGAGGTGGTAAGAATGCCAGAATTCCGGTATGAAGTGATCACTTCTTCTGGAAAAAGCGAACGGGGAAAAATCGTAGCGAGTTCAAAGCTCGAAGCCCTCGAGTTGCTCAACAGACAGGGCTTCATTGTCACATCCATTAAACCCATCGCAAAAGCGAGCACAAGTGGTGGGAAAACGCTTTTTCCCATCCCCACAAAAGAGATCAGTCTCTTTGCCCGACAACTTGCCACCATGATCAGTTCCGGCGTGCGTATCAGGGATGCTCTACAGGTGTTATCGAGTCAAACGGTATTCAGCAACAGATTCAGAAGAAAAATTGTGGAAATCGTGCTCGCCATCGAGGGAGGAATGACTTTCAGTGAGGCGTTGGAACGATCAAGGGTCTTTGACTCATTATTCATAAATCTCGTCAAAGCCGGAGAAGCAGGAGGCGTACTTGATGAAACTCTTCAAAGAGTTTCTGAATTCTACGAGAGCATGGTGGAGCTGGAGAATCAGGTGAAATCTGCTATGTCTTATCCATTGTTTATGATGGCTTTTGCCATAGGTATCGTTGGAGTAATCGTGCTCTTCATCCTTCCCAATTTAATAAGCGCCTTCGGTGCAAATTACACTCCGACTGGAATAATGAAGCTCCTCCTTTCGGCCAACAAACTGTTAACGAATCATTGGTTGGCCGTTATCATCGTGCTGCTTGGAGCTTTTATAGGACTTAGGACCTTCATGAAGACAAAATACGGAAGAATCGTTAAAGATATCTTCGTCTCAATTCTTCCACCGGTCAGAAAATTAAGAGAGATGTCTGCTCTTGAACGGTTTAGCAGAACCCTTGCTGTTCTTGTGGCGAGTGGAGTGGATCTTCCAACTGCGCTTCAGCTCTCTGCCGAAGTCTCAGAAAGTACGAAAATAATTCATGGCATGGCTGTAGCCATTGAAGACATCAAAGCCGGTGAAACTATAAAAAATTCTCTGGAGAAGCAAAGGATTTTTCCTTCAATTGTTGTCAGCATGATAAACACAGGTGAAGAAACAGGAAAGCTCGATGAGGTCATGTTTAAGGTTTCGGAATTTTACCATGCGCAGGTAACCACTTCTCTGAAGAAACTTGTTTCAATGGTAGAGCCCTTAATGATTATTTTCATTGGTGGTTTTATCGGTTTTCTAGCTTATACGATGTACAACACGATCTTCACCCTTGAGCAAAGCGTTGGAGGTTAGCGAAACGTGACACTTTCTGAATTGCTTGTCTATCTTCTTGTGGTTTCGTTGAGTGCAGGCCTGTTTATAATAGGGGCAAAAAACTTCATTGAAAGCTTTAAGATTCGGACAGCAAAACTGAAGATCGATACATTTCTCGAAAGAATGAGGCAGCAGGCAATCTCACATTCGCGTAGAATCAAACTCTATTATAACGAAGGAAGGATATTAGCCTCCACTGGCGACTTTATTGAAGGACTGTCTTTAAAAAGCACCGAACCCTTTATTTTTGGTTTTACTGAAAGAGGTCTGTTCTTTGTTGAAATGGGTTCCACAATAGTTACTTTTTCCGATGATTCCACTATGGTAATCTCACCTGTAACCGGCAAATTAACTTATTGAGCGAGGGGATAGCTTTGTTTAATAATTTTGTGACCGTTTTAAACTACGATCCTTCCTACACGGAGATAATCAGGGCTGTCGTTTTCAGACGGAATATTATTCCCTTGTTCAGTGTTTTGCGTTTTGGTGAAGACTCCTTTGAGAAGGCTTCCGAGGAGTTCTTCAAACACAATACTTTGCCGGTAGATGAAGTCTTCATTGTTGCCATTTCTCCTGAAAATGTTGTTTTTCAGCACATCGATGTCCCAAAGGTTAAAAGCAAAAAGAATCTTTTAAGGGTTGCCAATTTCAAGGCGGCCACGCAGTTTTCTCTATCTCCAGATGATGTTATCGTAAAACCTTTAAATGATTTGAAAGCTATAAACGATGGCGTTTCTCCAAGTTTTGTCATTACACGTCAGAGATATTTGGGTGAATTCCTTGACAAATTATCGAAAGTCGGATTTCCGGAACCTGATATTGTTACAGTGAAGCCTTTCCCGATTTTTGAGCTGGTGAAAAAAAAGGTATTCGAAGGTTTTTCATTTCTCTTCTTTGTCGATCTGGATTATTCCGTTATCATGGCAATGAAGTTTGGGGAAATTGTTGGTATCAACCATATAACTGAAGGTTTCTCTTCATTGATTCTTCCCACCATTGGGGGCGAGGAATATTCAGAAGAATATTTAAAAAGGAGCTTCATTCAATCGACTTCACGGATAGATCAGGCTCTTATTGAACAGGCATCTGAAATGCTGGAAGGCATGATAAGTTATCAGTTGAGGATGTATATAACGAATACCCTTTCAAATTCTCCCAACACATCGGCATCGGATGAGCTATCTTTCAAAAATTTTTTCGTTATCGGGCAATCAAATCTTTCTACTGAAATCTATAAAAGGACTTTTGAAAGGTTATTGGAAGATATGGCCGTTCACGACCTCCCCGTTGATTTTCACGATGTTCCTGTTTCCTTCAGCAGCTTGGGAATGTTGAAAATAGGTGGTGGGTTCTTTGCCAGTGGTAAACTTACACTCAAAAAAGCGGAAAGTTAGATTGGCATATCTACTGATTTTTTTAGCTCTGGTGCTTGCCATATCGGTGTTTGGAAGTCTCCTCGTCAGAGCAGCTTTTCAGAGTAAGATGAAGCAAATAGAGTTGGTCAAGGGGTTCCTTTTCGAGCAGCTGGGGATTTCCTTGCAGGGAATTCCAAAGATCGATGTGGAGATTATATCTCAGAAGAAAAATGACCTGATGGTTCAAGAAGCCAAGCTCGCAAGACAACTAAAAGAACTGGATAAATATCTTGCCATCAAGCGCAAAGAGATCCAATTTTTCAGAGAACTTCAGAAAGCGATGGACCAGTCATCGGCGGAGAAAAAACTCCTCACAAAACTTGATTACAATGCTGGAGTAGGTAGCGCATTATATTATCTAATTTACAAAAAAGGCGAGGCAACAACAACTTCAATTGAATTGCCGGAAGGTTATTCGATATCCAACATCGGGAAAATGGACTTTTCAAATATGTATGACATCAGTTTGATAGAGTTCAAGTCAGGTGAATGATTATGGATGAAGAAAATAAAAAGGAATTCAATGAGCTTTTCAAAGGGCTGGAATCGGAAATATCAGAGAAAGCAAAACCCTTCGAAGAAGAGGTATATATTGTAGAGCGATACAGTAAAAAGCTCATGAAAAGGCAAAATTTTTTCACCAAAATGGGCATCCCCCGAAATCTTTTCTGGGGGATAGTAATAGGTGTTTTTGTGGTAAGCTTCTTCTTTCTTGTGGTTTGGCCTATGTACAGAAATTTCAGTGATCTGTCCTTCTTGTTGAGCGAACTCGAAGAACTTGAGAACACTTATTACAGTGTAAACAGCCTTGCGAGAGCGATAGATACAGTTCTGGGAAATCTGAAAGAGAAAAGCGATGTGGATTCACTTTTAGACATCCTTGGCATTGAAAATAAACCTGGTGTGTACGAAAATATTAGTCTGAAAGGTCCGGCTGAGAATGTAAGAGAGGTTCTGGAGGAACTTCTGAACAATCCACGTATTCTTCTTAACGAACTTCAGCTGCGATCGAATCTCAGTTTCCCTGTTATGCCAAAGACGGCGTTGCCTACCAGTGTTGTGTTAGAATTGAATTTGAGTATAGAACTGACAAATCTATTTTAGGGTGATTACGTGATAAGGCTGTTTTTTCTGTTGTTGAGCAGTTCCATTGTGCTTCTGGTGACAGTGATTATTTTTTACATAATTTTAGAGCCTGTGGAAGTAGGTGTGTCTAATGTGGGGAAAGTCAGAGTTCCTCAAATTGACTTCAGTGACTTCGATGTGCGTATTGAGATAAAAGACTACTTTCAACCCCTGATGGCAGATACTTCGGATGTTATAAGATCCATGATGGAAGCTGGTGTGGAAGCTACCTCAGTGGCTTATAAGGGTTATTTCAAAATAGATGATATGGAATACGCTGTCCTTGAAACGCAGGAAGGCGAAAGTATTGTGCGTGTAGGAGATTATATTTCTCAATATGTGGTTTATGGAATAGCAGAATTTGCCGTGCTTTTAAATGATTTGAACTCCAATAGTTTTGCCATTTCGAGAATTTATGAAGAAAAAAAATAGAGATAGATCGGGGTGATTTCAGTGAAGAAGCATGTAGTTATTTTACTAGTCCTGATATCCGTCGTATTCACTTTCCCGAACTCGCTGAAGACGCTCGTGCCTTCCATGGACGAGCTGTCTACAATAATAACATTGACTTTTACAGGAAATGTTTCGGAATTTGATTATGAACTGCAATCTAACCCCTCTAAAACGATTTATACGTTGACTCTTAATGGCATTGAGGGTAAGGACATGGACCTGCCGTTGCGGGCAGGTACCGTTGAGGGTCTCTGGACCCGCGACCTTGGTGATAGATATTCAGTTAATGTGGCTCTATTAATTCCCGCAAAGAAAGAGCCCGATATCATTGTAAAGGAAAAATCAATAATCTTGAGATTCTGGCGTTCAAACGTAAAAGTTTCCATCGATAAATTCAGTACTTTTGGAATGAAACTCGGTTCTGCTCTTACCTACCTTATGAGTAGTGAAATCCTCGATCTTTCTTACGTGGTCACCCCGTCTGTGAGAGATCTTCAGCTCAATGTCGGATTCACTTCAATTTATCCTGAGGACATTCTACGAAACATTTTGATTTCTCTTGGGAGTGAAGTTTCTTATGCATATTTTACAGATGGAACTCTATACGTAGGAACACCCGAAGAAGTCAAAAAAGTTGTTAATGCCTTTTGGAAAACATACACAGGTGTGGATATTGGACAGGAAGTTGATGGACAAAATCAATTAGAGCTTTTGAGGAAAGCACTTCCAATCAATGCCTTTCTGGAATATATCCCGAACGAATCCATCGTCCTCGCCTTTGGTGACCTTGAAACCCACATGATGATTTCAAAATTGTTGACCTCAGCGTACGTGCGAACCGAATATATTATTGAAACAACTCTACAGGATTCCTACGATAGTTTTCTCAACATCGCCCAGAAAGTTAATTCCGCGCTCTTTGATAACAAGATCACGATCACGTCAGTTCCTGAACTCTACCGATTGGTGCTATCTGGAAACAAAAGAGACGTAGAGCGTTTGAAAGAATATCTGGATAACTACGCGGCAACATTGAAGTCCGAAGCGGAGAAATCCCGCTTGAAGGTCGTTACAGTAAATCTCCCTGAAAATTTCGGGATAGTCGAAGATGTGTTGAGCACTGGCCGTGGCACCACTGTTACTCTGGTAGATCTGATCGTCGAGTTATTGAAAGGGTATATACCTGAAGAAAAAATCGAAGTAGATCGAACTTTTGAATCTCTAGGTAAGGTCACATTTAAAATTCCGGAAACCTATGCAGAACTCCTCAAAGAAGTGGTTTCGGATATTTCAATCAAATCTCAAAATATTGGATACAGAATCATAAAAACAAAATATATAGATCCTCAGATCATAGAGCACGTTCAAAAACTAGCTTCAGTAGAAATTGAAGCCCTGGGTGAAAAGGGTGGATACATCATTAAAGGGGTTAAGAGAAACATCGATGTGGCGGAATATCTAATATCCGATTTCAGTGGTGGTTCTACACAAAATATCGAAGGTAAGTTCATTCAGCTCAAGGACCCAGAAGGTTTTGATGCTGTTAAGAGCTTTCTAGAAAAATTCTTCCAGAAAAATGGACTTAACTCTGAAGATTACACTGTGGAATCCGTCGCAGGTAGGTTGATTTACATTGAAGCTCCTTCCAATGTTTTAATATCGGCGTTACAGGAACTTGGTCGCTACGAGAAGCAACTATTTGACGAAGCGGTAGAGGAGTTTGTTGAGCTCCCCCATCTTGTTTATGAAGGCGGCATCGGTGATTTGCTAGATGCTATGTTCAAAGGACAACTTGACTATATTTATGTTCCTTCAGTTGAACTCCTGATAATTAGAGGAAGTAAAGAGAACGTCGCACGTATCAAAGACTTCATCGAAAAGATGCGGCCAGGAATTGAAAGCAAGCTGAAGGCTTCTAAAGCTACAGGAGAACGAAAGTCCGTTTTTATTTCTAAGATTCCCGGGTGGGATGTAGAAAAATTCAAGAGCTATTTTGAGCAGTTTCTCGGTAGCGACGTATTTTCCACATTGAAGGTGATTGAGGCTGATGCCGGTTATTACATTATAGCCGAGAGTAATGTTACTGAAAGCATCAAAGATGAAGTAGAACGCCTTAAAGAGATAGAGAGTCCTTATTATACAACCGTTGAGGACCTGCCGCCAGTTCAAGAACTGTTGAGTCTCTTTGAAAGCCTTGGCATAAACGTAAATATAATGCCCGTTGATAACAGGTACATCATAGTAGGTACCAGAGACAATGTACTCAGAGCTCAACAGATGCTTAAGCAGATACAGTCTGGCTATGAGAAAACGGGTGTTGCTACTCAAACGGAAGAAGAAGGAATGCTTTACGAATTTGTTGATATTCCTGAAGACACGCTTGATGACTTTCAGAGTATCCTTGACAAGCTGGGTATCAGCGTAGAACTCATAAAGTCTCCCACAGGAGTCCTCGTAATTGGTTATTCAGATGCTGTTGACAGAGCCCTTGAAACTATTGATAAAATTCTCCAGAGACGAGCTGAGGAGCAAGATAGAGCTATAGAAAAGGGCTATGCTGTTTTACGCAAGGTCTCGGGGGTAGATCTCGATGCTCTTAAAACCCTTGTTTCGAGTTTCTCGTACAATATAAGTCTGGTACCTGCTGCCGATAACATAGTGGTTGTGGGTCCAGAGAGAGATATCGAAGAGTTCTTGAAATTATATCAAGAGCTCTCTTCAGCTGAAAAGAGTTTTGCCTTCGTAGAAAAGAGTCTATCGAGAGAGGAAATCCAGAGTATCATAAATACCCTCGAACTTCAGCTCAAGTTGCTGGAGACGACAAACAAATTCATAGTCTATGGTGACCCAGTTTCGATTAGCACCCTCCAGCGACTCATTGAAAATGTGACCGCAGAAAGCGCGATTTCCACGGAAACAGTGATAACGGTGGAAGGTACTCCCGTTACGCCGGTGATGAAAGAGGCAAGGGTTATCGAATCTCCGGTATCGGCTCAAACTCTCTCTACGATCACAAAGGAACTCGGTCTGGAAATATCACTGCATGAAACTGATAGGGGCCTTGTTGCCACTGGCACACCTTCCCAGCTCGATAGATTTGAGGAACTGCTTGACAGTCTCACCGGGCTCCCAGAGTTTCCGGAAAGCAGATTTGTTCTGGTGCCGTCACCGTTACCTTTCTCTGCTGAAAAGCTTGAGGAGCAATTCAAATCTCTGCAACTGCAGGTAAAAGTCTTTGACAGCGCACCTTTTGGGTACATCCTTATAGGTCCAGCTGCGGATATAAAGAGCGCTACACAATTTGTGGAATATTTGAAGAAACAGGGACAGACCCGAACAGAAATATATGAACTTCCACCGGCTGTGACTTATGAGAGTGTTGAGAGTCTGTTAAAAGCCACGGGGTTCAACCTCACGCTGTCCGAGGTCGGAAACAGCGTGGTGATAACCGGAAAGGACGAAGACGTCTCTCTGGCACTTTCACTTCTTTCAGGTTTTGCTGAGAAGGCACAAAGAGGTGGATTCACATATAAACTCGTTTCCAAGCCTTCAGGGATTTCGACAGATGAACTGAAAACCGCCCTAAAATCAATCGGCTATAATGTAAACCTTTTAGACTTCGCAGGGTTGGTTGTATTGATCGGTACGCCTGAGGAGGTAAAGAATTCGGAAGAATTTATAAAGTATATATCACCTGAACCGAGTATGGCGGCGACGGAAGAGGAGAAGAGCTACGAGATAGTGGGGATACCGGAAGGTTTCAGTGTAACGGACGTACAGACGATAGTGAGGAAGATAGGGATAGAAGTGGAGATAGTGTCGGCTGGAGAGGCGACGCTACTGGTGGGGAGTTCCGAGGCGATAGCGGACGCGAAGGGGATAATAGCGACGCTGTCGAGTCTGGGACGCAAGCCCGAGGAACTCGTGGAATACAGCTACAACACCCGGAAGGTCATTATGAGCTCTTCCGCCTTGTCTATCTCATCGTTAGAGCCTATCAGTACAAACTTGCCGGCCACTTCCATCGCCTCTACTGCTATGCCCACTCTCTTCAGCAGGTCGTTCAGTTCCACCAGCGAGAGTGTCGTCGGTTCCGTCTCCACCCTGTAGTCCAGTTTCACCATCTCTGCCGGCTTCGCCTTCAGTTTCTTCAGCGTGTCCAGCACTTCCTGTCCACGGCTCAGTTCTCCCACCGTGCCTACCATCACACCCGTGTCTCCTACTACCACTATGTCTACGTTTATCCCTATCTTCCTCAGTATCGTCTGAAGGCTCGCCGCGTCGTACCCTTCCGGCAGCTCAACGAAGCTGTGGCTCCTCGGCTCTTCCGTCGCCGTGGCCGTTTCCTCCATCTGTGGCTTCAACAGCTCGATCAGCTTCTTCGTCTCTTCTATCTCGGATTTCGTGCCTATTACCAGCAGCTTATCTTCACTCTTCAGTAGCTGTGACGGTATGTTCAACGTCTTCAACGCCGTCTCCACCATCCCGAGGTCGAGACCCAACGGATATTCCAGTACGCTGTATTCCAGCTTGCTCACTTCAGGCCTCTTGTTCAACCCGTGTAGCGTGCTTATCACTTCCGTCGCCTTGGACAGCGTCTCGCTGTCTCCCACCATCACTGCCACGTTGCCCGCCACTATGACGTCCACGTTTATCCCTATCTTCCTCAGCACCGTCTGCAGGCTCTCCAGTGTGAAGCCCTCCGGTACCGATATCGTCGTGTATTCCTTCTCCGCCTCCGTGGCCTCTCCAGTCTCCTTCGGCATGAAGGTCTTTATCACTTCTTCGCCTTTCGCTATCTCTTCTTCCGGCCCCACGAGTACCACATACCCGGAAACTTCCATCACCTTCAGGTTCAACCCTATCGTGCCGAAGAGTTCCTTCAACTCCGCCGCCGTCAGTGTCAGCGGTAGCTCCACTATCGAACCGAGTATGGCGGCGACGGAAGAGGAGAAGAGCTACGAGATAGTGGGGATACCGGAAGGTTTCAGTGTAACGGACGTACAGACGATAGTGAGGAAGATAGGGATAGAAGTGGAGATAGTGTCGGCTGGAGAGGCGACGCTACTGGTGGGGAGTTCCGAGGCGATAGCGGACGCGAAGGGGATAATAGCGACGCTGTCGAGTCTGGGACGCAAGCCCGAGGAACTCGTGGAATACAGCTACAAGTTATAGAGCGACCGGTACAACTCACAGTGAACTCCCTGCGAGAAATTCTTAGTTCAATCGGTATCGACGTAAGAACGATAGAAGTGGGGAACTCCCTCGTTCTCGTTGGAACGAGGAAGCAAGTAGAAGAGGCTTCGAAGATAATTGCTTCCTTCGATGCTGAAGAAGCAACGGAAACGACAATAGAAAGCGAATACATTGTGATGGACACGCCTGAAGGAGTTGGTCCGCAGGAACTAGAAAGCGTGCTCGAGGTACTGGGTATTCCAACTCGTGTTTTACAGGTGGGTAATTTCATGATACTGACCGGTGACGCTACAAGCCTGGCAGACTCTGAAAGGTTGATAAGAAATATAAAGATGTCCGAAGCGTCGTCTACAGCGACGGTAACGACGAGTATGCTTAACTACAGAGTTATGGCAATCCCTGAAAACATCAGTTTTGAAGAAATGACAAGAACAGCTGAAAGTCTTGAGATGACTTTAAAATTCGAAAAGATTGGTGATAACGTCCTTGTTATAGGAAAGGATTCAGAAATTAATTTCTTCGATAGAGTCATTACGGATATCACAAAAGTGAAAGAAACATCGAATAAAAGTGTGATGTTCATCAAAAGACTTTCAGGAATAAGTGCTACCGATTTGAGTGGATATCTCTCAACCAGAGGTGTCGAGGTTTCTGTGACTGATGTTACTGATGGGTACCTCTTATCAGGAAGTGAAGAGGAACTGAGGAAGGCCCAGGATTTCATCGGTTATCTATTAAGTGAGAGGGAGAAAGGTTACCGGAAGATAAAAAAGACAACTCTGGACTCCGAAAAACTCATGAGCGTATTAACGGAACTCGCGATAGATGTAAAGCTTCTGGAATTCGATGATTCTTTATTGCTTATTGGCAAAGAGGAGGAACTCGAAAAAGCTGTAAAAGTTATCGAAGATCTTAGCGTGATCCCAACGGAAAGCGCTACCGTTAGTGTCGAGAAGTTGTCGATGATCAAAGGTTGGGACATTGAACGCATAAGACAGTACCTGAAGTTTGCGGGTATTGAAGTAGAGAATCTCTTTGAAGTAGATGACTCTCTCATAGTTATTGGTACCCCCGGGATCATTGAACGCACAAAAGAACTCCTATCACTGGTTACCGGAGATCAGGGATACTATCTGAAACTTGAAGACAGGAGTGTAAAGGGAACCCAGCTTGAGGAGTTAATTTCAACGATGTCCCTGAACGTTAAATATATCGCCCTCGAAGATGGATGGCTGCTCGTAGGGAATAGAGTCGACGTTGAGAAAGTGCGTGATGTGCTCGTTAATGCGAAAAAGCAAGAATACGTGAAATATATAAAAGGAATTACGACAGATGCCACAGAACTTATTTCTCTTCTCGAAGAAGCTTTTCCGCAGGTGGATGTATCCGTATTCCCCAATCTGGAAATGATACTCATTAAATCGTTCGATGAAATGTCCTTGAACGCTGCCGAGGCCTTCATAAAAGATATTCTTAACGGAAAGCGTACCGAATCTCTGGAAGAGAACATACAACTCCACAATGGAATGATAGATATAGATGTTGAAAAGGCCGATCTTAGAGCCGTTTTGAAGGAAGTTGCAAAAGATCTTGGGGTGTCTTTACTGATGGATGAGAATATCAGTGACACCATCACGATTTCTGCGAAGGGTCTCAAATGGGAGGATTTCGTTTCGATTCTTGAACACAAAGGATACACCGTTACCACGACGGGAAGTATTTACGCTATTTCTGGAAAGGGAGTCAAGCTGGAGACACCGACGGACTCGGCCACTGAAGAACAGATATACAGGATATATCACAACGTTGAAGAGTTCAAATCGCTTATTGAATTCTATGGAGGTACGGTTTATACCGATCCGATCAATGGAATAGTTGTTGTCAAAGGGATCGAAAGATCCAGGGTTCTGGAGATTTTGCAGAGGCTTGAGTCTACCTTTTCGTCTCCAAAGAAACAGGTGAAAATTGAAACTAAGATTATGGACAAATCACTCTACGACAACGTGACAAAACAGCTTCAGGCTTCGCTCAACCTGGGGTCTTCACAGCCACAGATCCTTTTCAACAAAGATTCCATTGGGCTTTCTTTCAATGTCATCGATGTTGTGGACTTCCCCAAATTACTGGAAAACTTTATAACTTCGGCTTCGGCAACAGTTACAGCGAGCTTGAGCGAAGGGAATAACGACTCCGATATCGTTTCGAACCCCTCAATCGTTGCTTTGAGCGGCGAACAGGCAAGAATACATATAGGTGATACCATACCTTATACCATTAAGAAAGTTCTGGAAGACGGAACGATTGTTGAAGAGCTCAATTATCTGAATACCGGTGTTGAGATGACCATCACTCCGACGATAAATGGAGACGGAACGATAATGCTAGATCTCTACATCAAAGTTAGCGACCCACAACAATACGGAGACTACTATGGTGAAAAGACTCGCGAGGCTCAGACAAAATTGATGATCGCAGATGGAAACAGCCTCAGCATAGGCGGACTTATAACCGAAAAGGAGACCGTAAATGTGACAAAGCTGCCTTTCCTCGGCGATCTTCCCTTCATTGGCAAACTCTTTACCACAGAGACTAAGACGAAAGAGCAACGCGAAATGGTCATTATCATCACCGCGAAGGTGGTGGAACCGTAATGGTGAGAACAGCAGTTTTTTCAGGAAGGTTTTATGCTGGATTTTCTGACGAGTTAAAAAATCAGATAAAGACTTGTTTTTTGCATAAAATTGGTCCGGGAAGCCTTCCCGGACCTGTTACAAAAAAGATGATCGGAAATGCAGGACTCATTTCTCCCCACGCTGGATACATTTACAGCGGACCCGTCGCTGCGAATGGATTCTATGAGATTGCGAGTTTTGGCAGACCTGAAAGGGTGGTTCTCATAGGTCCAAATCACTCTGGCTTTGGAAGCCCTCTTTCAGTCTGGCCTTCGGGAGAATGGATTACACCGTTGGGGACTCTGAAGATAGACGAAGAGTTCACAAATAGTCTTATAGTCTCTACAGAACATCTTAGTGCAGATACTTCTGCGCATCTGTATGAACATTCTTTGGAAGTACAACTTCCCTTTCTCCAGTACTTGTTCGGGAATGATTTTAAGATCGTGACGATTACGATGATGGATCAGCGCTATGAGACGGCGAAGCTTCTTGCTGACAACCTCAAAGAGCTGATAAAGGATGGTGGAACACTGGTAGTGGCTTCATCGGATTTGAACCATTACGAAGACCATGAAACTACCATGAGAAAAGACACGTTGTTGATTGAACGAATAGAAGAGCGCGATACGCATGGACTCTTCGAAGAGGCTATGAACAAAAAGATTTCTGCCTGCGGTCTTGGTCCAATCGCTACTGTGTTGATGCTTTTCGAAAATGTGAGAATCCTGAAACATGCTACGAGTGGAGATGTTTCCGGAGACTTTCTTCATACTGTGGGATATTTATCAGCTGTACTCAATTGAATATTACCCAAAAGGTATTCATGCCTTCTTTTGATTCCACAGACAGCTTCCATGAAAATCTGGATGCTACATTTTTTGCGATGGCAAGGCCTAATCCATGGCCTTCTCGATCGGTTTCAAGTCTGAAGAACGGCTCAAAGATCTTGTCGTGGTATTCTTCCAGGATCTCCGGTCCCATGCTGGAAACGCCAAGTCGGTTGCTCTCGACAACCACACTTATAACTCCATTCTCAGGAGAGTATTTTACTGCGTTGTCAAGAAAGACCTTTACAACAATCTCCAGAGCTTCTTTCGGTAGATCAAATACTGGATTTTCCCTGCATTCTATTTGAAACTGATATGCGGGAAAAAGGCTTTTATATTCATTGAGGACAGCTTTTACGAAGTTACACACATTCGTTCTTTCATGTTTTAAGCTTGTCATCGGTGAACTCAACAAAAGGAGTTTTGATACCAGTTCATTTAGCTTTTTTGCTGTGACATTTATTGCAGACAACGATTTTTCTGCTACCGCTTCATCTTTCAATCCCCAGCGGAGTAGCATGCTGGTATAACCAATGATATTTGCCAGTGGAGTCTTGAGTTCATGAGCGGCATTAGCTGCAAACCGCTTCTCTTCTTCAATGCTTGCTCTGAGTCTTTTGATCATTTCGTTTAGTGCTGAAATAAATCTGGCGGTATTGGAGTCCAGACCTTTTTCTGGGAGGAAGCCTTCCATTTTCGTAGATATCTCCTTTGCTTTTTCAATTAACTCTCTAAAGCTCTTAACAGTTCTTCGATAATTCGCGTAAGCGGAAGCCAATATGATGCCCGTGCTAACCAGCCAGACCCAGAAAAAGGCAAATGCTGTCTTTTTGAGAATGTTCAACATATTTTCTCCGGGTTGGATGAATGCAACAACCCCTTTTGGAGTGTTAATGACTGCTGTGAACATCGTTTCTCCGGCCACATTTATGAAACTTTTATCCTTGAGTTGCGAAAAATCAAGCTTATTTGAAATATCAAGCGCATCATAAAGGACTTCCACTCTTCTATTCTGGAGTAGAAATACAGAAGTTGGAATCCTTCTGAAGATTCCTGGGGGAAGTTCATGTAATTTAACGCGTTCCATTTCTCGCAATATCATTACGGCGTTTCTTCTGGCCGTATTGATAACTATACTCCTCACAAGCAGATAAGACATGGTTACCACGACCAATGAAGTGAGGATACTGACCAGAGAAATGAAGAGAATATTTTTAGATTTTGAGTACATAACCGGTCCCCCTGACTGTTTCGATTTCGATATTGAGTTTTTCGAGCTTTTCTCTTAGGTACTTGATGTAAACTGGAATAACGCTGTCTGAGACTTTCTTGTTTGCACCCCAGATTTGAAGAACAAGGTCTTCCTTTTTTACCACGTTGCCCGTACGACTGAAAAGAATCTGGAAGATATCATATTCCAGCTTTGTGAGTCGTACAAAGTTATTTCCCCGCCTAATCTCTCTCAACGCATTATCCAAACTTATAGCATTTATGTTGACAACAGAATCAAAATGTGCAGCAACGCTGATCCTTCGTCCAAGGGCCTCTATCCTTGCTATAAGTTCTTCCATATCGAAGGGTTTGGCTATGTAATCATCAGCACCGAGTTCGAAGGCCTTTAGTCTCTTTTCTTTTGTGTTCAAGACACTGAGAATGATAATCCCTGTATCATTGCATTTCTCGCGGAAAGCGGATAGTAATTCAAAACCGTCGAGCTGTGGTAGCATAATGTCGAGTATGACAACATCGGGTTTGTATTGCTTGAATACCCTTAAAGCCTGCACTCCAGCTGAAGCAACCTTTACTTCAAAACCGTAGTGTTTCAATTCCATCTCGAGGAGTTCTCTTAGTCCAAGGTCATCTTCAATCACTAGAATTCTCAATAAAAGCACCCCCAGAACTTTGATGATATAATTTCTTAGGAGGTGAACCAATGAAAAAGCTCCTTTTTTCTTTGACTCTATTATTTGTCGTCACGGTTTATGGGCAATTTTCTATCGGCTTCGAAGGGTTTCATTTCAATTCTATACCAGGAAACCAATTTCCTGTGTTGAAATACGATGGTCTTTTGATGGTATACAATAATAACCAGGAGGGGAAGATATCCACCGAGGTAGGAATTGGTGTTGGCATTATCGAACCTTCTTCCGCACCAGAGTTTCTGGAAAATCTACCCATTATAATAAAAGGTTTTTACAGTTCTGTTTTTGATACACAGTTAATATCCAGCATAGGTTTCAGAGTATCCAAACGCATTGGCTTTCTCTGGCTCAATTTTTCAAAGTTGGGATGGTTTGCCGCTGTTTGTCCGAGAATTTATATTAGGTTCAATAGTGCGGATGTATTCATTGGCGGAAGTCTTGAAGTTGAACTTTTTGGAGATAAAATCCCTCAAAGTTTGTGGAGCTTGATGCTTGGAGTCAACTACACTTTCTGAGGAGTGATTTTATGAGAGAATTTGCCGTTGTTAAGGACATAAAAGAAGATTATGTCCTGCTGAGAAAAGATAGGGCTGAAGCCTGTGCAAGTTGCTCGATAAAGGAGTCTTGCTCGGCGGGAGTAACTTCACAAGAAATGGAGATTAAGGCGTTGAAAAACGGTGTCAACGTGTCACCTGGTGATTTCGTGGAGATCGAAGTCCCCAACTTTTCGGCTACGAAACTCGCTCTTTTGTTGTATGGGATCCCCCTCACGGTATTTATCACAGTATTACTGGTGATGGTAAGTTTGGAGTTTTCGGAGCCCATTTCCGCCCTCGCTGCCTTTGTGGCAATGGTCGCGTTTTACGCGGGGCTTTCTTTTTATGACAAAAAAAACAGAAAAAAACTCATGCCACTAATAATCAGAAAGGTAAGTGCAAAGGATGTCTTCACAAAAATTAACTGAATTGAAAAGAGTAATAGAGTTTGATAAAGTACTGAGCAAAATAGCTCACTATTGTTTTACTGAATATGGAAAAGAGGCTCTAAACACTCTGCATCCATTTGGCACCGAATATCATTCAAGACTTGAACGTAGCAGAGAGCTGTACGAATTGATCTTAAGATTCGGTGAACCACCATTGTACGGCATTCATGACCTCAGAGAAGAAATACAACAAGCTCTTGGCGGGGTAATTTTGAACGGAACTCAGTTGAAAAAGGCGAGCCAGACACTCATGGCAATATGTCGCATCAGGGACTTCTTTTCTAAGCATACGGAAAGAGTTCCGAAGCTCTGGCAACTTCTCAGTCCTCTTAACTGCGAAAAGAGTTTCATCAACGCTGTTGAGAAGGCCCTTAACGATGAAGGAGATGTCGTTGACAATGCAAGCCCATTGTTAAGAGAAATTAGAAATGAATTGAGACAACTGAATAGAGGACTGCGATCAAAGCTGGAGTCCATAGTTTCAACATACCGCAATGAACTCACTGATTCCGTTATACTCACCAGAGAGGGACGATATGTACTCCCACTTATAGCTAGCAGAAAAGCTCTATACGAGGGAATCATCCATGGCAGTTCCAGCAGCGGTGCTACGGTTTATTTTGAGCCGAAGGAATTAATACCCTTGAATAACAGGTTACGGATGTTGAAATCTTCAGAAGAGGAAGAGGTTCGCCGGATATTAAGAGACCTGACGACAAAATTTATTGGACTGATAGAGCGACTAAAGGCTAATTTTAGTATAATATCTGAACTCGATATAAGTTACGCTTCGGTTATTTACGCAAAAAGGCACCGGGGGAGTTTCGTTTTTCCTGTAAACGATAAAAACATGGCGCTGTTGAAGGCCAGACATCCCTTGATTGATGATGACAAGGTCGTTCCCATAGACTTCACAATGCCTGAAGAAGTGGGAGCAGTTGTTATAACCGGGCCAAACACAGGCGGAAAAACGGTGGCATTAAAAACCATAGGCCTTTGTGTACTTATGGCCTTAAGCGGCCTTCCCGTTCTTGCAGATGAATCTTCGAAGATTCCCAAATTCAACGCTGTATATGTTGACATTGGCGATGAGCAGTCGATAGAACAGAGTCTGAGCACGTTTTCATCACATATGTCGAAGATAATCGGAATAATAGACGATTGTAATGAAGACTCTCTCGTGCTACTGGATGAACTGGGGGCCGGCACCGACCCGGTAGAAGGAGCGGCTTTGTCGATGGCGATCATAGATGCACTTCTGAATAAAAGAGTAAAGGCAGTTGTGAGCACCCATTTGAGTCCCCTAAAAGTGTATGCATTGAATAAGCCTGAAGTTATGAATGCCAGTGTAGAATTCGACGTGGATACGTTAAAACCCACTTACCATCTCATAATGGGCATACCTGGTAGTTCCAATGCCCTGGAGATTTCACGTCGCCTTGGCCTCTCGTTTGAAGTTCTTGCTAAGGCGAGGAAGTACATGTCAGATGAATCCTCGCGGTTTGAGAATTTAATTAGCGAATTACACAGAGAACGTTCAAAAATCGAGATTGTTAAGAGAGAACTCATCCAGGAAAGGCAGAAGCTGAATGCCCTTAAGAAAGAATACAGCGAGCGTCTTGAGAAAATAAAGAAAAAAAGGCTTGGTGAAATTGATGAAGAACTCAGGAAGCTGGAAGAAAAGTTGAACGCCTCTATTAAGGAAATGGAGAAAGCGATAAACCTGGCTCGCTCGGGCAAAGAGCTGGATAGGGTAAAAGCCGTTAAAGACCTGTACAGGGTAAAATCGATGTTGCGTACTATACCTGATCACACTCCCCGCAGTGATACAGCCGTTAAGCCGGGAGATAGCGTGAAAATAGCTGAGACAGGTGTGATAGCAAGGGTCGTTTCCATAAAAGAAGGCAAGGCTTTGTTGGAAGCGGGGAAATTATCACTCGAAGCCCCTGTTAAAAGGCTTGAAAAAGTTGAAAACAAGGAAGAAGCAAATAAGTTCAGTTATTCGTTGGCCTCGAGCGAGAAGGCATTCAGCGATGAAGTAGACATAAGAGGTATGACTACTGAAGATGTCCCCTTCGTTCTCGATGATTTTCTGGATTCACTGACCAGATCTGGTCGAACCAGAGGCTATATCATTCACGGTAAAGGCACGGGAAGGCTTGCTGAGGCGGTTTGGCAATATTTGAGACGAAATAGGTCCGTGAAGCGTTTCAGAATTGGTACACCAAAAGAAGGCGGACATGGTGTTACTGTGATTGAGGTGTGAATGTTGTGGCTTCTTTCAAACTCGGCACGGATATTGTTAAGATCAGCCGTTTGAATGATAATGTGATAGAGAGAATACTTGGCAGCGAAGAGCTGAAAATCTTTAATTCCTTCAATAGCGAAAAGCGACGCAGAGAATTCGCTGCTGGTAGGTTTGCAGCTAAAGAAGCACTCATAAAGGCCTTGAACAAGAAAGACCTTGAACTAAAGAGTCTCCAGTTCCTGATGGCTGCTGATGGATCTCCAATTCCCTCCGAGGAGACGAAGAGGCTTGTAGGGGCTGTTGAGCTGCTTGTAAGTATATCTCATGATAGTGAATACGCGGTCGCCGTTGTGCTTCTGGTCGGGGAGGGATGAATGTGGGTAAGGTACCGCATGAAGCGATCGAAAGGGTTAAGAAACTCCGGGAAGAATTGAACTATCATTCTTACAGATATTATATTCTGAATGATCCTATAATCACTGATCATGAATATGATATGATGCTTAAAGAACTAATGAACCTTGAAAAGAAATACCCCGAACTCATTACACCCGATTCTCCGACGCAGAGGGTCGGAGCTAAACCCCTCGATGGCTTCAAAGAGGTAAGACACTCTGTAAGGCTATATAGCCTGGACAACACCTACTCTGAAGAAGAAATCCTTGAATTCGATAGGAGAGTGAAACGCCTCCTTGGTGTTGAATCATTGGAGTATGTATGTGAACTGAAGATAGATGGTCTTTCCATTAGTCTGCGTTATGAGTCCGGAATACTTGTGCTGGCTGCCACTCGTGGCGATGGAATCGTCGGAGAAGATGTTACCGCAAACGTAAAGACCATAAAGTCGATACCTTTGAAATTGAGAAATCCCCTAGATATTGAAATCAGAGGGGAAGTGTTCCTTCCCAAAAGTGAGTTCAAGTCAATAAATGACGAGAGGAGTGAAGAGGGACTCCCTCTCTTCGCTAATCCCCGAAATGCCGCTGCAGGCACATTGAGACAGCTAGATCCCAAAGAAGTAGCGAGAAGAAATCTCGATGCTTTTTTTTACCAGATAGTTGATCCCTACAAATACAGGTTGGAAACCCAGTGGGAAGTGTTGGATTTCATGAAGGAAATAGGGTTAAAAACAGAGCCCAATGCAAAATTAGTCGGTGATGCAATGGAAATCATCGAATACTGGAAACGCTGGCAACAGGATAAGCACTCGCTCAATTATGCTGTTGATGGGGCAGTTATCAAAGTTAATTCTATACATCAACAGGAAGAACTCGGTTATACCGCTAAAAGCCCAAGATGGGCGATCGCCTTTAAATTTCCAGCTGAACAGGCCAGAACAAAGTTGCTTGACGTTACTTTTCAGGTTGGACGAACTGGTGTGATCACTCCAGTTGCAGAATTGGAACCAGTTACTCTGGCCGGGACTGTCGTCAAACGCGCCACACTTCACAACTTCGATTATATAAAAGAAAAAGATATCAGGATCGGTGATCAGGTGATACTGGAAAAAGCCGGAGAGATAATTCCTCAGATAATTAAGCCGATTATCGAGCTCCGTACGGGTGAGGAGAAAACAATTGAGCCTCCAACCGAATGTCCCGTTTGTGGAGAAATCGTGGGTAAATTGAAAGAAGAGGAAGTGGCTTTGCGATGCATGAATCCCACCTGCCCTGCAAAACTGGAGAGAAGACTCATGCTTTTTGTATCACGCGATGCCATGGACATTCGCGGTCTTGGCGGAAAAATGATCACGAGACTCATATCCACCGGCCTGGTGAAGAAGTTTTCCGATCTCTACAAACTGACTCCATTTGACCTGGCACAGCTCGGAAGCGGTGTTGGCGATAAAACAATTTCAAATCTACTCAAGGAAATTGAAAAAAGCAAAAAGAATCCGCTGAGCAAGCTCCTAGTAGGACTGGGAATTCCCGGTGTAGGTAAGAAATTAGCCTACGATCTCGCCAGGCATTTTGTAACCCTCGAAGCCCTTGAAAAAGCTGGAGTAAACGAGCTTCTCGAGGTTCAAGGTGTTGGTAAAGAACTTGCAGAAAACATATATGCCTTTTTCCATAACGATGAGATAGAAGAAGAGCTGAAGGAGTTAAAAGCATATGTAAATACTGAAGAACCCAAAAAGGAAGTCAAAGGCATCCTTGCCGGGAAGAAGGTGGTTGTGACAGGGGTTTTGAAGAATTATACCCGTAAAGAAATTCATGATTTGATAACAGCGCTTGGAGGAGAGGTGTCTTCGAGTGTTTCGAAGAGAACAGATTTGCTTATCGTTGGTGAAAATCCTGGTTCTAAACTCGAAAAAGCAAAGAAAGCAGGCGTGAAGATCATTACCGAAACCGAGTTTCAGAAATTGATCAAGGGAGATGGTGCAAATGATATATCTTGATAACAACGCCACCACAATGCTTGATGAATATGCCGGTGAGGTGATGTATGAGTTCTATCGTGAAAAATACGCGAATCCCAATTCCATACACTCCATGGGCCTTGAGGCTAATAGGGCTATGGAAGAGAGCCGCGAAAAAATTGCCGGGTTGCTCAAAGCCGATCCACGCGAGATTTATTTCACCGGCAGTGCAACGGAATCGATTAACTGGGCTTTAAGATCAGCTACTGCTTTTCGAAGAAAGAGAAAAAAGGTTGTGACAAGTGCTATCGAACACAAAGCGGTATTGAATACACTTAAAGATCTCCAGAACACATACGGAATTGAAGTGGTATATGTTGAACCTGATAGCAGAGGAGTAATACCAGCAGAGAAGGTAATCGAACACGTTGATGAAGATACTTATCTTGTATCACTGATGGCTGTTAACAACGTGACCGGTGCAATACAGCCATATGTTGAAGTGGGGAAATTTTTAGAAGGAAAAGATATTTTCTACCTCATCGACGCGGTCCAGACTATTGGAAAACTCAAGTTTGACTTTGAGACTTTTTGCGATTTTGCTTCTTTTAGTGCCCACAAATTTCATGGGCCAAAAGGTGTGGGTATTCTTTATGTAAGACGGGGGACACCATTGCGTCCGTTACTCACTGGGGGCGGACAGGAACGAGGAATGCGCTCTTCCACGCAGAACGTACCGGGAATAGTGGGAACAGCGATAGCGCTGGAAAGGGCTATCGAAAAGCTTTCTGCCACCGAAAGAAAACTCAAAGAATTGAGAGAGATGATAGCGAAGAGTGTACTCAAACTCGGCGGTGTCATTAACACGCCACTTGATCGATCCATTTCCAACACTATAAACATCTCTATTCCTGGAATAAAGGGCGAGACGTTGGTCAACGCTCTTTCAGAAGAGGGGATCTGTGTTGGTACATCTTCTGCCTGTTCTTCGCGCAGTGATGGCGGTCAGTATGTACTAAAGGCTATGAAAGTCCCGGAAGAAGTTGCTGAATCTGCAATAAGAGTGAGCATGTCAAGATATACTACCGAAGCTGAAGTTAAAGATTTCATTAATAAACTGAAAGAAATCGTTTCTTTTTTGAAATTTTGAGC
Organism: Kosmotoga pacifica; assembly: GCF_001027025.1. Lineage (GTDB taxonomy): Bacteria > Thermotogota > Thermotogae > Petrotogales > Kosmotogaceae > Kosmotoga_B > Kosmotoga_B pacifica. The sequence continues at coordinate 1,909,947 of NZ_CP011232.1, forward strand.
TTCAACGGGTATAATTGACTGTAGTTGATTATAATCAGACATGGGGTGTTTTTATGATTCGTAGTATGACAGGATTCGCCAGAGCTGAGGCGGAATGTGAGACTATTGCTTGCTCTGTAGAGTTGAAGAGTGTTAACGCAAAGTACCTCAATCTCGAGGTGTATATCAGTGGTGGATTTAGTGAAATAGAAGTAAAAGCCTCCCGGTATCTTCGTGAAAAGCTTCGAAGGGGGACAGTACGTGCATACGTCGAAATATATTTCAACGAAAGCGTAGGTGATATCATTAGACCGGATCTTGGGATTGCTTCTGCTTATTATGACGCGCTAAACGAGCTTGCTGATAGGTTCCGAATTCCTGACAGGATATCTCTCGACACCCTGAGCAAGATGAAAGATGTTTTGAAATATAGACTCTCTCCTTCTGTAAATGACAAGATATGGAATTGTTTGAAAATTGCTTTGGATGAAGCTGTTAACAAACTGAATGAAGATCGTGAAAGAGAAGGAGAAAATCTTGCAAAAGCCTTGGTTTCATATCTTCAGAGACTCAAGACTATTGCTAAGGAGTTGAATACCCGGACAGAAGGTCTGCTCGAATACTACCGCGAATTACTGAAAAGGAGGATTTCGGAGGTCCTGCAAACTGAAGTCGATCCCAGCAGACTGGAACAGGAAGTCGCATTTCTTGCTGAGAAAGCCGACATATCTGAAGAAATCGTTAGACTTGAATCTCACATAGATTCTTTTAAAAATTTGATGAAAAGCGAAAAAGAATGTGGTGTTCAACTTGACTTCCTCTGTCAGGAGATGCACAGGGAACTTTCCACTATCGCAGCAAAGTCCAAGAAAGCTGAAATAACATCCCTTTCAATAGAGGGCAGAACGTTGGTCAACAAAATAAGAGAACAGGTTCAAAATATCGAGTAGGAGGTGTGTTTTGTGTACGGGCTTATCAATGTTGGATTTGGTAACGTGATCATTGGAGATCGTGTTATCGCAATTGTCAATCCAGAATCTGCGCCCTTGAAGAGGTTGAAAGAGGTTGCGAAAGAAGAGGGGAAACTCATCGATGCTACATATGGCAGAAAGACAAGGGCCATCGTTATAACAGACAGCAATCACATCATTCTGAGCGCCATCCAGCCTGAAACGATTGCTTCCAGATTCATGCAAGCTTTCACCGACATTGAAGAATTGCTGAAGGAAATACGTGATGCAGGGAGAAGTCTGGCAGAATGAGAGGAACAATCTTTGTTGTAAGTGGTCCTTCGGGAGCCGGGAAAACCTCTATTCTAAAGGAAGTGCTTAGAAAGATACCCAATCTTGAATTTTCCATCTCTTACACAACACGACCAAAGAGACCCGGTGAAAAACATGGAGAGGACTATTTTTTTGTTACTGAAGAGGAATTCAAGGACCTGATAAACGCTGATGAGTTTCTTGAGTGGGCAGAGGTACACGGATACCTTTATGGTACTTCAAAAGCGTTCATTACAGAAAAATTGGAACGGGGTATTAATCTGATACTCGATATAGATGTTCAGGGTGCTCTTGCGGTAATGAAAAGGATGCCGGAAGTAGCCACGATTTTTATTTCTCCCCCTTCCTTTGAAGAACTCAAGAAACGATTGATCTCACGTGGAACAGAAAGCGAAAGGGATCTGAAGAGAAGGTTGAAAGACGCACGCTGGGAATTTTCCCATATAATCGATTTTCAATACCTTATTGTTAATAGAAGTGTAAAAGAGTCGGTAAGACAACTTGAAGCTGTGATAATAGCAGAGCAGTTAAAAATTGATAGAATAAAGGACCACATGGGAATGGAAGAAATTCTCAGGGGAGTGTGATTAGAGTGATAGTCAATTATGGAAAAATAATGAAACGGGTGAAACACAAATACGCTGTTCCCATCGCGGTGGCCCGACGTGCGGAGGAACTGGAGGACTTTGGTCGCCCGAAACTCGATCCAGAGACTGTGAAAAAAGCCGGTGATAAAATAACCGTGGCCATGAAAGAGCTTGAAGACGGCAAGATAAGAATAAGAAACGAAGAAATGCTCAAAATCCTTACACCAAAGGTGAAATAATGAAGGCGTTGCTTCAGGAAAAGAAGGTACTACTTGGAGTTTCCGGTGGAATCGCCATTTACAAAGCTGTTGATCTATTGAGCAAACTGCGAAAAACTGGAGCACAACTGAAAGTAATCCTTACACCTGAAGCCGAGAAAATGGTTTCGGGTTCAGTTTTTTCGGCCGTTGGTAACTGTCCCGTCTATTCCGATCTTTTCGATGTCAAGGAAGGGTTCATCCCCCACACCGATCTATCCCGATGGGCAGAACTGTTCATAATAGCTCCTGCAACGGCGAACACAATGGCGAAACTCAATGTCGGCATAGCTGACAACTTACTCCTGGCGACAGCCCTTGCCTATACTGATAAACCAAAACTGCTTGTTCCAACAATGAATACAAGAATGTATGAAAATATTTCAACGGTGGAAAATATCAAGGAACTCAAATCAAAAGGTTGGCACGTCCTTGAGCCAGAAGCCGGACAACTGGCCTGTGGCGAAGTTGGAAAAGGGAGATATCCAGACAATTCACTCATAATGGAAGAAATATCTTACCTTATCGCCGAGAAATCGTTGCAGGGAATCAAAGCGCTGGTAACTGCCGGTCCTACGAGGGAGAAGATTGATAATGTACGATTCATAACCAACCGCTCTTCCGGGAAAATGGGGTACGCCATCGCAAGAGCACTGAGATACTTTGGAGCGGAGGTCACTCTTATTACGGGGCCAACCACGCTTTTAGCTCCTGCAGGCGTTGAAATTGTCCGGGTGGAATCCGCTGCGGAAATGGCGAATGCTGTAGATGAATATCTGCCCGGTTCAAAACTCGTCGTTATGACCGCAGCCGTTGCAGACTACAGACCTATTGATGTGTTTCCAAACAAGTTAAAAAAGCATCCCGGTGAGATGACAATAACTCTTGAGAGAACAAGAGATATACTGATGACAATGAAGAAGAAGCCGGGACAGATTGTGATAGGTTTCTGTGCTGAAGACAGAGATATAGAAGCGCGGGCCCGGGAAAAGCTTTCAAGGAAGTCCCTCGACGCCATCGTATGTAATGACATATCCCGCAACGACATAGCCTTTGAATCCGATGAGAACGAGGTGACTGTATATTTCAAAGATGGTAGTGTAGAACATCTTAGGAAAGCCGCGAAAGATGTACTGGCACTGGAGTTGGTTACCATAATAGCCCGGCAGTTGCTTTCAAACAGTTGAAATTTTCCTTAATTAAAAATTTATGGGCCCTATAGCCTTGACAGCCTTAGGAAGTGCGGTTATAATAATTATCGACTGTCGGGCCAACGTAGCTCAACTGGTAGAGCGGCTGACTTGTAATCAGCAGGTTGGGGGTTCGAGTCCCTTCGTTGGCTCCACACGAGTATCGGTGGTAAGGTGCCCGAGTGGTCAAAGGGGGCGGACTGTAAATCCGCTGGCGGAACGCCTACGGTGGTTCGAACCCACCCCTTACCACCATTAATTTTGTTTAGTGATGGGGTGACACGATGGCTAGGAAAACAAAAGGTAACAAGATACTCGTTACTCTCAAGTGTTCAGAGTGTGGTACGAGGAATTACTACCGCTTTAAGAACAGACAGAAGAAATACAAACTCGACACGAACAAATACTGTCCTAAGTGTAGGAAACATACGCTTCACAAGGAATCTAAGTAGAGTTGGCTCTACTATCGTTGGGAGGAGATTAAATGGCGCAGGCTAAATTCTGGAAGTTCCTCTCTGAAGTCCGCTATGAAGTTAAAAAGGTAACTTGGCCTAACAAGAAACAGCTCGTTTCCACGACGGGTGCGGTTGTTTTTGTTCTACTCGTCAGTGGTGCCTTCCTGGGATTGCTTGATATCCTGTTCACCAATGTGATACGCAATGCCCTTGCTGCCCTTACCGGTGGCATGTAATCCGTAGTGGTGATTTGTAGTGCGTAAAAAGTGGTATATAATCCAGACTTATTCCGGTTTGGAGAACTCCATAAAAGAAGCGCTTGAAGCGAAGATAAATTCTTTTGGAGTTCAGCATTTATTTGGGAAAATACTTGTTCCGGAAGAAGTAAAACTCGATAGAAGCTCCGCTCCAGCGGAGCGTCATATTGTTTTTGATAACTCCAGGATTCTGGTGAAGCCCAATCAGGACATAAAGAAGGGAGACCCTGTTATTGAAGCCCCTGAAATTCATGCGAAGAACGATGGAGTTATAAAAGAAATAAAAAGTTACAGAATCATTTTTATAGAAACAATAGACAGGAAATTTACGAAGACTTATTATGTACCAGAGAGTGCCAAGATTGAAACAGGTATCAGACCAGGCGCGAGAATAAGACAGGGAATGCCTCTCACGAAGCATGGAGAGTATTTTTGTGAGCTTGATGGAAGAATTGTTTTTACAGAAAAGATGAAAAGGATTGTTGTCGAACGCGAAAATGGTGATGAAGATGTCTATATGGTCTATCCGAATACCTATGATCCGAAAGTCATACGAAGAGGTGCGCAACTCAAACGAGGTCACCTGATCGCGGGTAGAAAAGTCACAAATTCTAGAATAGATGGCAGAGCAGAGATTTCAGAGTTTCCAGGTCGTAAGGAACTGAAAATATACAGGATCACAAAATCAAGGCTCTATCCTGGGTATATTTTTATCGAGATGATAATGAACGACGAAACGTGGAATATCGTAAAGAGTACTCCCAATGTGGTTAACTTTGTTTCTGTCGGTGGACAACCGATGGAACTGAAGAGAAAAGAAGTCCACGCTCTTCTCAAACTCGTCGGCCTCGAACAATACGAAGAGAAAGCGACGAAGATTAGAGTGGAAGTCGACTTTGAGCTGAACGAGATGGTTAGGATAAATTCTGGGCCTTTCGAAGATTTTGTCGGTAAGATCACTGAAATAAACCCCGAAAGGCAGGAAGTTAAAGTCGTTGTCAGCATTTTTGGTAGAGAAACACCCGTAATGCTCAAGTTGTCGGAGATAGAAAAAATTGTTTAACCATAAAACCAGTGGGAGGAGCAAAGCTCCGATTACCACAAGGAGGTAGAACTATGGCGAAGAAAGTTTTAGCTCAGATTAAGCTCCAGCTTGAAGCCGGTAAAGCCACACCGGCACCACCTGTTGGGCCGGCCCTCGGTCAACATGGTGTGAATATCATGGGCTTTTGTAAGCAGTTCAACGCTGCAACAGCTGACAAACCCGGAATGGTCTTCCCGGTCGTTATCACCGTTTATGGTGACAGATCCTTCTCCTTCATACTCAAGACTCCACCTGCGAGTTTTCTTATAAAGAAAGCAGCAGGTGTCCAGAAGGGCTCTGGAGTCCCGAACAAGGTAAAAGTCGGAAAGATTACCAGAGCTCAGGTCGAGGAAATAGCCAAAGTCAAGATGCCAGACCTTAATGCCCGTACTCTCGAAGCCGCTATGAAGATAATCGAGGGAACTGCAAGAAATATGGGCATTGAGGTTGTCGACTGAGGAGGGATCTGAATGCCAAGAAGATCAAAAAGATATCTTGAAGCAAGAAAACTCGTTAACAGGGATAGAACATATGTCCTCGATGAAGCTCTCGAGATTATCAAGCAGTTCCCTTCAGCCAAATTCGATGAATCTGTAGAGCTTCATATAAAGACCGGGATTGAACCAACAAGATCCGACCAGCAGATAAGGGGTACGATAAGCCTTCCCAATGGCACAGGTAAAGATGTGAAGGTTCTCGTCTTTGCCAGAGGCGAAAAGGCTGAAGAGGCTAAGAATGCCGGAGCTGACTTTGTCGGTTCCGATGAGCTCATTCAGCAAATTCAGGGCGGCTGGACGGGCTTCGATGTCGCAATCGCGACTCCTGATATGATGAGAGAAATCGGAAGACTCGGTCGAATTCTCGGTCCCCGTGGACTCATGCCTTCACCAAAATCTGGAACTGTCACGAATGATGTAGAAGAAGCTGTAAAAGCGTTCAAAGCAGGTAGAGTTGAGATAAAGAACGATAAAACAGGCAACCTGCATCTGCCCGTTGGTAAGAAATCCTTTGAAAAGGAAGCACTCAAGGAGAACATAGTTTCCGCACTAGAGCAAATTTCCAGGATGAAGCCTGCGACAGCCAAAGGTAGGTTCATCTTGAAAGTTGCCGTCACTACAACTATGGGACCTGGCATAAAACTTGATCACGGTAAGATTCTGGATTAGTAAAAAGTGAACAACTGAATATGCATGTACCGAAGACAGCAGGTTTTTAAAGGCGTAAGCCACCTGCCGAGGTACGCAGAAGAGTACGGATAACAACAATCTCTGCGGCCTCACGGGCCGCTTTTTTTGAAAGGAGGTGCACCCGGCAAATGTTTACAAGAGCAAAGAAGGAGCAATTTGTCCTGGAGCTTGCAGAAAGACTTGAAAAATCATCTTTGATTCTTTTTACAGACTACAAAGGACTTAACGTTGCTCAGATCTCAGAACTCAGGGGCAAGCTCTTTGAGAGGTATGAAGACAGAGCAAGATACCAGGTAGTGAAAAACACTCTCCTACGCCTTGCGCTGAGAAAGGCCGGGTATAACGAGGAAGAATGGGCCAATGACGTACACGAAACCACCGCTGTTCTCATGGTCTACGAAGATGACCCTGTCGAAGCAGTGAAGATCATTTATGACTTCGCCAAGGGGAATAAGCTTCCCGCTCTCAGGGGCTTCTATCTGGAGGGCAAATATTTCGACGAAAGCAGAGTCGCCGATATCGCACGACTGCCTTCCAAAGAACAGCTCATTGCGATGGTCGTTGGTGGTATTGCCGCCCCCATCAGTGGACTTGCTTATGCGCTTAACGGCGTAATAACGAAATTCCTTTACGCTCTCAATGCTATTAAGGACAAAAAATCAGAATAAACTGGAGGTGTGGTAAAATGACAAAAGAGGAACTCATTCAGGCTATTAAGGAAATGACAGTTGCTGAGCTTGCTGAACTGGTGAAGGCTCTTGAGGAAGAATTCGGTGTTAGCGCTTCCGCCCCTGTTGCTGTCGCTGCTGTCCCTGGTGCTGCAGCTGGACCTGCTGCTCAGGAAGAAGAAAAGACTGAGTTCAATGTTGTTCTTAAGTCCTTTGGTGAGAAGAAAGTCGGCGTGATTAAAGTCGTAAGGCAGATCACTGGCCTCGGTCTTAAAGAAGCCAAAGAACTCGTTGAAAAGGCCGGCACACCTGATGCAGTGATCAAGGAAGGCGTTTCCAAGGAAGAAGCCGAAAACATCAAGAAACAGCTCGAAGAAGCTGGCGCTGAAGTTGAGTTGAAGTAATCAGGTAACCTCTGCTTTACAAAATCGGTCTATAATTAATAGCACCCACATCAGGGAACTTCCTGATGTGGGTTTGGTGTGCTCAAGTTGACGAGAGGTGATTAGATGAGGAAGGCAAGTTTCGCGAAGCGTGAGCGCTGGGTCTTTGGGAAAGTTGTTGAGCCCCTTGAAATTCCAAACCTGATCGAGATTCAAACCCGTTCTTTCCAATGGTTTATTGATGAAGGACTCCTTTCAGTACTCAAGAAGTATTCTCCTATCAAATCCCAGATTCAACGTAGTGACATTCGCAAAGGTGAAAAGGGCTTCACACTAGATTTTGTTTCCACCAGAGTGGGTAAGCCAAAGCACACTATTCAGGAATGCAAGGACAAGGGATTGACTTACTCCGTTCCCCTTTACGTTACCGTCAGAATAACCGATCTCGCTAGTGGTGAGATAAAAGAAGAGGAAGCGTTTTTTGGCTACCTCCCTTATATGACGGACAGCGCGTCCTTTGTCATCAATGGGGCGGAGAGAGTTATAGTAAACCAACTTGTCAGATCACCTGGTGTATATTTCGTTGATGAGCCAACGAAATCATCAAGTGGTGCAATGCCTATTCTTGTGGCTCACTTTTTGCCTGTCAAAGGGGCCTGGCTGGAAATACTTTTGAACCCCAATAAAAACATCCTCCAGGCCAGAATTGATCGAAGAAGGAAAATGAACCTATTCTTGCTCTTGAAAGCCCTTGGATATGTAGACGATCTTGATATTTTGAGACTTTTCATTCATGAAGTTGATGCGAAAGACGAGATTAGTTTGTTTGAACATGTAGGCAGCAGACTTCTCGAAGAGGTTTCATCGAAAGGAAGCGTAATCGCCGAAAAGGGAGCGGTTCTCACCGAAGCTCTGGCGAAAGAGATTCTGGAATCAGACGTGAAAACCGTTAAACTTCCCATGCCAGTAGCTATGAAAACTCTGGAATCTCTCCACAAGACCTACGGTGAGGATCTCAATCAAGACGAGGCCTATCTCGCCATATTCAGAAAGTTGAGACCCGGTGAAATCCCCAGAATAAATGCGGCGAAAAATTACCTGCATGGACTGTACTTTGAACCGGACAGATTTGACTTTTCAGACGTGGGAAGATATAAGTTAAATCACAGACTAAAAAGGGTGTACAGGGATTACCTCATCGAAGTTGAGGGAAGAGATGATGTTCCTGAAGATATTAAATACGATGAAAAGTCCCTTGCTCTCGTACCAATGGATATCGTTCTTGCAGCGAGGCACCTGACTGAAATCCAATCACATCCGGAAATGCTGGACACCAAGGACCACCTTGGAAATAAGAGAGTTAGAACTGTTGGTGAACTCATGCAGACAGAGTTCGAAAAGGCATTTATAAGAATACACAAACTGCTGGAAGAGAGACTTACACTGTACAATTCTCTCGAAAAATTGTCAGTACAGGGTCTCGTTAACGTCAGGACACTCATGACCACTCTTCATCAATTTTTTGCGACCAGCCAGCTTTCGCAGTTCATGGATCAAGTTAATCCACTGGCAGAATTAACACACAAAAGAAGGCTTTCGGCCATTGGTCCAGGTGGTCTAAAGAGAGAACATGCAAGGTTCGAGGTCAGAGACGTGCATCATTCACATTACGGAAGAATGTGTCCTATAGAAACACCCGAAGGTGCTAACATTGGTCTCATGACATCCCTTTCAACGTATGCAACGTTGGATAAATACGGATTCCTTCTAACGCCTTACAGAAAAGTGGTTAAAGGAAAACTTACGGATGAAATAGTATTTCTGGGCGCCGATGAAGAAGAAAATTACAGAATCGCCCAATCTACAATAGATGTTGACGAGGAAAAGAGAATCGTCGCTGAAACTGTCGAAGTCAGACACGCGGGCGAGGTTAAATTCGTCAGCAGAGACGAAGTTGAACTCATGGCCATTTCTCCAAAACAGATCGTCAGTGTCTCGACTTCCCTCATACCGTTCCTTGAACACGACGACGCCAACCGTGCCCTCATGGGATCAAACATGCAGCGTCAGGCGGTTCCTGTAATAAAACCCGAAGCTCCAATAGTCGGTACAGGTGTTGAAGCCGTAGCCGCAAGAGATTCAGGGTACGTTGTATTGGCAAAATACAGAGGTATCGTAGAAAAAGTCGATGCCAGAAAAATCGTTATTAAACGCCTTGATGAAAACGACAAACCTGTTCTTGGTTCTGATGGGAAACCTGTTTACGATGAGTATTTGCTTCAAAAATTTATCAGAACCAATCAGGATACAACAATAAATCAAAGACCCATCGTCTCGAAAGGTGAAGTCATTGAAAAAGGTGACCCCATAGCTGATGGTCCTTCAACGGATATGGGTGAACTTGCGCTGGGTAAGAATGTGCTAGTCGCATTCATGCCTTGGGAAGGATATAATTTCGAAGACGCTATCCTCGTGAGCCAGGAATTGCTGGAGGAAGAGACCTTTACCACACTTCACATTGAGATGTACGAAACCGTAGCACGTGATACCCAGTTGGGACCAGAAGAGATAACGGCCGATATCCCAAACGTCTCTAAAGAACTCCTCAGAAATCTGGACGAGAACGGAATAGTCAGAGTTGGTGCTTACGTGAGTTCCGGAGATATCCTTGTTGGAAAGGTTACGCCCAAAGGGGAATCCGATACCACACCTGAAGAAAAGATCATCCGCTCTGTATTCGGAGACAGAGGTAGAGACGTTAAAGATACTTCTCTAAAAGTTCCGCATGGTGTGGAAGGAAGGGTTATCGATGTGAAGGTCTTCGATAAAGAGGATATCTCTGAACTTGGCTCGGGTATAAACAAACTCGTCAAAGTTTACGTTGCATGCAGGAAGCCCCTCGATGTTGGTGACAAGCTCGCTGGTCGTCATGGAAACAAAGGTGTTGTTTCCAACATCATTCCCAAAGAAGACATGCCATTCCTGCCTGATGGCACGCCGATCCAGATCGTTCTTTCGCCTCTGGGCGTTCCTTCTCGTATGAATGTTGGTCAGGTCCTTGAAACGCATCTCGGCTGGCTCGGCAAACTCACCAATAGATACTTCGCAACACCCATTTTCGATGGGGCTAAGGAGTATGAAATAATGGAAGAGCTTTATCGAGCGAGAAAAGAGAAGAACCTTGATGCCGGTGATTCTGAAAAAGAAATGAATGGAAAGGTAATTCTCAGAGACGGAAGAACGGGAGAACCTTTCGATTCACCGATCGTCGTAGGTGTGATGTATATGCTCAAACTCGTTCACATAGCTAAAGACAAAATTCACGCCCGTTCAACTGGTCCTTACTCTCTCATACACCAGCAGCCACTCGGCGGAAAAGCCCATTTCGGTGGTCAGAGATTTGGTGAAATGGAAGTCTGGGCATTGGAAGCCCATGGTGCTGCTCACACACTGAATGAGATGCTGACTATAAAATCCGACGATATCAAAGGAAGAAACGAGGTTTACAAGGCCATTCTGAAAGGTCATACAATACCTGAACCCGGACTACCGGAAAGTTTCAAGGTTCTCATTAAAGAGCTCCAGGGCCTTGCAATGGACGTTCGCGCTTACGATCAGGACGGTAACGAGGTCGACGTGGATAAATTATGAAAAACAGGGAATGAATCCCTCAGGGAGGGAAGAAGATGGCTGTAAGTACGTTTAGAAGGAAGATCAATTCTGTTCAGATCAGGATCGCTTCTCCGGAGAGAATAAGACAATGGTCCAGCGGTGAAGTCAAAAAACCCGAAACGATAAATTACCGTACGTTCAAGCCGGAAAGAGATGGACTGTTCTGTGAAAGGATTTTTGGTCCCACAAAAGACTATGAGTGTGCCTGTGGAAAGTACAAAGGTAAGAAATATGAGGGCACTGTCTGTGAACGCTGTGGCGTCCGGGTGGAATCAAAAGAAGCCAGAAGACGCAGAATGGGACACATCGAACTGGCTGCCCCGGTAGTTCATGTCTGGTATCTAAAGAGTGCCCCGAGTATTCTTGCTTCTCTTTTGAATATTCAGTCTAAAGACCTTGAAAACATAATCTACTACGGTTCAAAGAGAGTCATCGAAAAACTCTACGTGATAACCAATCCGAAAAATACGGACTTTTTCGCTGGAATGACACTCTATCAGACTGAATATGACATATATTCTAAAAAGCTTGATTTTGAAGTCGAACAAGGTTTTAAAGTCAAGAATCCCAAAGGTCCGGTGATTTCGGACATCGACGGAAAAGTCAAAATAGAGAGCACCATGAGCAGCACGGAAAGGGAATTGAACTGGATCATCATTGAGGGCGCAAATGGTATACAGAAAAAGTATCCCATTTTTGAAGGAGCACTCATATATGTGCAGGATGGAGAAGAGGTAAGAAAAGGCGACACCATTGCAGATAGATTCCTCTTCGAAGATGAAGTGCTTTCCCTTTCCGAATATGAAATCTTTAACGAATATTATCCCGACAAATTCGAAGTGGAATCGGATACGGAGAATGACAGACCTATAGTCATTGTTACCGAAATCGACGAAGAAGTTGCCAAGGAAACCGGTCATCAGATCGGAGACATCATAATTGAAAATGAATATGAAGCGTACAGAGAACTATACCCGGGGAAAATACAGTGTGATTATGGCGCTACAGCAGTAAAAAAATTACTGCAGAACCTTGATCTTGAAGAACTCAAGGTACAGATCGAGCATGAACTCAAAACCATACCGAAGAGCAGTGCCCGGGCGTTAAAACTTTTGAGAAGGCTGAAATTCATAAAGGACTTCCTGAAATCCGGTAATAAACCAGAATGGATAGTCATGGAAGCCATTCCTGTAATACCGCCCGACTTGAGACCAATGATACAGATAGAGGGTGGTCGCTTTGCGACAACGGACCTCAACGACCTTTATAGGAGAGTCATAAACAGAAATAACAGATTAGCTAAACTTCTATCAATCGGCGCTCCAGACATCATCATCAGGAACGAAAAGCGCATGCTTCAGGAAGCTGTGGACTCTCTCATATACAACGGCAGAGTTGGAAAGGCCGTTACCGACAGGTCCGGACGACCTTTAAAATCGTTGACAGACCTTGTCAAAGGTAAGAAAGGTAGATTTAGAAGAAATCTCCTAGGTAAACGTGTGGACTACTCTGGCCGTGCGGTCATCGTTGTCGGACCAGAATTGAAGATACACGAATGTGGTATTCCAAAACGAATGGCCATGGAACTCTTCAAGCCCTTTGTACTTGGAAGACTTCTGGGTACTGAATCCAGCAAGACTGCGAGAAAGTATAAGAAGATGATAATAGAGAAAGAAATGCCAGAAGCCTGGGAAGTGCTTGAAGAAGTTATTAAGGGACATCCGGTGCTTCTGAATAGGGCTCCGACACTTCACAGAATTTCCATTCAGGCATTCATACCGAGACTGGTGGAAGGTAATGCTATTAAGTTGCATCCACTCGTCTGTGCACCGTTTAACGCGGACTTTGATGGTGACCAGATGGCGGTACATGTGCCTCTGTCAGCGGCTGCGCAGGCTGAGGCGAAATTCCTTATGCTTAGTCGATACAACGTTATATCACCTGCTCACGGTAAACCTGTTTCGATGCCTGGAAAGGACATAATCGTTGGAGTATACTACCTGACCACCGTCAATCACGACTACGAAATTTTTGAGAAAGAGCTCCTGGGATATTACGACAAACTCAAAAGGGAAGGCCTCAGTGATGTGGAAGTCAGACGTAGAGTCAGGGAAAAGGCACTGGAAAAGATTAACTGGAAATTTGGTTCAGTCACAGAAGCCCTTATGGCCTATGACGCTGGAAAACTCAAGCTCCATGAACCCATACTTGTTCAGTTCAAAGAAACCAGCGGTGACCTGACTCTCACAACCGTGGGAAGGATAATATTCAATGCTATCGTTCCTGAAGACCTCAGGGATTATACGATAAAGTTCAGTAAAAAGCAGATAAAGAAGTTAATATACGACTGTTTCCAGAAGCACGGAATTGATAGAACTGCCGATCTGCTTGATGATATGATGAGGCTCGGGTTCCACTATGCCACCATTAGTGGTCTTACGATTTCGATAAGAGACATCATCACGTCCCCGAAGAAAAAAGAAGTAATAGCACGTGCTGAAGAAAAGGTTGCCCAGATTGAAGAAATGTATCGCAAAGGCTTTTTGAACGCCGAAAACAGATCAAGAGAGATCATAAAGATATGGGAAAAGGCGACTGAAGAGCTCATGAACGAGACGGTCAAAGAATTCAGAAAATATCCGTTCAACCCGGTATTCATGATGGTCGATTCCGGTGCGCGAGGTAATGTCGACCAGTTGAAGCAGCTCGCCGGTATGAGAGGTCTTATGGCTGACCCGTCAGGTAAGACCATCGAAGTCCCAATAATTTCGAACTTTAGGGATGGGCTCACGGAACTCGAGTTCTTCACATCAACTCATGGTGCGAGAAAGGGTTCTGCTGATACAGCGCTGAGGACGTCCTTCGCTGGTTACCTGACCAGGAGACTCGTCGATGTGGCACAGTCAGTTACAGTAACAACACCCGACTGTGGAACGGAACAAGGTCTTGAAGCCATTGAATTGATGTCTGATGACGTGACAATTGAAAAGTTGGAAGAGTTCCTCTTCGGAAGAGTCCTCGCGGTGGATATAATTGATCCACGAACAGGAAATGTGCTAAAGCATCCAGAAACTGGGAAAGAATACACTCGAAACACGATGATAAGGGATGATGATGCAAAGTTCATCTCGAGCTTCAAAGCAACCATCCCCGTTATACGCAAAGAAAAGTTAAAACTATTAAAGGTTGCAAAACCATCTCATTACACAGAACTTGCTTCGAATGTCGAGTTGGAAGGAGAACTCCTGAAAGCCGGAACGGAAGTCACTGGAGAGTTACTCCACAAGCTTAAGAATGCGGGATTGAAGGAAATAGAAGTACATTCCTATCCTGCAGTGGGCAAGGTCTATGTGGGGCCAGTATTCAAAGACAAAGATGGTGTCCAGCTCGTCAGATATCAGGAAAAGATAAATGTAGTTACTGCTAAAAAAATGTATGAAGCAGGTTACACCGAACTTGAAGTCAGGCCCGCCATTATAGTTCGTTCTGTCCTCACCTGTGAGGCTGAACAGGGTGTATGTGCCGCCTGCTATGGAATGGATCTTTCTAACCACGATATTGTGAATGTTGGAGAGGCTGTTGGGATTGTCGCGGCACAGTCCATCGGAGAGCCCGGTACACAGCTCACTATGAGAACTTTCCATACAGGTGGTATTGCAACAGGCGCAGACATTACCAGGGGTCTACCCAGGGCAGAAGAACTATTCGAAGCCAGGAAGAAGCTCAAGGACCCCGAGGCCATCTTCAGTGAGGTTGAAGGTTTTGTTAAGGACATATCTATTGATGAAAAGGGACGAAGAAAAGTATTCATAGAAACTGAGGATGGAAAGATAAAAGAATACGATCTTTCAAGTGTTGTGAAGCCCAAAGTCAGTATAGGAGATAAAGTTCTTAAAGGTGAGGCATTGACAACAGGTACTATCAGACCAAGAAAGCTCATGGAAAAACTTGGTGTGATTCCAACTGCCTTCTATCTGCTTAGGGAAATCAAACAAGTTTACGCTGAGCAGGGTGTTGAGATCCATGACAAGCACTTCGAGCTCATAATCAGGCAGATGCTGTCCATGGTAGAGGTTACAGACCCCGGTGATACCGATCATTTGCCTGGAGACCTGCTGAGCATCCAGAAAGTAAGGGAGATCAACAAAAAGATTTACGAAGCCAACAAGAAGGTCGATGAAAACAGAGAATACGTACTTGGAAAGAGGCTAGCGAGGAGAATCCTAGTTGAAGATGATGATGGAAAACTAGTCAAACTTGCCTCAGAAAACGAAATGATAACTGAAGAGCTGTTGAACACCCTTATAGAAAAAGGCGTATCAGACGTGATCATCTATGATGTTGAGGAAGAAGAATATCAGAAACTCCTCGAGGAAGTCAACCCTGACATAATCATACCTGAAAGGGAAGTCCAGATAAAGATGAAAGAACCTCTCAAGTTCAAGAGAAGACTTTTGAGAATTACCAAGGCTTCTCTTGAAAGTGAAGGATGGCTTTCGGCAGCTTCTTTCCAGCAAACTCCTCAGGTGTTGACTGAATCATCTGTGGAGGGGAAGGTAGACAAACTCTTTGGTCTAAAAGAAAACGTTATTGTTGGTCAGTTGATACCGGCGGGTACAGGCCTCGATATGTATGCCAACATTCAGGTAGAAGAGACTCCCATATCCGAGTTTGAGATCGAAGGAACAGAAGAACATCCCGCCTGATTGTGATATAAAAAGGGAGCCCTTAGAGGCTCCCTTTTTATTTATATCCAAAAAAAATCCGGATCATAAGATCCGGTTAATGTGGGGGGTCTATTTCAAGGGGGATAGGGGGTTATCCTTCTCAAACTTATTTTAAAATGAGAATGTTAACTGGAGATTGTCAATTGCTTTTTATCCAGTATATTCACGGTAAATCAGATATTAATGAAACTACCATAGCCAAGTAGCCTTAATTGTTTTGAAATTAAGATTAATACGAATGATTTATATATATCATGCGTGGAATAGACAAGTTAGCTAGGGTATAATTTTTTTATGAGGTATTCTGAATTGATCGATGAATTGATTGCATTTGACGAAAGTTACAAAAGGGAGCATGGAATTGTCGCCGGGATAGACGAAGCGGGTCGTGGACCTCTTGCCGGGCCTGTAGTTGCGGCCGCAGTCATCCTGGACAAACCTATCCCAGGTTTGTACGATTCAAAAAACCTCAATAGACAAACAAGGAAGGAACTTTACGATGAAATTATAGCGACTGCTACTGTTGGAGTAGGGATAGCCTCAGCAGAAGAAATAGATCTGTACAACATTTTAAAGGCAACGAGACTTGCTATGATCAGAGCAGTCGAAAACCTCGCGGTTCGACCGGACTTCGTCATCATAGATGGCAGAAGCTTGAAGGTAAACGTGAAGGGAACATGTGTGGTCTCTGGAGACAAGAAGAGTGCCTCGATCGCCGCGGCTTCGATAGTAGCAAAAGTCACGAGGGACAGAATAATGGAGAAACTACATCATCTCTTTCCTCAGTACGGTTTTGAAGTCCACAAAGGTTATGGGACGAAGGAACATATCAAGGCATTAAAACAGTATGGCCCCTCTCTCTGGCATCGCTTGACATTTAAACCTGTAAAGGAAGTTTTAACACACGACGTGGCGCGTTCATGGCTGCTCGAAAAAAATGTGAGCGAAAGGAGACTTTTCAGAGCCGGAATACTGTAAATAGGAGGTTTTTCGATGAACGCAGGTAAGGCATTTGAGAAACTCGTTGAGATCATGCATATTCTGAGAAGTGACGATGGATGCGAATGGGATAGGAAGCAGACTCATGCGTCATTAAAACCATATTTGATAGAAGAGGCGTATGAAGTGCTACATGCCATAGACAAAGGAGATGATGAGGAGTTAAAAGAAGAACTCGGAGATCTACTATTGCAAGTGGTTTTTCACGCACAGATAGCAGCGGAGCGAGACGCTTTTGATATTTCAGATATCATAAAGAAGCTTACAAACAAGCTGGTACGGAGACATCCGCACGTTTTTGGTGAATCGGAAGGATATTCGTATAGACAATGGGAAGAGATAAAAGCATCGGAAAAAGGGAAAAAAATGAAGTCCGTAATTGGTGAGATAAACAGAGCTCTTCCAGCCCTCAGCCTTGCCCGTAGAGTTCAGGAAAATGCATCAGAAGTGGGATTTGATTGGAAGGATAACTCTGGGGTTTATGAGAAGGTCAAAGAAGAGTTCAAAGAGCTAGAAGAAGCGATAAAGACCGGGGACCAGAGGAAGATAGACGAAGAATTCGGTGACCTCCTCTTTTCTCTGGTAAATCTGTCGAGATTCATATCAGTGGACCCGGAGATTTCACTGAGACGATCAACGGAAAAATTCGTGAACCGTTTTAGGGCTGTTGAGAGTCTCATAAAAGAAGAAGGTCTTAAAATTGAAAAGCTTTCCCTCGAAGAGCTTGATACTTACTGGAATAAAGTAAAGGAGGGCGATGAATGAAAAAGGCACTGTTCCTCGTCATAACTGTAATTTTATTGGTAATACCTGGTTTCGCCGATGTATCAGACACCGAACTTCCTATTGAAATGGCTGCCACTACAACGACTCCTGTTGCAACGGTAAACGGAGAGCCAATTTCCTTAATGCTATTCAATACAATAGTGATGCCCCGTTATCTGGAAATATCACAGAAGATTTCTGATGTTGACCCGTTGTTTTCGGATGTGCTTCTCAACACATCAGCAGGTGAAGAATTACTAAAGGTATATGAACAAAAGGTTCTTGAGGATTTGATCAGGAAAAGGCTCATCGTGCAATATGCGATACTTCATGGCATGGAAATCAACAGAGAAGAAATCTTTCTTCAGGTACACGAATATGTTTTGAACAGTCTGCAAGAAAGTGGTGTCTCCCTTCAAGAAGCTGATGCTTATTACATGTTGAAGGGATATCCCGAAGGATTGAAATCCTATGAATTGCAGGTTGTCGAAGATATAATCTTCAAGAACGCTTTTAATGCACTGTTTAGTGCGGTAACGGGTGATGCTTCGAGTGCTGTGACTGATGAAATGATCGAACAATATTATAATCTAAATCCAGATGAATTTAAAATAAAGGGTGAATTCGTAGAGCTTTATTTTGAAGAATTCGACACTTTTACAAAAGCCTATTCATTCTTACAAAAAGCCAAGAACGCCTCAGATCCCGTTTTGGAATTCAGTTCAAAGCCTGTCAAGTATGCAAGAACTGATATACAGGCCATTAATCCTGAGCTTGTTGAAAAACTCTTTGATAACTTCAAGCCTGGGCTCCTTAATTCGATAGAAAAAACAAATGATGGAAAATACCTTATAATCTATCTGGTTGACCACAATGAAGAAGGTACAGCTATAAAGCCGTTGAAAGCCGTCAAAGAGGATATAAAAGAAAAGCTCCTGGAAGGAATGAAAAAAGAACTCTGGAACGAATGGCTGGAAGAAGATTTCAAAGTGTTTTATGAGGCTTCCACCATCGAGATTTCCGATGAGTTCAAGTAATGGAGGAGAGAGCATGGCAATTAGCAAAGAGCAGATAATGGAAGCTTTGAAACAGGTATATGATCTCGAAGTGGGTTTTGATGTAGTAAGTCTTGGTCTGGTGTACGATATCGAAGTTGATGATGAAAACAATGTCAAAGTCACAATGACAATGACTACGCCATTGTGTCCACTTGCGGGTTTCATTTTAGAAGACGCTCGTTCCAAAGTTCAGGATGTTGAAGGTGTCAACAATGTCGATGTGGAACTGACTTTTGATCCCCCATGGACACCGGAAAAAGCGTCAGAGGAAGTAAGAAAGATATTGGGCATATGAAACCTCTGGAACTCTTTAAAGAACTTGAAAAGAAATTTAGAGAAGCGGGGATAGAGTCTCCCCGTTCTCTTTTGTTTCATCTCTTTCGCGATCTTCTCGAAATCCCCGAAAACAAGATTCTTCTCAACGAGGAAATTTATATTAGCCCGACAGAAAGTGAGAAACTCGCCAGCGCGGTTGAGAGACTACTTGCCGGCGAACCGCTGGATTATGTAATCGGCTGGAAGAAATTTTTGAACATCTATCTAAAGGTTGACAGAAGAGTTCTCATTCCAAGACCCGAAACTGAAGAACTTGTCGAGAAAGTGATAAAGGATTGCCATAAAAAGTGCTGCTTTTTCGCAGATATAGGTACAGGAAGCGGCGCAATCGCCCTTGTTATAGCAAAAACAGTTCCTGATTCTATAGTGTATGCGACAGACGTATCAAAAGAAGCTCTCGAGCTTGCCATCGAGAACGCGCGCATAAATGGTATCAAAAATGTGAGATTTTTGTGGGGGGAATACCTGTTGCCAATTCAAGCTATGCTGGATAAAATTGAGGTCATAATATCAAATCCTCCATACATAAAGAGTAACCTCATTTCAAATCTGGAAATACAGGTAAGAAAATACGAACCATTGGTTGCACTTGATGGTGGGAGCGACGGAATGGATTTTTATAGAGAATTTTTAAAGCAGCTACCTTCTGGGAAAAAGGTTTATCTCGAGATAGCGGATTACACCGCGGAATCTCTTGAAGAACTAGTGAAACAGCACAGAAAGGATTATCATCTCTGCATAGAAAGAGATATGTACGGATTCAGGAGATACGCAATACTCACCCCGGTTGCCCTAGTTTCTCGATGACCACTTTAGAAAATGACTCAAGATCACAGTTGAACTTCATATCGGCTAAATAGTCTAGACCGGTCTCTCCGCGGTTGATTATTAGAAGATACGCACCGTTTTCTACTGCCACACGTGGAAAGCCGGCAGCAGGGAAAACAACAAGGGAAGATCCCATTACCACAAAGAGGTTGCAGTTCACACTCGCTTCTTGTGCGTGCATCACAGCACTTTCTGGGAGGGATTCCCCAAAAAAGACGATATCTGGTCTTATCAATCCGCCACAAGAACAATGAGGGATAGAATCTTTGGAGACTTTATCAATGACCACCGCTATGGAATAATACTTCCTGCAATTCATACAATAGAACTCATTGGCATTTCCATGAAGCTCAATAACCCGCATTGAACCTGCTTTCTGATGTAACCCATCGATGTTCTGGGTAATTATTGCATTGACAAACCCCTGCTCTTCGAGAAGTCTCAATAATTCATGTGTCGTGTTGGGCTCAACATCTCTGAGGTCATGTATTTTTCTCATTGCTAGTGAGTAGTATACATCAGGATTCTTCAGGAAGAACTCGAGTTCAAATATTTTCGGTGAGATTCTATTGTAAAGACCATCCGGACCTCTGAAATCCGGAATGCCGCTCGCGGTGGATACACCAGCCCCGGTGAGGACGACAGCGGGGCGAAAGGTGTCGAGTATATTCAGAAATTTATCGGCATATTCTTCTATTTCACTCTTCGACAACAAACACCACCTCGGGGAATTTGATCCTACCGGCATTGCTCCAGATGAGGAGATTATCAGCAGGGCGGCTCGTGGGCTGAGGATCTATACTGATAACCTTTGCCCCGACAGGTAACGCGATGGTAAGAACGGAATCACCGGAAAGATCAAGTTCTACATCACCGAGAGATGTGTTCACCCGTCCATTGTTAACGCTGGCAAATCCTCTGACTACCGCAACTTCCTCAACTTTAACCACGTTATATGAAATAACTGTGGCAGTTGACTGGAAGTCTTCAACGGTTAACATGCGCCCAAGTTTACTCGAAAAGTCCTCGAGGGATTTCTGAAACTCTGAAAGTTTTTCAGCCGGAGATTTGTTGAACTGCTCAAGAAATCCATCGATTTGCTGAGGTTTCAGGAACTTTATCTCCATGACGCTGTCCATTTTTACCCTGCCCTCGGTGTCATAACTATAATTGCTGCTATACGCGATAGTTTCAATCTTCAACTTGTTTGATAGGCTCATAAACATGTTCACTGCCGTTATAGCGACCATAACCACAACGATAATGATCAATAAAGTATTGAACTTCATAAACTTCCTCCATTCTTTTGGTCATCATATATATCATAACAAACCAAAGCTGCTTGTTCTATATCACTCTATAACATTTTTCATCCATTTTCTCGAACGAAATCTCAAACCACCGATCAACATTTTGAAAAGTTCCTCCGGAAGCATCATAAGATAAATCACAGGGACACTCCATTTAAGAATCAGACCACTCAATATAACCAGCGGAACTCCAATCCCCCAGAGGCTGATGATTTCCAGATAGAACACTGTACGTGTATCACCACCACTCCTTAAAATCCCCACGAGATTTACAGCATTCAACATCTTTATGGGAAGCGCAGCGCCCATAATGAGGATAGACGTCAAGACTGTTGATCTTATGAGATCGTCTATGTTATAAAACTTTATAATTATCCGCGATAGAACGATGATTGCCAGACCAGCGAGGACTGAGATAACCAGTGTGATTTTGAGCAATCTTTTGGCACTTTTAAAAGCTCGTTCGAAACTTTTTCTCCCCAGTTCTGAACCCACAATCACCACAGCAGCAGAACCAATCCCTCCAAAAAAGACGAAACCAAAACTGTCTATGGTGCTCACAATATTTCTTGTGGCAATCGCCGCAGTGCCTACCCTGGCGAACACAAGGGAGTACACTGCCATCCCTAGACTCCACATAAATTCATTTGCTATGACTGGCGAAGCGATCTTCATCATCTTGGCAAAGAAAAACCGATCGAACTTAAAAAAACTCCGCATTGAAAGCCAAACCGGTGTTCGCCTCCTGTAAACGATAAAAACATAAAAAAGAAACTCAATAGACCTCGATAACAGAGTGGCAATTGCAGCGCCAACGACACCAAGCTTCGGAAAGGGACCAATACCGAAGATTAGCAGGTAATTACCCAATGTGTTAATTCCCAGTGCAACCAAACTGATGTACATGGGGATTTTCGCACACTCAACAGTCCTTAGAGCAAAAGCAATGACAAAGCTGAAGGATGTAAAGAATACTGTGAAAGCCACTATCGTTGAATAGGAAGTTCCCAGCTTTATCACAGAGATGTCCTTTGAAAACAGTGAAAGGGTCTGTTGCGGAAAAAAGAATAAAATGGTGAAAAAGACAATGGCAGCTCCAAAGGTGACGAAAAGCATATGAGTGATCGTTTTCTCTATGCTTTTTGTATCTCTGACACCCCAGTATTGGGAGATAAAAACGCCGGCCCCACTGGAAGCACCAAAAGTAACAAGTAAAAGTATAAACATAACCTGATTAACAAGTCCAACTGAGGCGATGGCTGTAGCCCCAAGTTGGCCAATCATCAGGTTATCAACGAGATTAAGACCTACTGATATGAGATTCTGGATAGTGATCGGGACAGCTATTTTCAATAACTTCTGCCTGAAATCCTCCAAATGATACACATCCTTCTTCGCTGTCCCGAAGATTTTAACATGATTCAAAAATCAAGGCACGAGGAAATTCAAAACGACCGCAACGATCGCGACAATAATCCCTCCTATTGCAAGCATGAAGTTGAGGTTAGATTTTTTGGTTAATTGGGTGAGCTGTTCTTCAATGTCTGTGATCTTTCCCTCCACGTTGGAGAATTTCTCTTCAAAACTATTGATACTCTCTTTAAGTGCAAGGATATCACGTTCGAGTTCCCCGATACGTTTTTCGAGGTCCTTGAGTTGTGATTGTAATTGCGCCAGATTTCTAGCCAGTCCGTTCTGGATGCTGTTGAGACTATCGAGTTCACTCCCTATCCTATCGATTTCACTCATCAACGTGTTCACTTCGGAACGTAGTTCGTTTAACTGATCTTGTGCCTCCAGAGAGATGGAAGCAGCACTGCTCAGTAACTCTGAAATCTTAAGTTCGAGGGTGTTGAGCTCTTCAACAAGTAGTATCTTTCGCGAAATCAGGTCTTCGATAGTAGTACTTGTTGCAACTTCAGTTTCAGAAAACGCTATTATGCCCAGGGTTAAAACAAGCAGTAGAAAACACAAACGCTTCATGTCAACACCTCCTCATGATAAAGTGATTGGTTGAATGTTTAACTTTTTTATGTAATACAAAATGAATATATCACATTTCAAATTATCAGCGAAAGAAGTACACACTCTTTTTGAGATACGCAATTTGATCTATTGTCTTTTGAGACCATTTTTTAATTGTTGCTACTCTATATGAGGGTGGTACAATCGTGGAGGAGAAAAGGGGGTGGTGATATGTTTAAAAAATTCTTATTCGCTAGTTTTGTATTGCTGATTACTTCGCTTTTTGCTTTTGATGTTCAAGGGCACAGGGGTTGCAGGGGGCTTAGACCGGAAAATACTCTTGAGGCATTTAAATTTGCCTTAGAAGAGATTGGTGTAACTACGTTGGAGCTGGACATGGGTCTCACAAAAGATAAAGTTCCCGTAGTAATTCACGACAGATATCTGAATCCTAAGAAAGTCAGAAAGAACGGAAAGTTCATAAAAGAAAAAGTGTTCATAAAAGATCTTACCTATGAAGAGCTTCTACAGTATGATGTAGGTGTAATGAGGGATGACTATTACTGGCCTTATCAGGTGCCTGTGCCTGGCGCAAAGATTCCAAAACTGGAAGATGTTTTTCAATTGATAAAGGAATACATGAACCAAACAGGACAGAAAGTCTGGTTGAATGTAGAAACTAAGGTCTCACCCCTTGCACCTGAGGAAACAGCACAACCGGAAGAATTTGTCGATGCCCTGTTGACACTGGTGGAGAAATATGGACTTGAAGATCACGTAATCGTCCAGTCTTTCTACTGGAAAACCATTATGCTCATAAAGGAAAAGAACCCGAACATAAAAACAGCAGCTCTCTTAAGCGCATCCACACTTAGTAATCCTGCATGGCTTGGTGGACTCAAGATCTGGAAATATGGTTTCAGTGTCGCAAAACTTGTGAAAGCCACAGGAGCGGATATCTTTTCACCCAAATACACAGATTTCAACGAAAAGGTTTTGAAGGAAGCTCAACAACTTGGATTGAAAGTGGTACCTTGGACGATTAATGATCCCTGCGAAATGTTGAGATTCATAAAACTCGGAGTGGACGGTATTATAACGGACTATCCGAATATCCTGAAGGCCGTCCTCATAATAGAAACGCCGGAAATGTGTCATTGAAGTTGAACCTCTATTCAAAAATACATCTTGGATTGTTTCCGGCCAGTTTCATTGAGTATCACAAGTTTGTTCAATGTCTGCTCGGACATTCAGCTATCTTTGTTTTTGTGAAATCTTTTAGTATATCAAATCTATACCTCACTGCCAGAATATATCAATCCCAGGACAATAAATAATTGCTATTACTGTTTATGCTATGTTTCATCGACTTCTTTATTCTCGCGTTTCACAAACTCATCCTCGAGAATGCCATATTTAAAGATACCCCAATATTTTCCGTTGTAGTATCGCGCTTCACGCGACACTCCTTCGAGTTTGAAGCCAAGACTTTCCAACAGTTTCTGTGAAACGGTATTGTACTCAAAGACTTCCGCTTCAAGGCGGTGAAGATTGAAGGTTTCAAAGGCATGCTTCATCAACAACTTTAAAGCCTTTTTTCCAAAGCCTTTTCCCTGATATTTCGGAACGATAAATAAACTCACTTCAGCTTTCCTATTGAACCACCTTATCGACTTGAGAGAGACTTCCCCAATCAATTCTCCCTCAACTTCGAGCCTGAAGCACATTTCAGAAGGCATTGGTTCAGTATACCAGCGTCTTTCTGACATGTTCGAGAGAATGCTTTCATCTTCCATCAGAGCCTTTAATTCGGAGTCTTCATTTCCAGTGGCCCTCAACCGAAAACCTTCACCTTCCAGTACCACAAAGACACCTCCTTGAAGAGAGACTTAAAAAACTTAGAACGATCTGATTAACAATATACCGAATAAACTTTACCATACTTTGAGCTTTCTGCACTTTTTGGTGCAATATAATACAAGCGACGTTATAATTGAGGCGTTACGGGAGGTGCTTTGATGGGCATAAAAGAGAACGTACGTATGATTCTTTCTGAAATCCCACCGAATGTTACAGTCGTAGCCGCAGCCAAGACGAGGTCCATAGAGGAAATAGTGGAATCTGTCGAAGCGGGAATTGAACACATTGGAGAGAATTACGTACAAGAAGCCTGGAAGGTAGCTAGCGCTCTTAAAGGGCTTTGTAAATTACACATGATCGGTCATCTGCAACGCAACAAAGTGAGGAGAGCTGTTGAAATATTTGATATGATCCAATCTGTAGATTCTTTGAAACTCGCTATGGAGATAGATAAAAGAGCAGGTGCCATTG
The DNA here is from genome assembly GCF_001027025.1 of Kosmotoga pacifica. Classification (GTDB taxonomy): domain Bacteria; phylum Thermotogota; class Thermotogae; order Petrotogales; family Kosmotogaceae; genus Kosmotoga_B; species Kosmotoga_B pacifica. The sequence continues at coordinate 1,935,268 of NZ_CP011232.1, forward strand.
GTAAAACAATGCCCGTATTGATAGAAATCAACAGTGGTAGGGAACCTCAGAAAAGTGGCGTGATGCCAGAACAACTTTTCACATTATTGGATCAACTATCTGCACTAAAAAACATAAAGATTGAAGGACTCATGACAATGGGCCCTGTCCTTGAAAGTCCGGAGAAGCTTAGGCCATATTTCCGTCTAACCAGAAGGCTCTTTGAAGAGGCGATGAAGTACAGTGGTGGAAACATCGAAATGAAATGGCTATCGATGGGCATGTCTGATTCTTATCTTATTGCAATAGAAGAGGGAGCCAATATGGTTAGGATAGGAACGAAAATATATGGCCCGAGAGCTTACGAAATACACAAGTAATATTTAAGAAACACACAATCAAATATTGTTTAGTTGCATTTCATGATATATTGTAGAAGAAAATAGAAGGGATTATGTGATGATTTCTCCAAAGGGCTTTAACCTTGGGGAGGCTTTCCTTATCGTTGATAAAGTAGCCAATAAGATAGTATTTGCTAACAGACTGGCTTCGAATTCGTTGGGAACTCCACTCGATAGGCTTCTGAATAGCTCCATCGATGAACTGGAAACGTCTTTTTCATGTTCTCAAAGAGTTTTTACCTCGAAAAAGAAGGATTTTCAGGAAGAGTTGTGCTCTGAAATTATTGATACGGGGAAATATCTGTTTTTGTTTCTGAAAAGCAAAACCTTTAAGGATAATGCCAGGGGATATTCTTCACCTATCTCGATAGTTACAATCGAAGCAGATACAACAATCTCCAGAGTTAGTGGCTCATTTGAAGAACTTACGGGGTATGCAAAATGGGAGATTGAGAATAAAAAAAGCTTTCTTGAATTTATCCCCCCGGGTATGAGAAATATGTTGAAAGATCTTTACATCCTCAGACGTACGAGGGGCTACTCGTTTTCAGATGAATATGCACTTGAAATCCTAAGAAAGGACGGTTCCACACGAAGTGTCCTTATAAACATTGAATTCATCGAAACAACGAATCAGAGCATTATATTTGTACTTGATATCAGTGCCCAGAAAGAGAAAGAGACCTTTCTGCGAAAAAGGCTGGATTTTGCGAACAATCTCAGCCACATAATTCTCAAGATGCTTTCAATGAAGGGGCCAGATATTCTCCACAACATTTTTTGTGAATTAGAGAAGAAGAAGGAAATTTTGGGTTATGAGGATGTCTTCATATTTTTAAGGGGTAAAAGTGGCGCTTTCAAACTTATCGAAGGCAAAGGGGACAAAAACAATGAAATTAGAAAATATGCTCAGTTCATCATTGAAAGTTTGAGAGAGCCCCATGACTTAATTTGCTTACCGTATGACCCTGCAAGTGTTAGCCAGGATGTGGTTCTTCCGATTTTTACTAACCGTATTCTTTATGGTGTGATTCTGCTCCACAAATTGAGAAACGAAGTGGCAGAATCACCTGAGTCCCTTGGGGCTCTTGAGACTCTTGGAAGGGTGGTTAGTTTCTGTATCGAGATAGCCAGATCAACTCGAGCGATGAAAGAGCAGAATGAAAAAATGCAGTTAGTACTGAAATTTCATAATTCTGGCACCTGGGAAGCCGAAGAAAGAGAAGGAGAAGTATTCTACTTGAAAGATCCCCACTGGCTGAAAGCTCTAGGATACAATGAAGAAGAAGTCGAGGAAATCGATTGGAACGAACTCATAGATGCGAGGGATAGAATAGCACTGAAAAAAGGAATCAGCCAATATGTTACAGGTGAAACAGATAGCTACCGTGTGAAGTACAGGGTAATAAACAACTGGGGTGGAGTGGAATGGTTTCAGGACGAAGGCAAGTTTTATGAGAGTCCAACCAAAGGAAAGATATTGGTGGGAATCAGAAAAAAGATGACCAGCAGTGTGCTGACATGGGAAAAACTGAAATATGTATCCCTTCATGATAGATTGACCAGCCTTTACAACAGATTGTTCTTCGAAGAAGAGATGAAGAGACTGGATACTGAACGACAAGTCCCCCTCAGTGTCGTTATGGGGGACGTAAACGGCCTGAAATTGGTGAACGATGCTTTTGGTCATGAGAAAGGTGACGAACTACTCAAAAAAACGGCAGATATACTCAGAAATGCCGTGAGAAAGGAAGATGTCGTTGCAAGATGGGGAGGCGATGAATTTATCATTCTTCTCCCAAAAGCCGATGAAGAGATAGCCAGATGTGTGTGTGAGAGGATAAGAATGGGTTGTTCTCAAAAGCTTGTTGTTGAAAACATCGTGTTTGATATTTCTCTGGGCTATTCGACCCGTAACAACCTAGACAAATCGATTCCAGTATTGATCAAAGAAGCTGAAGACCTTATGTATCGGAATAAGGTTCTGGAGAGCAATAGAAAGAGCAGGAACGTCCTCACGGCTCTTGAAAACACCCTTTTCGAGTATAACTTCATCGAAGCAGAACACTGTAGGCGTGTCGAAAACCTTGCATTATATTTCGGGAAATATCTCGGATTTTATCCAACAGAACTCAGTAATCTGAGACTCCTTGCGAGATTTCACGATATTGGCATACTTGCTGTGCCTTCGAATATTTTGATGAAGCCGGACAAGCTTGACAAAGCCGAATGGAAGGTAGTAAAGACACACCCAGAGGTAGGGTTCCGCATTGCGAGAAGTACCCTGGACCTCTCGGCAATTTCCGAAGAAATACTTGCTCACCACGAAAATTGGGACGGTACCGGATATCCTGGAAAGCTAAAGAAAAAGCAGATCCCGTATCTGGCGAGGGTGATAACGATCATCAACGCCTTTGAAGCCATGACGGGTTTCCGACCTTACAGAAAAAGTTCTTCTTTCAAAGAGGCTTTAGAAGAACTTAAAAAGTGTACAGGTTCACAATTTGACCCCGAACTCTCAGTGAAGTTCATCGACTTTATTAGCGGCGTTAAAAACATCAATTCCAGTCCTTATGACAAATGGAAGTACAATGGAAAATAATATTCTACATACAGAGGCTATTCTATGATTACAATTGCCTTCATTAACCTGCGTGGTTGTTTTAAAAGTTGAATAATAATGCCAGAATCAAAAAGAAGTTTTAAAATAGTTGCTCTATTGTGATATTATACAATTGAAAGGGGGAGGTATATGAAATTAATGGACATAATTAGGGAAAAAGGCGAGGAGGTTTATTCAATTAGTGCGGATGCATCGATAAAAGATGCCGTTGACCTCATGGTTGAGAAGAACATAGGTGCTGTTATGGTCATGGAAGGCAAGAGGGTCATTGGTATTTTCACAGAAAGAGATTTGCTCAAACGTGCGTGCGCTAATTGCTTGAAACTTTCGGAAACTCCTGTCAGAGAAGTTATGACAGCTGGTGTTATCTGCGGTGCACCCGATGATGACATTCAGTACGCAATTAACGTCATGACTCAGCACAGGATCAGGCATTTGCCTATTTGTGACGAAACCGGGCTGAAGGGGCTAATATCTATCGGTGATATAATAAAAGTCATGTATAAGAATGTGGAAATAGAAAACAAGATGCTCAAAAACTACATTTCTGATCAATATCCAGGATAACCCTTTTCATACTCCCCTCGGAGGCCTAAAGGCCTCCATTTTTTCTAAAAGGCGGCGATCTCTTATGAAGTTTGAATTTGAAATTGCTTTGCTGAATACGGCGTTCTCATATGGTGTGGTCGGTATAGCGGCGTGGTTACCTCAATCATGATGACTGAAAAAGGCGAAAGAGGTAAGATTGGGAGAACTATTCTTTTAATAATAGCAATGGTTCTATCATTGTTTCTCATCATTAGCATATCTTCAGCTGGCATTACGATTGAAGATGGGTCGTTGAAAATAGAGTTTTCAAAGAGTTCGAAACTAACAATTTTAGGTTCGGAAGTGATTTCAGCTAAAGTTATAGATTGGAATGAAGAACCCGACTACGAACCTGTTCCCAAAAACTTCAAACCTCTTCTCAGAACTCTGGGTACTTCCATCAGTGATTATAAAAAAGGAGATTTCGAGTTGAAAAACGGAGAAAAAGCCAAACTCTTGACCTTGAGCTCAAAGGTTCTTGTGCTTGAAGTTAAAGGCCTCGATTATCTCATAATGTTATCTCCTGACAATTTTGATGATTTTATCAAGGAAGTAAATTCTAAAATTATCAGTGTTGAATATTAACATCAGATAGAAAAAAGGGGGGAAAAGAATGTACAAGTTCCCAAAAGGATTTTACACAGATGTCAGAATCGAAGATGTCTTCCAGACTTCCATTCAAATAACTATGGGAAGACTCGATAATGTGAAAGAAAAATCATACAAAGCAGCCTTTGTGAGGGTGTATGATGGCAAGCGGTGGTACTATGCATCAACGAGTGATATTGATAACATCCAGCGGGAAATAGATGCCCTCGCAGCAATGGCTAGCGCGAATGAAAGCATTGAAGATGACCCCGTTTACAGAAAATTCGAGGTAAACAGCGGGGAATATTTGCATTTCACCGGTACTGACTCCGTGAACGAAATATCTCTGAAAGAAAAACTTGAATTATTGAAGGGATATTCCCCTATTGTAGCTACTTCAGATTTCGTAAAGCTCTGGAGAGCTAATTACATCGATTTTAAAGTCACAAAAAGCTTCTACTCTAGCAAAGGGGCAGCACTTGTTTTTGATACCCAGCGGGTAGGAATGAGGATAAGTTATGAGCTTTCAGATGGCGAAAAGAAATTCGATGACAGGTTCGACCGGGGTTCTAACTATTTCAGGAGTCTCAAAGGTCTTGAACATGATATCGAAGCGAGGTTAAATAAAGCCATTGAATTTCTGAAAGATGCCGTTGAAATCAAACCAGGTAAATACCCTGTTGTACTTTCCCCGGAAGCGGCGGGTGTTTTCGCCCATGAGAGCTTTGGTCATAAAAGTGAATCGGACTTCATGCTCGGTGATGAAGCGATGAAAGAAGAGTGGAAAATCGGGAAAAAGGTAGGAAGTGAGCTTCTTTCCATCGTTGACGATGGAAACGTAATGGGAACAGGTTATGTGCCTTTTGATGATGAGGGAACAAGGGCGAAAGAAACGTATCTCATCAAGAATGGGATACTATATGGAAGGTTACACAGCGCCAAAACTGCAGCGGCGCTCGGCGAAGAACTTACCGGGAATGCCCGCGCTCTGAACTTTGAATTTGAACCTATTGTCAGAATGACGACCACCTACATTAAGGGTGGAAAGCTGACCTTTGAAGAGATGATTTCAGAAATAGAAGAAGGCATCTTCGTTGAAACGCTGAAACATGGTTCTGGAATGTCTACCTTCACATTGGCACCTTCAATGGCCTATATGATCAGACATGGAAGAATTGCGGAACCAGTTAAAATATCCGTCATCACGGGTAACGTTTTTGAGACATTGAATGAAATTGATGGTCTGACTCGTGATGTGAAAATACTTGAATTCGCCCTGGGTGGTTGCGGAAAATTTGAGCAGTTTCCGCTTCCCGTTGGCTTCGGTGGACCTTATGTCCGGGTGAAAAGCTTAAACGTGAGATAGGGGGAGAGACGAATGATAAAAGAGAAGTACATTCTGAAAACATCACAGTTTGCTGTAAACGTTGAAGCGACAAGAGTGGATTCAATAAGAAAGAAAGACATAACGAAAACCGCGATGAGGGTCTATTTGGAAAATAAGATTGGTGTAGCTGGTGGTCTTGGTATGGTAGATGAACAGGAGTTAACCGAAAAGGCCATGGAAGCACTGGAGTTGGAGATATCGTACCCGGTGGAGCCTTCATCGGATCTGGAGCTAAATATGGTTTATCACGCAGACTTCAGTAGTGAAGAGGAGTTTGTACATGAGATTGAGGAGTTGCTCGCTGAAATGTCGAGACAGCAACCAGACTTCAGCTTCAGCAATAAAGCAACCCTGACAACCATAGAGGCATCTATTAAAAATAATCTTGGGCTCGATTTATTTCACCGCGGAACTTTCCTTGAACTTGGTTTTGCCTTCAAATTCAAGGGTTCTGGTAATATCTTCGATGGTTTTATCGGGTACGAAGGCTTGAAATATGACAGGAAAGAATTTATGCGCATCACCAATGAGATATGTGAAGCTTATAAAAACAAAATTGAAGATTTCAAGGCCGGGAAATATCCTGTGGTTTTTCTACTGAGCAATCCCGTGTTTCTCATCAAGCTCTACAGAGATTTGCATGGTCTTATATTCGCAACGGGAGGGTCTTTGCTCTCCGGGAAAATAGGCCAGAAGTTGTTCAACGATACCTTCACTCTCTACCAAACCCGGAACCATATTGATGGTTTTTTTGGACCCTTCTTCGATGCTGAAGGGATTGTGAACAAAGATTTTCGTTATCCGTTGATAGAAAACGGCATTCTGCGCTCCCCTTACACCGATAAAAAAACAGCCAAAATATTCAACCTTCCACAAACAGGTGCGGCCGCTGGTGAATATGACTCTGTGCCCGATATCGGTGTCTCTGCTTTGAGCATTAAAGAATCAGACAAAACTCTCAAGGAGCTACTCGATGGAAGGGAAGCGATCTTTGTACTTATTGCCAGCGGAGGTGACTTCACTCCGGATGGCAGTTTTGCAACTCCGGTACAGCTTCCACTGCTCTTCGATGGTGAAAGGTTTATAGGTAGGCTCCCTGAATTGAATATTTCCTCGAACCTCTTTGATATGTTTGGGAAAAACTTTATTGGAGTGGGGAAAGATAATTTAACAAATCTCGGACCATCGAAAGCGGTAATAATGGAAATGGAAGTTTCTAAGATATAAAAGGGCCCTTGAAGGCCCTTTTATATTTTTACTATCTGGATGACTTGACCCATCAATTTGGTTTTTTTCGAATCCTTGTCGATGTCTCAATAATATCCTTAAAAAATACGACTCTTTACTGCTAGTAGATCTTCAGGACCAGCTAGTGCTCCATAATGACCAACTACCATGGAGGCGAGGAGTTTACCGGATTCAATGGCTTCTGAGAAGGGGATCCCTTTCAAAACACTCGCCAGAACCGCGGCGTTAAAAGCGTCGCCAGCTCCTGTTCCATCAACAACTGGGACCTTGTTCACCTCAATTTCCCTTGTTTCACCATCCTTGATGTGAATTATTGGAGAACCCCCGTGGGTGATGACGACATTGCCACGTGCCCTTTTTCTCAGAATTTCGATTATTGCCGGGAGTTTTAAATCGGGAAACAGGAGTGAAAGGTCATCTCGTGAGGGTTTGGTAAAATCAGCAGTGAGCATCAGCTCGATAGCAATATCTCTCAACTCCTCCGGTGGAATATCTCCTTCAAGACTCCTCATGTTCAAGTCGAAAGAAACAAAAACTTCTTTTTCTTGTGCGAACTCGAAGGCCTTCAGAACAGCGTCCCTGGAGCCTGTGTAGTTTATTGAGAAAGCGCTGGTATGGAAAACTTTACAATTTCTCATAATGGTCTTGTGCTTTTCTTCGAACAAAAGATGTAGCAGTTCTCTGTTAAAGATTTTGAAAGTGGGATTGCCCCCGGAATCGAGTTGCACTTCAGCGTAAAGAGTCTTTTCAGACGAGGAGAAGAGGGATACAGAGAACCCCGATTCCGCGAGAAGCTCTGTAAGAAAACATCCTTCTTCGTCTTTCGAGAGAGAAGAATGAAAGGCTACCGGGATACCCATCAAATGCAGGTTCATAAGGGTATTGAAAACTGAGCCCCCAGCCAGCCACTTCTCTTCCCCGGTAGAGGTGCGTATCTTATCAACGAGTATTTCTCCCATCCCAAAAACGTCTGGCATATGATTTCCACCTCATTTATTTTAAACGCGCAGGATCTTCCAGGCAGCTTTTCTCAACCTGTTCATTATTGCGAGTCCAATTCCGGATTCAGGAAAAGCCTCCGATATGAGCAGTTGAAAACCCTGAGCGGGTAACTCTCTCAACGCGCCAAAAAGGTTAGCCGCAACGATGTACAAATTTTCTCTCGAACCTAAAACAATTCTGTCAAAATTTTTCGGATACAACTCTTTGGTTTCTTCCGTACAAAGGACCACGGTTTTCCTTTCGCTCTGCTTGACGAGCTCTTCAATCTTTTTAGAAGATTCTTCCGGTGTTCCCTCGACGAGTATGAGTTCCACGTCAGGCGAATAGTGCCTGTATTTCATGCCAGGTGATAACGCGGGACCCTTATACCCTTGCTTCGCCATTACAAACTCAGGCACAACCAGCTCTGGAAGCAGATCCTTAAGGCGCTCCGGAGAAACAGGGCCAGGTCTGAGGAGCGTTGGCCTATTACGTGTCATATCTATTATTGTCGATTCCAGACCAAATAGTGTCTTTCCTCCAAGAACGATACAGGCTATCCTGCCGTCCATGTCTTCGAGTACATGTTTTTCTTCCGTGGGACTTGGTTTGCCGGATAAGTTAGCGCTAGGGGCTGCGATGGGTACGCCCGATCTGGATATGAGCGCAAGTGCTATTGGGTGGGCTGGAAAGCGGATACCGACTGTTTCCATCCCACCGGTTACGACGTCAGGGATACGTTTGTTTTTTCGGAAGATCAATGTCACAGGGCCAGGCCATAAACGGTTCGCTATTTCGTAAGAACTCACGCTTTCTATCACCAGTTCCTGCGCCATATCTAACGAAGAAACATGCACTATTAGTGGGTTATCGGACGGTCTCCCTTTGGCAAGATATATCTTTCTTATCGCCTGTGGATCAAAGGCATTCGCGCCAAGACCATACACTGTCTCGGTTGGAAAGGCGACGAGTTCTCCTTTTTTAATGAATTCCACAGCTGTCGATATTTTTTCATTTTCAGGCGTTTCAGGCGATACCTGTAGTTTGGTAGTTTTCATTCCATCACCTTTTCTCTCGCCATAATAGCAGCACCATAAGCTCCCACAATGTCAGGGACTTCAGGAATCAAAAATTTTATATTGAGTTCCTCTTCAAGGGCTTTCACAATTCCAGAGTTTTTTGCAACACCGCCTGTAAAAACAACCGGAGGTTGTCCTTTCACTCTCTTGTACATTGCTCCAATACGTTTCGATATTGACCTGAAAAGGCCCGCGGAGATATCGTTTATCGACTCTCCTTTACCTATGAGAGATACTACTTCCGACTCGGCAAATACTGTACACATGGAACTGATAGCCAGATTTTTCCGAGCTCTCTCAGCTGCTGCTGCCATTGCATCAAGGTCCTTTTCCAGTACTCTAGCCATGACCTCCAGAAAGCGCCCCGTGCCTGCGGCACATTTGTCGTTCATTGTGAAATCGACGACATTTCCTTCTTCGTCAAGGCGTATGACTTTGCTATCCTGTCCACCTATATCGACGATACTCCTCGCTTCGGGAAACAAAGCCCTCGCACCCCTTGCGTGGCAGGTGATTTCCGTGATGCTTTCGTCGGCAAAGTCGATAATATCCCGTCCGTAACCCGTCGCAATGCAGTAAGAAATGTCATTGGCCGTTATGTTGAGTTCACTGAAAAGCTCATCTAAAAGCTTTCGGGCAGTTACACTTCCATTTATGCCTGTGGGAGCGACCTTCCATGAAACCATCTTGCCTTCTGCATTCACTACCACCAGATTCGTTGTTGTCGAGCCGGAGTCTACACCTAAGAATAGTCCTTTTCTACCAAGTTTGGAAGATCCACTTTTCCAATTTCCTTTCCTGAGTTTTTCGATGAATGCGCCAACCCTCGTTGAAAGCTGGCCCAAAGAACCAAGGGGAAAATCTATTTCTAAGGACAATACAGGAATTTCCCCGGGAACAGGGTAGTCATCGAAAAAATCACAGAACTTCTGGCTCATTCTTATCACACCTTCGATTTTCAGTTTTTTAAACTCTTCAGCCAAAGGATATGCTCCTTCTCGCATGTCTACGAAACGGCCACATGGTACCCGCCGTTGGATCACTCGTTTTGCGATTTCATCCAGAGGATGGGACGAAGTATTGATTTCCCCGGTAAATCCCCTCACCCCGCCACAGGTCTCGTTCAGAATAAGTTCACCACCCACTCTTTCGATCATTTCCGAAAAGCTCACGTTTTTGATTATTCCACCTACTACCGCCAGACGGGGTGCATCCTTTATATGTTCAGGAAGCGGGTCATATTGTTTCCCGGAATAGGCTAAATCTATCGCTTTTTGTATTTGAGTATATTTGAAACCATCATAGTGTAGTTTCCAGATGTTGTTCTTCAGGGTATTGAAAGTTTCAATTCCCTCAATCAATTCTTCGTTCGTTATCTCATAACCCCTGAATTCCGATAGAACATCAAGTAGAACTTTTAATTGATTCTTGTAAAATTCTAGGGCATTTTCATTCCTTGTCCAGGGTAATCTCAGGTGTATGGTTCTCGCCTTTGTCGCTACCTGAACGAGATCCCCTATTCTCCGCATAGCATCGCAGGAATCCACTGCTATGAACAGATCATTTTCATCAAGAGTTTTTATCTTTTCAAAAGTGGCTTTGCAATAACCACACAGATTTCTATGGACAAGCGGGTCCTCAGAATAATCCGTTTCTTCTATTCTTTCAAAAGGGAGCTTGCTGGCGAGTAATATTTCCAGAGGCACATAACTACATGCGTAATAGATCATTCTCTCACCCCTAGAATCTCTAAAAAGGCGTTCACTCTCGTCTTCAATTGTCCTGCGCTTTCCGAATTATGGTCAACGCAATCTCCACTCAGTTCGAGGAAGGGAATCTCCGCCATGGAAAAAGCGTCTTTCAAATAGCCTACTCCTCCACTGGATTGACGACAGCCCCAGTGAGAGAAATGAATGGCGCCTGACACCCGGAGATCGGAAGCGAGCTTTAGGAGAAATTCCGCGCGTTCCTGAACTGTACCAGCTCCGATGTTGAATACCAGTTTCTCTGCCAGCGACCTCACCGGATCTTCCGGTTTTACTGGATATAGCCAGTCCCACCACAATTCATCAGTGATGACCCACACTTTTCCATCGGGCGAGAAGAGTTCGAAAAGCTCGTTGTCGTAATAGGGAGGGATATGTAACCAGAGAATCCTTTTGCTGGGCGTAACAGAAGAATCTTCCAAATCGGCTATTAACTCCTTTGAAGCCTTCAGCAGTTCTTCACTACCAGCTAGGGTATGCATGATATAAAGGGTGTTCATCTGTTCGTACAGGTACATTGGGACAGCTTTGGATGCCAGTAACCTTCTCGCATAGTTCAGGTTCTCAACGGTCTGCTTTTCCCTCTCTAAATATTCTGAAAGCTTTTCATAGGAGAACTTATTTCCCGTGATGCTTTCTATGAGTTCAATCAACTCGTAAAGCTGTTTTTCTACATAAGGGACGTACTCCCTTCTTCTACCTCTGGGTACATCTATCAGGAAAAAAGGGGATCCGTACGATTTTGAGATTTTATAAAAGCTTCCTGGATTTCCGTCACAGAGTATCGTCGTAGTAACCACTATTTCGGGCCGTGGGAAAACGCGCCACATAGCTGTACCTATGGAAGCTCTATGAAATGTACAAAGATTGTTTGAAACGCCGTTGGCTGCGGCTAAGTTCAGGGGAATATCTTCCAGATGCATCGAAGACATGGTCCCACTGATTCCCTCGGCTGATACTGGACTCAATCCCGCTGCAAGAAGGATTTCAGAAGGTGCAAGAAGGTTTACCCAGGCAACATCATTCCCTTTGAGGGCTCTAAACACTTCTGATACTGCCAGATAGTTTATTGTATTGACAAAACTCGGTCGGTTCTTGTTCGGGAATTTTTTTCGTCGCAGATTTTCAAATCCCATTCCAGCTTTTAGAATTCTTCTGAATTTCACAGGGTCATCTTTAAACTTCCTAAGAATCCTGCCGAAGGCAATACTCTTTTTTGACATGCGGCACCTCCTTTGCCCATGTCAATTATTACATCAATGGTCTGATTTGTAAAACTATAAGAAGCAGATGAAGAGGCTATTTCCTTACGAGGAAAAAAGCTTTGGTACCTTTCAGAGTATATTTTATCAGTTGGAACCCGGCGAGGTGGATAAGGTTTTTCACCGAATCAACAGTGGGTATAAATCTGTACTTTCCATTTATGAGTCTGTCACCTTCGATGACAGGAAAGCTTTTTCTGAGCTCTTCACTAAAGGTATATGCATCTGCGCTATTTCTCTCAACTTCGATGGCAATGAGCCCTTTTCCCCCGAGTCTCAAGGCAAGATGAGCCTTTTTGAGAATTTCCAGATTGACGTCCGGTGGTAGGAAATTTGGGGCGAATAAAAAGAGGAACCCTCCAAAAATCCCTATGAATGAAATTTCGCTAAAAGGTATTTTCAGAATCCTTATACCTCTATCCGGGATTTTTTTTGACTTGCAGCTACCCACAGATACACCTATGATCTTTATGCCTGTTTCCCGCAAATATTTCCAGAAACTACAGCCAGAACAGTCTATATCAAGTATCACAGAGTCTTTTTCAGTACTGGCAGCGAAGTGTGTTATGTAATCTCTCAACGTGTTCTCATTGTATAACTCTGTGTATGTTTTTGACATAAGTCCGGGAGGAGCTTCAAGATATTTCCTTCTCCAATTATGATTCAAAGTAGTCACCTCAATCCATTTTATTATTCATTGTCACCAGTTCCAACAGATTGTGAGAGTCTGGAGAAAACGCTGTATGAGTTTGAATTGGTGTATGATAAATGTTAGAATAATTTTTTAAAGGAGGAGGAGATTGTATGAAGAGACTTTTTACTATATTCTTGCTGGTTTTTGCTGTTGCAGGTTTTGCGTGGTCCGGTCATGATGCTCTGACATATTATATCGTTTCGACGATGCCGGACATTATGGAAATTGGAGTAACAATCACTCCATACGCATATGAAAATATCGATACTCGGATATACAACACGGAAAAAGCTAATTTCGATGATTATCTTGGACGGGGATACAACCCATGGGAAGATGGCGGACTGTTCATACCTGTCTTTCCAAATCCAGAGCCGGTAAACAACGCAGCCCCTTTGTGGCAGATTCTTTCTGTGTATTCTTATGAACCAGATCTCGGTATGGATCAGGACCTTGAACTGAACTCGATGCAGAAATTAACAGGTGGCAGTCAGGGTTGGCGCCATATGGAATACAGGCTACTGTTCATAAAACTCGGCGAGGTTTCAAGAAGTGTGGAATATTTTTCTTATCTCTCAACCGAAGCCTGGAACATGGGCGACCCTTATTGGGCTTATAGGTTCATGGCACGGGCCATACATTATCTAGAAGATATAGGAATGCCTTTTCATACCTTCCCAGCCCCCACCTTTGAGCTTTTGAAATTGATATGTAATTTCGACAAATGGTATATCGCCTTTACCAATTATCACTACGCTTATGATTTCTACGGCGGATATAGGTTGTGGACCGGCTATGAGCCCCTTATAAATGCAATAAAAGAAGCTGAACCCATTAAAATAACAGACCCACGAAAAGCTGCTTTAAAACTCAGAAGATATGCCCGCAGAAAACTTCCAGAGGTTTATTATGAGATGAAAAAACTCATGAGCGATGATCTAGAAAGCGGTGGTAAAGAATTTACTACTAAAGAATATTTCGATGAACTGGTAAGCACCAAAGATACGTCTAAACTGGATGAATTAACCATTGACCTGCTCTCAAAAGTGGCATCCTATGTGAAAGGCTATATACTCTACATGAGAGGAATTCAAGGATGGTAATGAAGCTGCCCAAACAGCAGCTTCACTTTTTCTTTTTTCTCTTTTCGACTTCAGACTGAACTATCTTATAGAATTTTTCTAGATTGTCACAAACTGCCCTGTTGAAAGTTCCCGGTGGGTAAGTACCATCTTTATTCTGTACTCCCGCCTTCATTCCGGATAATATTTCCAGGGCTTCATCGACCGTGTCCACAGTCCATATATGAAACAGACCCTCCCTAACTGCATTGACAACTTCATCGGACAGTACGAGATTGTCATAATTACTGTCTGGAACGATAACTCCCTGTTCACCGTTGAATCCCTTTATCTGGCATAGTTTGAAGAACCCTTCGATCTTTTGAGGAATACCACCTACCGGTTGTACCCTGCCACTCTGGTTTATGGAACCTGTGACTGCCACACTTTGTTTCAGTGGGATCCCGGATATGGCTGAAAGTAACGTAACCACCTCAGCCACAGAGGCGCTGTCTCCTTCTACCATACTGTAAACCTGCTCGAAGGAAATGAAGGCGCTAAGGCTAAGTGGATACCTGCGTGCATATCGAGAACTCAGATATCCCAGCACGATCATTGAAGCTTTTGTGTGGATTTTGCCACTTAAGCCTGCTTCGCGCTGTATGTCCACGATTCCTTCACTACCTGGGCTCACTTTTGCGGTTATTTTGACCGGTATACCAAAACTCATATCCTCCGTTTCAACTACCGTTAGTCCATTCACCTCTCCAACAGCAATTCCTTTTGTTTCAACATAAATGGTAGAACGTTTGAACTCTTCTTCGATCTTGTCTTTGTAAAGAGAGACTCGCTTTTTCATGCTGTTCCACGCCTTTTCAATGTGTTTTCCACTGACAAGATCTGCACCTTCTACCTTCGCCAGTCCGGAGCTTTCTTCCAGCAATTGCTTAAGCATACCAAACCTTGTTGAAAGTTTCTTTCGGTCACCTGAAAGTTGAACAGCTTTTCTTATTATTTCTTTTAGGGCGGAACGATCGAAATCTAAAAGGGAACTTTCGGAGGTTATTGAACGCACAAAACGGCAGAATTTCTCTGCAGAATTCGAATTGAAATCCATCTCCCAATCGAACTCTGCCTTTATCTTGAAAAGCTTTTTGAAATCCGGGTCGTATGCTGTAAGAAGCTGATATATCCAGGGTTCACCGATAAGAATGACCTTTACATCGATGGGTATAGGTTCCGGTTTCAGAGAAACGGTAGAAACCAATCCAAGTCTGTGTTCAAGGTTTTCAATCATTAAACTTCCATCGAATAAAATCTGTTTCAGAGTACTCCAGACATAAGGTTCACTCAGAACGTTCTTCGCATCGAGGATGAGAAAACCACCATTTGCACGATGAACAGCTCCGGCACGAATCATCGTGTGATCGGTATCGAGCATTCCCATCTTTGCTACGTATTCTATTCGGCCAAAGAGGTTGGAATATGTCGCATTCATCTCCTCGACCACTGGTCTTCCCGTACTTTGAGAATTATCGACGAAGAGATTCACTGCGTAGCGCCGTTTGAAGAAATTCATCGCATCAAGATTTTCGTGAAAAAAGAAGTCGAGGTTATCTGATATATCTTTTTTGAGTCTTTCGAGAAAATCCACAATTTCTGCATTTTCTTTATATTTTTCCTTTAATTCAGCAAGGTGACCTTCGATTGCAAAAGTCACTACATATCTGTTTAATTCTTTCAATTTGTCTCCGTATTCACGTTCGAGCTTGCGAAGTTCCAGTATGTAGGTATTAACCATATCCCTTACCTTTTCACCGCGCCTGTCAATATCCTGCTGATACTCCTCTGGTAGAGCATCGTATACTTCTTGTGTGAGAGGTTTGTCATTCCATAGGGGAATCGTTGCAACGCCTGCCTGATTTATTTGAACGAGATATTGTTCTTCACGCGCTTTTTCAACCAATTCTTTTAACAGATTATTTTTGCGTTCATTGTTTTCGTTTTGAAGCGAACTGACTTTCTTTTGATAATCGTCACTCTGAAAAACTTCTTTTACAGAATTAACCATTATTTCCACGAAATCTTCGAGGTCTTTCTTCAACTTTCTACCGATTCCAGCATTGGTGGAAATTGTATTTGGAGACCGGGGATTTTCAAAATTGTAAACGTACAACCAGTCTCTGGAACTACCACCGTCTCCAATCTTCTCAGTGAGGAACCTTCTAACGAAGGTTCTGCGGCCAGTATTTGTAAGGCCCGACACGAAAATATTGAAACCCACGGTGTTCATTCTGATTCCTGTTTCGAGGGCTTCCAGGGCTCTTTCCTGACCTATGAACTCCTTCAATTCTGGCAGACAGCTGGCTCTTGTTATTGAACGAGGCAGGTGAACCTTTAATTTAAGCTCTTTCCAGCCAATTTCTTTCATCTAACCACCCCGTTTAAATGATAACGTAACGGGGTTCTATAACAAAGTCGCAGGAAGTATCATTTTGAAGGTGTTCATTCCATTCTCATGTTCATACAAAAGTTTTCCACGGTGAAAACGAACGATCTTTGATGCTATGTATAGTCCGAGACCGACTCCACCGCTTTTATCTTTACCCCTTACGAATTTATCGAATATCCTGTTTTGCAGTTCTTCTGGAATTGGACTACCCTTATTGGAAACGATAATTTCAACATCATCTGAATGTCTGAGCACGACTTTCACAATACCATCAGTGGAGTGTTTACAGGCGTTATCTACAAGACAGGAAACAGCGGATTCAAGGAGAGTTTTATCACCGAACAGGCTCACCATCGGTTCAAGATCAAGATCAAATTCGAGTTCCCTGTGAATGGTCATATGTTTTTCGATAACTCTGGCAAGTAACTCTGAGAGGTCTATTTCTTCAAAAGAATAGCCTCCTCCGTTTTCCAGTTTAGAAATCGAGAGTAGTGCATTGGATAACTCGATGACCCTATTCAATTCTTCCACACTTTCAGCAATTCTTTTCTTGAAATCTTCTGTGTTTTTAGAATCGAACAGAGCGACCTCAAGGGATGACTTGGCGGCAGCAAGGGGTGTTCTCAATTCATGAGCTATATTCATTGAGATGGTTTTTATCTCATTTATGAGTTCCTCTATCCTGTCCAAAGATAGATTCACGGCTTTCTCTAGCTCAAGTACCTCTCTCCCGGTTTTTTTAACTCTTATTCTCCTACCCGTGATTCCCTTCTCACTTATTTTCTGAAGTAACGCACCTATTTCGCCCACAGGCGTAAGCAATTTTTTGGTTATTCTTTCTCCAAAAAACCATATCAAGAGAATGACTGTACCGGTACCTGAGAATAGTATCACGAAGAACATTCTGAAATACTTCACTTCAGCTGCAATGTTTTCAGCCGTGATGAATGTGATGCGATGGTTTTCAAAGGTTGTTGTGTTTACGTAAACTCTAAATTCCTGAAAGTCAAAAAAACCAGCTTTATCATTCTTTTGAAGCTCAATGAACATACCGGGATTTACGTGGAAGCTACTTATGAGTCTTCCGTCACTGTAAATCTCAAAAGCCATCTTATCGCTTCCCGGCAAACTCAAAAGGGCATTCCCGGGTACTTTCTGTGTATAAATTCTGTACAAGTCATTGTAGAAGGAAACTATCCTCGAATCAGTCTCGCTTCTCTTCCATTGATAAACATAAAATACCAGAAGAAACATGAGCAGTAGAATCAGGGGAACATACGTCGCCAGGTACAGCAGGTTGATCTTCCTTCTAACGCTCAGCACCGTTATCACCATCGGGCTTTTTAAGTCGATACCCAATTCTGGATACGGTTTCTAAATATCTATCATAACCGAAAGGCTTCAGTTTGTTCCTAAGGTAAAGAATATATACATCTACAATATTGCTTTTTGGCTCATAATGACTTTCCCAGACTTTGTTGATTATTTGCTCTCTAGAGAATACTGTGCCCGGATAACGCATAAAAAGTTCTAAAATTCCGAACTCTCTAGCACTGAGTTTTATAGGTTTGTCACCGAATCTTAGCTCTCTCGCTTTGAGATCCATTTTCAGTTCAAGGTATCTGAGCTCTCCGGATTTATCGGGCTGATTTCTTCGTATCAACGCTTCTACACGGGCGAGTAATTCCCTGAAATCGAAAGGTTTTGGTAGATAGTCGTCAGCACCGACAGAAAAGCCTTTCAGTTTGTTGTCAATGTCACCCAGCGCAGTCAACATCAATACAGGGGTAGCTTTTTCTTCCCGTAAAGATGCGCAAAATGTAAAACCGGAAATATCCGGGAGCATCACATCGAGCACTATCACATCGTAGTCTGTAACCAATGCCAGTTCCAACCCAGCTTCTCCTGTTGTTGCGACATCTACAAGATACCCGTGAGCGCGGAAGCCCGCCTTGATATTCTCTGCCAGCCTCTCGTTATCTTCTACGATCAGGATTTTCACTTCTTGTTTTTCCCTCCTTTTCCTTTTGGAGGTTGTTCAGGCTTTTTCGAAGGGGGTTCTTTTGGCTTTTCTGGGTGTTTTTTTGTGCGAGTTGCGAGCTTTTCCTGAATTTCTTTTAATTTTGCTTCCCGTTTTTCCTTCCTTAGTATGGCAGGAGTAATTGAATCAACACTCACAATATTGTCGTTGACTATAACCTGCCAGATCAAACCGTCTTCCATCTCTTCGAGAAAGATAGCTTGGGGTTCATAACCTTCTGATAGGAAAATGAGGGAAAGGGCATCGTTTATTGAAACTTCTGGTTTTCCCTTCACAGGAGCCGAAAGTGTCTCAGAAGCCAGGAGAGATAAATTTGATCCGTCGAGAGTTAAGGAAGTGTCCTCAGTGATTATCTGCCAGTTCCCGTTTGGATCAGGGTAGATAGCATAAATGTTACGTATTTGATCTTTGCCCAATTCATAAATAACTTCGAGGATACTCGTCTCCGGTAGATTTTTCAATTCAACAGAAGTAATCACCTCAAGAGATTCTTCCAAGTTGAGACCGGTCTTTGCAAGCAGTACACAGGAAAGGAGAATAAGGATGATAAAAACAGTTAATCTCATCACATCACCTCAAAAAGGGGCCTTGAAAGGCCCCTGCAAATTATTCGAGCTCGATAGTTATATAATCCGTGGGAACTGTTACAGATTGAGTTGCTATCGGGGTGAGAGTTGTTATATCGAAATCAGTTGCATCATCAGTATAGTAGTCATCGAAGACTTTCAGGATATACTCCCCGGATTCCACTTTGGGGAATCTGAACTCGCCTTCGTCCCATTTAGCGTTTTCATGGTGGGTGAAGGTAGTCAAGATCTCACTATCTTCCTCCGGAAAGAGCGCCACGAGCAATTGGGTGGCGTGTGGCGTAACTTTTCCTTCCACATCATAAAGTTTTCCATGGCGAGCACTTAAAATTGGTGTCATATGGAGTTTTCCAACAACGTTTTCCGGATCCCATCTCCCCTGTACTTTGAGAGATTTAGAAAGGTCAAAATCCAGAACCAGAGTTGTATCTTCAGAGAATTCCAGGGGTTCTTTAAAATTGTATTTAAAGCTATTAGAACTTACTTCTACTGGATATTCTTTTCCTAGAACAGTTGCTGTAGCCTGACTTACATCAAACTGCAGCTGATCGTAAACTCCTGTACCATCGACAGTTGCGAGCGTAATTTCTTCCCCAACTAAGTCCAATATGTTTACGACAGTACTTTCGTCTGTCACAACCAAAATTCCATCATCTGATTTGAGTATTACCGCGTCTATTTGCACATCGAGACGCTCCAGGTCATCGATGTTTGCAACGGCATCTGTTAGATATACTGATAAGCTTCCACTTCTGGCAAGTGGGAACAGGAAACAACCTGAAACCAGAAGCGCTAACAACACAACAAGTGACAATAGATACATTCTCTTCATAGCACCACCTCCCTGTTTGAAGAGTAACAGGGGGAAATTAAAGTGAAATTAAAATCATTGTTGTCGGGCGATGAGGTTTATCATAATGTTTTCTATGTCTGGCATTCCCTTAGTGCTGACAGTTTTGATATTTTCGAGTGTTCGCTCAATGGAATCTCCAACCAGTCCCTGGTTGCTTTTTACACCTCTTCCTTCCAGCGAGAGAAGCGCGGAGCTGAATGCAATGCTTCCACCAAAACCAGCTTTGAAAGCGCAGCTCTCTTTTGCGCCATCACAAAGCATTCCCGTCGTTCCAGCTAGAACAGTCTGGGCTGCGTTTATTATTTGTTCCTTCGATCCCCCCAGCAGATAAGTTATCCCGGCCGCTGCTGCTGGTGCCGCTGCATTAGTGGCCCCACAGGTTGGAGTTAATCGTCCTAACTTCCCTTTAATGTATCCAACAAACAAATGGGATAGGATAATGGCTTTCGAAATCTTCTCTTTACTGGCACCTATTTTCTCTCCAACAAGCCCCACAGGAATCGTAGCAACAATGCCCTGATTGCCGCTGCCGCTGGTGGTCATAATGGGTTTTTTAACACCCGACATTCTCGCCCCTGAGGCTTCAATGCAATAGCGCCTGATTTTCGATTCGATGGAATTTTCAACACCAAGACAAACATACTTCTTGTTAGCAGTAGCGAATTCAGCCATTGATTTGTTCATTTCATAGCCTTCATAAGCTTTGTTAAGTTCATCGGTGCTCGCTTCTCTTAGAAGCTCAAAAACCTCATCTATACTTGCGAGAGTGGGAACAGTTTCTGTTTTTTCCACATCTTTTTTGAATATGACTTTCCCATCAAAACCAATTTCTACTATGCAATCGTGATGTCCTTCGATAACACAGTATCCTTCGTGCGAACGACTTCTCGCGAGCGCTTCTATATAAACCCCGTCACGATTCGTTATACATGTGATATGAACCCTTCCGCTATCAATGAGTTCTCTGGCGGCCTTCGAATGTTCTGACGAACAATCTTTGAGGACCTCGAGTCCGTATGAGGATTTACCACAGAGCAGCGAAAGTGCTGCGGCCAGTTGATTACCCCTTTCGCCGTTCATACCTGGTATGCCCACATACATACCATTCTTGAAAACGTTTGTGCTAACTTTCACTTCAACCTCTAGCTCTTCTGTATTTTCAAAAAGTTCTTTCACCCTTGCTACAGCAAGTGCTATTGCTGCCGGTTCAGTGCATCCCAGGGCAGGGACTACTTCCTGTTCCATAAAGTTTCGTAAATAAGACATAACACATCTCCCTTCCACGATTTTCGAATTAGTTTTGAATCTTCAATGGTCCGATGTGCTCTTCGAGGGGAGTATCCTCATCGAAGTAAATTACTACTTCATCAAAACCCATACCAAGCAAAAGCCCGTGGAAAAAATTTCTTGCGCTATCTTTAGCAATATCAATGAGGCCGGTCTTATCCGCCTCTTCAATGACCTTTTCTCTGATCGAATCTGTGTGTTCTTTGAGAAACTTGAGCATGTCTTTTGCACCGAATATTTTTATGAGCATTCCACTTTCGTTTATTACCTTTATATTTGTGAGCTGTTTTAAAGGTACCATAATTTCAAGATTTGGCAGTGGGAGGCATAGTTTTATACGCTTTACTTGGTTATCTTCGTTGATTTCAAGTCGTTCCTCTGTTAATGTCGAGAGATCAAAAACTCCACGAACCGTAACGGGAATTACCAAGGTATATTTACCTGTTAAACCAGGAATCACACTCTTTTTCTCCACTTCGTAGATCTGAGTTATCGTCAGTTTAGCGGTACTAAGCTCAGGTATTTTTTCTATCCTGCTGATTATGGAAGTGCTCCGTGTTTCCATTTTGCGCGTTACCCTGAACAAAATGTATAGAAGCAGAACCAAAAGTGCACTCAAAATCACTACAGCTATCGACATAAGTTCCCCCCCATTTGAAGACCCTCTGATAAGATTATAATAGCACGGGAGGTGATAAAGTGAGTATTTCAACCGGAAGTGGTGACGACGGAAAAACCAGCCTCTGGAGCGGTGAACGGGTTTATAAGGACGATATAAGAGTGGAGGCCTATGGAACAATCGATGAGCTCAGTTCCCATATTGCTGAAGCGTTTCACTTTTGCAAATCAGAAGATGTAAGAGAATTATTACTGGAACTACAGCGAGCTCTATTCAAAGTTGCCGGTCAGCTTGCGTCAAAAAGCAAAACTTATACAAAACCCGTATCAGAAAGAGATGTTCAATGGCTAACGGATAGAATTCACTATTTTGAGGATAAGTTGAATTTAACAGGATTCGTTATTCTAGGCATGACAATCCAGTCAGCGAAGCTCGACGTGTGTCGCACAGTAACGAGAAGAGCAGAAAGGAGAATAGTGAACCTTTCAAGGACAGAAGATGTGTCCCGGGAACTCATGAAATTTGTTAATAGGCTCTCCGATCTTTTTTTTGTTCTGGCGCGTTATGAAGAATTCCTGGAAGGGAAATTGACTTATATGAATGAAAAATGAAGCCGGGGATTACTCCCCGGCTTCATCAGAGGTCAACTTTTTCCACAAGTCTATCGATCAGGTTGTCGTCAACGAGATACGGGAGAGTTACATGATCTTCGCCAACATTCTTTTTGTTGTACTCAATAGCGGTTTCTATCGAGTGTTCATTGCGAGCCCATGCGCGTCTTGCGACACCGCTCATCACGTCCCAAGCAATCGCTGTTTTGATTATTTCATCTACGCGTCTGCTACCATCCAGTACGAGCCCAAAGCCGCCATTTATCGCTTTACCTATGCCCACACCACCACCGTTGTGAAGTGAAACAAGGGTCATGCCCCTTGCCGCGTTGCCAGCAAAGCAGTGAGTCGCCATATCTGCCATTATGTTACTTCCGTCTTTGATGTTCGACGTCTCCCTGAAGGGGGAATCTGTGCCACCTGTATCATGATGGTCTCTACCGATCATAATGGGACCGACTTCCCCTTTTCTGACCATCTCATTGAACCTCAGGGCTATCCTCATTCTACCTTCAGCATCGGAGTAAAGTATCCTGGCCTGTGTACCCACAACGAGGTTGTTCTTTTCGGCATCCCTTATCCAGATATAATTATCCCTATCCTGACCACACCTGTTTGGATCGATACATTCCATCGCTGCCTTATCCGTCCTGACGAGATCTTCATGTTTCCCGCTGAGACATACCCATCTGAAGGGTCCGTAGCCGTAGTCGAATAACATGGGACCCATGATGTCCTCAACATACGAAGGAAAGATAAATCCGTCACTCGTATCGACACCATTCTTCGCAATTTCCTTCACACCAGCATCAAAAACGGCTTTCATAAAGCTATTTCCGTAATCGAAGAAATACGTTCCGCGCTCGACCAGAGTTTTAATTAGCACAAAGTGCTTTCTGAGAGATTTATCGACGAGCTCTTTAAATTTATGTTTGTTCGTTCTGATAAGTTCGGTTCTCTCTTCAAAAGTAATACCCTGAGGGCAGTAACCACCTTCGTAAGCCGCGTGGCAGGAAGTCTGGTCAGACAACAAATCGATATGAATGTTGTTGTCCACTGCATACTGGAGAAGATCAACTACGTTACCGTAGTAAGCTATAGATATACTTTTACCATTTTTCTTATGCTCAATGGCAGTCTCAAAGACTTCAGTCAGATCGTCAATAACTACATCAATCCACCCCTGTTCGAGTCTCGTTTGTATTCTGGAATAATCAACCTCGGCAATTATTCCTACTCCGTTGGCGATTCTTACTGCTTTACCCTGAGCGCCGCTCATTCCACCCAATCCAGATGAAACAAAGAGGTAACCTCTCAAATCTCCATCTTCGGGTATGCCAAGCTTCAACCTTCCTGCATTCAAAATAGTATTGAAAGTTCCATGCACGATACCTTGCGGACCTATGTACATCCAGCCACCTGCTGTCATCTGTCCATAATTCGCGACGCCGAGCGCTTGCGCCTTTATCCAGTTCTCTTGATTATCGAACATTCCGACCATGAGGGCATTGGTGATAATCACGCGCGGAGCGTTCCGGGAAGATTTGAACAGCCCGAGTGGATGTCCTGACATGACCACAAGAGTCTGCTCTTCCGTCATGATTTCCAGGTATTTTTTTGTAAGTTGGTATTGCATCCAGTTCTGAAAGACCTGCCCTGTTTCTCCGTAAGTGACCAGTTCATAAGGATAAAGTGCGACATCGAAGTCGAGATTGTTGTCTATCATTACCTGAAGAGCTTTCCCCTCAAGGGTTCTGCCTTTGTATTCGTCGATTGGCTTGCCTTTTATGGCACCTTTTGGTCTGAAACGATAACCGTAGATTCTTCCCCGGGTGAGAAGTTCGTTGAGAAACTCCGGTGCGAGTTTTTCGTGCAGTTCCTCAGGAACATATCGAAGGGCGTTTTTTAATGCAAGCTTGATTTCCTTTTTGCTTAAAGTTAGTTCTCGTTTTGGGGCCCTCCTGATATTGGGAAGGAATTCAGGATCAGGTGGAAGGACAGGGTCAAGTTTAACGGTCATAGCCTGGGAAATATCAAAATTAGTGATCATAAAAATCTCACCCCATTTTATAGATTTTCTGCGCTTCTTTCAATAATTATTCTATCACCTGAGCAAAATCAAACTACTGTATTCTCCACAAAAAGAACCGGTGGAAAGCCAAATAATAAGCTCAACTTTGCTTGTTCGTTTGTTTGCTCGATAAAGTCGACAATGTACATTGTAAAGAAACCGTAACTATCGACATTTGGAGTACGTGTTTGTATGTGTTATAATAGCTTTAGTCATCTGTATTAATCTTATGTAGGGGGTGCTTTCATGAAGAGGAAAGCCGTCGTGCTGGTGATGTTGGCGGTATTTCTAATCGCAGGTCAAATAGCATTCGCTGGTAGCAAGGATAATGTGATTAGTGTGGTTGAGCGGGCGAATTCCCTGATTGAATCTCTGATAGATCAGGCTGTTCAGATTGTAGCAAATCTGAACGAAGATGCTGAAGGATACGATGAAGCCGTCCAAAGCATAGGCGAAGCCCTTGTGAAAATGACAAGTGCGATTTCCACATCGGTGATAAAATGGGCGGAAAAACAAGGAGTAACAGTTGAGTGCTACCCTGTTGAAGTTGTACTTGGAAACCAGATATTTATAGTAGACCCTCTGAGAGTTATAGACGACTAAATCGAAATAAAAAAACACCCTCCCCGCTTCGTGCGGGGTTTTTATTTTTAAAAATGTTTCATTTAAAAGCTGAAGATGAAAATAATAGCGTGGTAATATGATAAAGAGATCAACGCAATTTATATTAGTACGGAGGAAAAGATGGCTGATTTTGTGGCGAGAAATCTAAATGAGCATATCGAAGAAGCTGTGTTGAAAAGTGCTTCCCTCGCTTTACTCGCACACGGAGATGGAGTAGAAGTCCTGAAACAGAAAATAAGAAAAGGTACTATAAGTTTTATAGACCCTTATGAGGACGAGCTGCTAGAGTTCTTTTACGTTATAGAAGGAAAACTCGTCTGTGTTAGAGATGACAGCGAAATCATCCTGGAGCAGGGTGATTATTTTTACGCTCATAATCTCACATCACCGGTAGAGTTGAGAACGCTTGAAGATACGATACTCCTGTATGTCACTTCAAAACCGGTTTTTACTTTCCTCAGCGAAGAAATCCGAGAATTGAAAGAAATCGCGAAACGTGTCGAAGAAAAAGACGCTTATACGCACGGCCACGGCAAAAGGGTGAGAGATCTCGCGTACGCTATTGGCAAAATGATAAAACTCTCTGAAGAGAGAATGGAAAAACTTTTGATGGGGGCGCTATTTCACGATGTAGGGAAAATAGATGTACCTGAAGAAATATTGAAAAAACCCGGTAAGCTGACTCCGGAAGAATTCGAGTATATAAAAAAGCATCCGACAGTAGGAGCAAAAATGGTAATGAAAACATTCCTGGAAGACATTTCTGATATCATTCTCCAGCATCATGAGCGTATAGATGGTTCCGGATATCCCCAGGGTTTAAAAGGCGATGAGATACTTCTGGAAGCCCAGATAATAGGAATTGTAGATAGTTTTGATGCCATGACTTCAAAGCGTCCATACAGAGATGCTATGAGCTGGAGTGAAGCTCTGGAAGAATTGAGATCGCTGGCAGGCATAAAATATAATGCGGGGCTGGTCAAGATCTTCGAAGAATGTATAAGAATCGGTCTTATTTCTAAAGAGAAATTCGAATAGAATATTAGTTTTTTATTTAACTCTAGAATGTACTATTCTCTGTATTTTTATAGTCTTCCTTAAAACATGCAAGTGAAGACATCTGTTAGAATTTTTTCTATTATAGCCTCGTGCGGTATAATAAAGTATCTTTATTCCTCGAATACTGGGGGTTTTCCACATGATAAAGATCGTTTCTGATAGCTCTTGTGATCTTCCTGATGAATTCATAAGAGAATATGGGATTCATATGGTCCCACTTTCCGTTGAGGTCGGTGGTGTACGTTACACAGAACGTGTTGACATTACCGCTGAAGAATTCTGGGAAAAGATGAAACAATCCCGCTCCCTTCCGAAAACGTCTCAACCCTCTCCTGCTCTTTTTGCTGAAGCCTTCAAAGAAGTTATTGAAGAAGGTCACGAACCTCTGTGTATAACGATTTCTTCGAAGCTGAGCGGTACATATCAATCGGCAATGGTTGGGAATGATTTGATTGGGAAAAAAGCCACAATCTTCGATTCTCTTGCCGGTTCACTTTCCCATGGTATTCAGGTACTCATGGCCGCACGCCTCGCTGCCGCAGGCAAGAAGATGAAGGAAATCCTTGAAATCCTCGAGAAATACAGGGAGTCGGTAAAAATAATCATTCCTCTGAATACACTGGAAAACATCGTGAAAGGCGGAAGACTCAACAGAGTTCAGGGAACGGTTGCAAAACTGTTGAATATAAAAGTCATTCTTCATGGGGTACAGGGTGAAGTTAAAATGCTTAAAAAAGTTCGCGGAACGAAGAGATTCAGGGAAGCCATTCTGGAAATTATAGATAGCTTAAATCCTGAACCCGGAAGAATATTTGGCATAACCCACGTGGACAACATAGAAGATGCGAACTATTTCAAAGAAGTTATCGAGAAACGATTCGGTTCGGAGGTAATAGTCAATAGCATGGGTCCAACCTTCGCGACTTATGCTGGTCCGGGAGGCCTTATATTGGCACTTTAACCAGGGATAACGTACATCGAGGAATATGAGAGCCTTTCGAAACCAATAAATTTTTCACTTTGAAAACTCCCCATTTGGGGAGTTTTTTCTTTAGAATCAAACTTGACCTCAAAAACGAAAAAGTATATATTGTATATATACGATATATACACTGGAGGCCTATATGATAATCATTTCTTCAACCAATCCGGACCCATTTTATAAACAGATAAAAGACCAGATAAAAAGGGAAATAATCTCCGGAAGGCTCAAACCGAACACAAGACTTCCCTCTGTGAGAGCCCTGGCAAAAGAGTTGAACGTGAGCGTGATAACCACAAAACGAGCTTACGCCGATCTGGAGAAAGAGGGACTCATTACTACTCATCAGGGACAGGGAACGTACGTGGCTGAAGTGAATACTGAGCTTTTGAAAGAGCAAAAGCTGAAGGAACTTCAGCAGGAAATTATAAAACTCATGGAGATAGCGAGGGAACTTTCTATCGATCCCGAAGAAGTGATCCAAATAGTGAAAAAATGGGGAGGCAAAAAATAATGAATAAAATAATAGAAGTGAAGGGTCTGATAAAGAAGTACACAAATTTTCAACTCGGTCCCGTAGATCTGGAGATTCCAGAGGGCTGCATTGTGGGTTTAATCGGCCCAAACGGAGCAGGAAAAACTACGCTTATTAAATCAATGCTCAATCTGATTCACCGCGATGCGGGCTTAGTAAAGATCGCTGGTCTGGATCTCAACGAACATGAAAGAGAGATAAAAGACAACGTGGGTTATGTGGGTGAACAGCAGTACTTTTACGAAGACAAAAAGGTTAGCTGGTTGGGGAAATTTGTCTCTGGCTTTTATAGCCATTGGAACGATGGGCTCTTTTATAAACTTCTTGAGAAGTATCAGATAAACCCCAAGAAGAAAGCGCGCGAATTATCCAAGGGAATGCGCGTGAAGCTCTCCTTTGCCATGGCGATGGCCCATAATCCAAAGGTTATGCTCCTCGACGAACCAACTTCTGGACTGGATCCCATCATTAGAAGAGAAATTCTTGAAGAAATGCGTAATATCGCCGAAGATGAGAAAAGAAGCGTTTTGATATCGTCTCACATTACAGAGGATATCGATCGTATAGCAGACTATGTGATGTATCTTCTTGACGGTAAGATAATTCTTTATTCTGAAAAAGATACCCTGCTTGCGGAATGGAAAAGAATTCATTATGCCGATGGTGTATTGCCAGATCATTTGCAGGGATCGCTTTTTGAAAGAAAGACGACTGTTTTTGGAAATTCAGGAATCACCTCCAATTACAGTGCAATCCGGGATTTTCTTGCTCCATTGATTTCCAAGGGCGAAGTGAAAATCGAAAATTTGGGACTTGACGATATTCTCATTTGCCTTGTTGGGAGATGTCGAAAATGATGCTTAAATTACTAGTCGGAGAATTCTACAAAGTGAGAATTTTTGTACTTTTTTGGGTGATGATAGCGATATTTACGATGAGCCTGATTTATGTAAATACTGATGAACAGGTACGCAGCATATTGGCCTCACTGGTGGGAGCCTTGATAGTTACAATGGGAGTTTTCATTTCAATTTCCGTAGTTGAGAATTATGAGAGCCAGTATCATGGATATGATTTTATGTTGATAATGCCTTTGAAACTACTGGATGTCATATCGGCGAAATTCGTAATGTTGCTGATAATCTTGGGAATAAATGTTGCAGCAATCCTGCCTTTTATTTTGCTCTCTGAAATCGGGCCATTTTCCAGTCGTGCCATGGTGATTTCCGTAGAACTTGCTCTGTTATTAGGGGGAATATTTCACCTGGGGATCGCGCGTTTTGGCTTTGAGAAATTTCTTTACATATTTTTCTTTGGGTTTGGGACCGCTGGATTTGTAATGCTGCTTATACTCCAAACGACAGATGGAACAAAGAATCTGGAATATCTTGAAAGACTTTCAGAATTAATTTCAAGATGGCCAATGGTGATCGTTTCAATTCTTATATACTTCGTACTACTGGTTATAACAGCTAAAGTGAAAGCGAGATATTTGAATAGATGAAGGAGGATAAGGAAATGCTAACGCTTCTGAAAAAAGAACTGACCAACTTAGGTGTAATACTCTTATTCGTTTCCCTCGGTATTTTAATGGTTGTGGCTGTATATATCGTTATCACAGGAAGGGATCTGGAACGTTCGCCGCTGTCTGTTATAGATTTTATTTTTATAATTGAAGGGATGGCAGTTTTCGGGCTTCCCATGGGCAATGAAAAGTACGAGGAAAAGAATAGAGGTTATCATTTTCTTGGAACGCTTCCAGTGGAAAAGAGAGAGATAGTGAAGGCAAAATTCCTGGCTTTTCTCCTACCCGGGGTTATTACTGCTTTTGCCATATGGTTGGCTTATTTTATCATTCTCGGAGGTATCTATTCAAAAATCGTGCTAGGCGCAGTAAGCCTTGCTTTTTCATTTGGCATTTTGGTGGGAATTCTGTATGTATTTATATTCAAGCTGGAATACAGCGTGATGTTTGTTCCGACCATACTGACATACATGCTGGTACTGAGCTTTCCGATGTGGTCTAACCTTCTTTTCAAAAAAGCGATGAACTTTTCAGAAGTGGACCTGATTAATTTTTATACCGGTTCTATCCCCTTTGTCGCGCTGGCTGTTTCATTGACTTGCCTTTATCTTCTTTTCAAAAAAACGGTCAAAGAATTCTCGAAAAAAGAGTTTTAACGATTTGTCCCCTTCAGGAATTTCGATAATATTACCTATTTCAATAAGGCACCGATTCCCACAAGGCCCACACCTGTATGGCAAACCAATGACTGGGTAACGCTTCCATAGATAATATCTTTGATCCCATCGGCAGAAAAGCTCTTGTTCAAAAAGGCCACATGTTTCTTAGTTTCCTCACTGTTGTCCGAAGTGTAGATGGCTGCAAGTTCAACTTCTGAGGTACCGATAAATTCTTTTAGTTTTCTATAAAGCTCTTTGATAGCGCGTTGCATCCCTCTTGCCTTTGCAACGCTGTGATAAATCCCCTCTTCATTCACTGTAATGATCGGCTTCATGTTCAAAATATCACCAATAGTGGCACTGACTTTTCCTATCCTTCCACCGGCTTTCAAATATTTCAGCGTGGGTACACAGAAAAAGACCTTCGACTTTTTTATGGATTCTTTCAAAGCTTTGACAACCTCAGCAAACTTATCGCCTTTTTCTATCATGTTTATGCCCCTTATGGCAATAAAACCCGCCCCTATGGAGATGTTTTTAGTGTCTATGAGTTCTATTTTTGCATCATCGTGCTTTTCCATAAATTGACCTGCCACGAGTTTGAAAAAATTATGAGTACCGCTGAGACCGCTGGAGATGTTCATGCTTATTATTTCTCTGTACCCTTTTTCATATAATCTCTCAAAGCGGGAATATACATCATCAAAAGAGGGCAAAGAGGTTTTCGGAAGGGCATTTTCCATGTAAGAAAGCAGAGCTTCCGTCGATAAATTTTCGTTATCTTTGTACTCCTTATCATCAAGCAATATCTTTAAAGGCACAACTTCCACAAATTCCTTTTTGACGTATTCTGCGGGCAAATCGCACCCTGAGTCAACCACCAAAGCGATCATGATACTTCACCTCCTTTTTTATCATGCATCAAAAACAGTATAAGAAGCCTGAACAAAAAATCGCAGGTAAAATAACAGAAGTTGAGTTTTGCAATTTTCAACGGGCAATGATTAATTATACCAATTTGGTAGTAACAACCAAACCATTTAACTAACCCGTTCCAGGATTTGTTTGATCTCAAATACAGGCTTGTGTATGAACACCGAGCTTTTATCGCGACATGATGGTTTTCATGTTGTCAAATAACATGAGCGATTTTACAATCTAAAAATTCATCCAGTTCTTTTGTCATTTTGAGGGTGTTATGATTATGATGGTGCTTAAAACTAGATAAAAAAGGAGGAGAGAACGATGAAAATCTACATCTCCACGGATATGGAAGGTGTTGCCGGGGTTGTTTCATGGAACGAGATGGAACCTCCTTCAAGGAAAGAATGGACTGCCATGCAGGATACTGAACTGAACTGGTTGGTGCAGGAAATCCAAAACTCTCCTCTAAACGACCAGATAGAGGAAATAGTGATTTGCGATTCCCACGCGAGGGGAGAAAACCTGCGCTATGGTGCCATCAATGACAAAAGGGTCAATTGGATAAGAGGTTATCCCAGGCCCTTTTATATGATGGAAGGGCTTGACAGTTCCTTTGATCTGGTAATGTTTATTGGATACCATGCCAGAATAGGTTCCTGGCGAGGAATCATGGATCATTCGTATTCACCATCTGTGATTTACAACGTAAGGCTAAATGGAATCGAAGTAGGGGAAGTTGAAATAAACTCCTACTTCGCCGGCTGGTACGGTGTGCCTGTTGGCCTCATATCGGGGGACGATGTTCTCCAGCAGCAACTCAAGGACTTTATAGATGTTCCCTATGTACAAACAAAAGAAGGGTTAGGCAGATTTTCAGCGAAGGTCTATCACCCGGACATCGTTAAAGAAAACTACTCAAAGGCCTTTAAGGAACTGCTGTCAAAGTTACCAGACCTCAAACCTTTGAAGCCAGCTCCTGAAACTGTTCTTGAGATAGATCTTTGCACCACGGTGATCGCTGATGCGGTTTCAGTGATTCCGGGTCTTGAAAGGACTGGTGGGAGAACAGTTAAATTTATTTCATCAAATTATCCGGATGTGCTCAGAATGATTCTGGCAGTGGCAATGCTCGGGGGAAGAGTCGCTAATTATAAATAAGTCTTATGCTTAAAAATGTATTGCAGCTTTATCAAAAGCGAGGATCTTCCTTCTTGAAGAGGGAAGACATATAGAGCCAGATATTCCCATAAGCTTGAGCCTTAAAGAAACGATCTCATGGTTAATCGGTGAATCCGATCCCATACCCGAGAAAGCTCTTCAAAAGGTTCTTGAAGAAAATGGTAGATAAGAGCCTGTCATATGATAAAGATTCAGTGATTTCTATGGCTTATACTCAGAGCCATTTTATGTTATACTCTCAAAAAAATTGCTTGTGGTATTGAATTTGAGCTAATGCTGATTAAGAACAATAGGGGAAATATTAGCAATTGGATTCAGAGTAAGGCAGGTGAGATGATGAAAAAGGTGTCGATTAGCGAAGCAAAAAAACTCTTTCCATTCCTTTCGAGAGAAAAAGAGTTTAATCTGTTTATAATCGGCGATATCGAAAACGCAAAGCCCGATGCTGATTACATGGAAATCTTTGTAGATGGGCAAATAGAGCAACCCAGGGGTGTACTTCTCAGGTATTACCGGAATTTTGTTATCTATTCACCTGGTGAAATGGATTATAAGAGCGCTGCGGAAATAGTAAGAGGTTTCGATCAGGCAACGGTCCTGAGTGGAAAGGCCTGTTGTATTGATAAAATCAGTCCCTTCCTTCGAGACATGATCAATGAAGAATCGACCATGCACTTTGCGGTTCTTAGAGAGCCATTGCTTGAAGAAAATACTCTCCCAATAAGAAGAGCTTCTGTTGAAGATGCTAGAAAACTGCTTGATTTGCTCGATACAATAGAGGAGTTTCACGAACAGGACGAAGAAGCTTTTATCGCTTCAATAAAAGATGGCACTACAAGGCGGTATATCCTTGAGAAAGATGGAAAAATAGTTTCGACAGCTGCGAGCACTGCTGAGACATCCGACCTTGCAATGATTATAGGAGTTGCGACTCACAAAGATTACAGGAATCGGGGCTTCGCTTCTAAAGTTATGTCAAAGTTATGTTCGGATTTGCTGGCTGAGGGTAAAACTCCCTGCTTGTTCTATGACAACCCCAAAGCCGGAAAAATCTACAACCGCCTGGGATTTCGAGAAATCGGAAAGTGGAAAATGCTCCGTTTCAAGTGAGATGTTTGAGGAGTAGCACTCCACAAATTTCTGGAAATTTGTGGAGTGTGAATCCTTTCAATACTCTCAGATAACTCAGGGTTTTCAATGATGAAGCTTCTTTCATTGAGAACACTAGAGATAAAAATAATACCCATATCGCTCTTTCTATACATGATATAGTGTTTTTTTGATCTATTCTCCAATCATCAAATCCAATCTCATTCTTCTGTGTTTATCAGTTAACGTCCAACGGCAAACGGTTCTTCACAAAGTCAGCATATTACGTGCCCTTTGCGTTCTCTCACCCTCTCGGTTCTCGATTCTCGGGCTCTCGGTTTTTTCTATACCCCAGACCCTAAACCCTAGACCCTAACCAGACCCCAAACCCACTCTTCCCACGATGGTTCTTATCGGATAACGGAAAACGAACGACGGTAAACGGTTTTTAGTCACCGAATCTCGGATTAAAAAAGAGTCTGTCCCTATTTTTCTTAAGATTGAAATTACCGCTCGCCAATGAACCATGAAGGTGCATACCTGTAAATGCTCTCTTAAAATAGTTTATACACCCAATTTTAGCTTGTGCAAGATGGCACTGATATCTGAATAAAGAGTAACTTCATCAATATTTTCGCACATGTGATATTGCCCCTTTACTCGCCCAAAAGCAATTGATAGCTATTCGCAGATGAGATAACATTGAAAGTTTATTCTGCTTATCATATCATACATGAGTCTTTCAAAACGTTTTATTCCCTGGTATGTAAAGGAGAGCTTCTCTTGTCTCTTTAGACATAGAAATTCATCTGAAGATATTGTCCAATGTTATCTGCACAGATGGTCAGTCGAATCTTTCTTCAAGACAGCCAAACAGAATTTCTCTCTTGGAAAAGCCAAATTCTCTTCTGAAGATGGTCAAAATCGCTGGCTTGTCTTGGTGAACCTTGCCTATCTAATTTTCAATGACATGGCAAAATTCCTTCTTGAGAAAACAGAGGTGAAAAGACAGTACAGTGTGTTCCTATTAATTTGTCTTGCCCTTGAATTCTCATAATTGGTCTCCTTCTCTTGCCTTTTTCCTTATTCCTTAACATTCCACACATGATAAGTCTTTAACTTGTAGATATTAACCTAACCACTAATGAGTATTGTTGGAATTATAGTAATTATAATGTTACCATGATAATGGTAATTGTTTTGATTTAACCTATCATAAAGGTGTGCGAATGGTAGTAAACTGAAAAATGGGCATTTTAAAAAGGGGGGATTTCATGTCAAGGTTAAAAAGTGCTTTTGCTTTGTTAATTATCTTTGTTATTGTTGCCTTTTTTAGTTCTTGTTCTGTTGAAAAAGAGCATCCTACGAGCGTTGGGAATGAAAATTATGTACCCATAAAAATTGAATCAATTAATCCAGAAAGCAAAAATTACAGAATATTTGTTATTGATCAGCTAAAGATATGTGTTCATTCAATCGAAGTAGTTAATGATTATACAATAGTTGATATCTCATTCATACAAAATTATACTGATACACTAGTATTTGCTGGAAGCAATATTTTTCTTAAAAGCGATGAAGGAATTTTTTCTGCTTTGCCTGAACCTGGAATAAAAAATCTACAACCAAAATACTTAAATGCTTTATTTCTTAGATATTATGAAGATGATCTCCCTGGTATGCTTGTTCCGGTGACTGTCAAGCATTTTTCTGGAGAAGTTTTCGGTAATTCATTGGTTAGAGGATATTTGGTTTTTCCAAATAATAATAGCGTTGCAAATTTAAAGCTTATAATCGATATTTCGCTTCAGTATTATGATTGGGTTGTGTTTGATTATGTACTAAACAAAGACTTCGAAGATATCTTTGGTAGGTATGAACTTGATATTTCAGGAATAAAAGAACCAGCTGATAATTGTCCTTTGAAACTTTTGTTAGTTCATACAAACTACTACGAAGGAATAAATTCTTTAGAAGTAGAGTTGCAAAATATATCAGACAAAGCTATAAAGGCTCTTTCACTAATTGGAACTTTTTATAACGATTTTGGAGATGTTTATGATTCAAATGTTTCTTACATTGCACAAAAGTTGAACATTTCACCTGGGGAAACGCGTTTATTTGCTTGGGCAGTAAATGATATAGTTACAAAAGCAGAAGTAGAAATAGATGAAATTGTATTCATGGATGGACAAAAATGGTCGCGGGAAGAAGAGCATAAATAGATATTTATAATTCTAAATATTTCATCCTAACTATACACTTAGAAGATAAAAGAGTAAAGAAGATTATTAGAAAAAGCATGGGAACTTAGTAAATTGGTTGTGAAGCCAAACACAGGTTTCCATGTAAAAAGCTTAACTATGGCATTGTTAGTTAGAATCACACACAATGCCTTAAATCTTGACATATCTAGAAGGAGTTTCAGAAGAAGAACATTAAATACCTCAAGGAGGTAGCGGGTTAATTCCTTATAGTCTCCCTGGATAAATAAGCTATTGACTTTATACAAGAGTCTGTCCCTATTTCTATAAATCAGTTAATAATCATTGATTATGTTTGGAAAAGAACTGAAAGTGCTAAGATTAAAATTAAGAAATAATACGAACAAATTTTTAACCCCCAAGGTTAAAGATCCTATGAGTAAGTATGCTGGCACATGGACGAACCAAGCTGCATCAGGGATAGAATGCTTCGAGGGTCCATTTTTACTTTAGCGTTTACAAAAGCTATTTCTTATGGTTTTTGTGTGTCACAATGCTACTGATTTATACGTAGTTTGTTTGTCTATCTATACTTCGCTTTTTTATGCACCCCAAATCATTTTTCTAACTCCCTCCGAAACAACACCAACTAGTATATCTTTTAAAAGTTTTCCAATCTCGGGACTAGCTTTAGCCAACATTTTCTTAATTCGTACAATCGCAACCTTTGTTTCAGGATCATCACTAATTAAGTCCTCAACAGTTTTGTTCAAAAAATCCTCTCCATAGCCACTATCTAATTCCATTAACAATTCCTTAGCCGCTTCAATCGACTTTTCTGTCCAAGGATAGGGTTTACCACAGTTATGACAATACTTAGGAAGTTCCGGAGGAAAACCAATAGTAACGAATCCCGGAATCTCGTAATCACCTCGAATAAAAGCACCGCAATGTTCACACTTTTTAATAGTTTCTGCCCCACATTTTGAACAATACTTTTCATACTTTTCTGGCTGAGTATCAATAGTGTCAGTAATAATATGACCGTTCTTACAGATAAGGGCCTTATGATATGTACCCACAGGAATCACCCTCCTATAAAAATATTTAGTCCCACCATACCTTGATATACTTGATGATGTTTATGTTCGAATCTAAATGAAGACGAATATTATAATATTATAATAAGAAATAATAAGAACAAATATCTCAACTTATACACTTTGAATTAACAAAGAACTCCAAAGGATGAGGCCGCACGAGATAACCAACGTCAAACATTCTCATAGCGATCCAAAAGAAATAGTTGAATCTGAGGAAATCTCTTAGTACAATACGGTCTTTGACAGAGCGATAGAATCTCGCTAACATTAATACAGTGAAGGCAAGCTGTACTAATTCGACATGTCTATTAATACTCCTCGTCGAAAAGACCTGTGCTTTCAACCCAAAGTTCTGTTTGACTTCTTTGAAATAGGTCTCGATGTAGTTTCTTCTCGAATAATGCTCGAATATTTTCTGCTCAGCCATGGATGTATCACTACAAAGGATCACTCTGTTCTCCTGTGGTGTGTTGTGAAAGACAAGCTTGACTTTCGTATTGTTGTATCTTTGTCAGGTTCTTTTCCGTTCTTAAAGAAAAGAACAGAGAGAAATTTTGATTACCGTCTCATCAAAGATGATGTATTTGGGATTCAAGGCATTTCTTGCTAAGAAATCCGAAACAAATCTGACTCTTGAGTAAGACAATGTTCTGGTGGAAATGGAATCGGTATTGAGAAATCTCGAGACAGAAGACTGGGAACAATTACACAGCTTAGCCAACCTCTTTGTGTTCTTAATGGTTAGGGCAAGAAGAAAAGCAGAGGGATAGCTGAGAACGAATCTCTCCTGTTCTTTACGAGCAAAGTGAAGATGCTTAATGACATCTGGGAGAATCTGTGAGCTATTCGTAGTGGGCATGGAACCATCCTTTCGTATGTTTTTGTCAACTTCGAATATACGATGGTTCCATGCCTTTTTCAATAATCTTGTTTTCTTTTCTTCATTCTGTTAACTCGAAGTGCATAAGTTGAGTTAGCATACAAAAAGCGCTTCTTTTTATTTTGAATACTTAGTTCAAGTTGCTTGTTGCTTCTACGCATATCGTTAGATTTTTATTCTAAAATATTTCTAAGCCCCTTTCTATGATCATATTCTTTAATTAAGCGTTCCATAAATAGCAATGGACTTAACTCATTAAAGCGTACCCTGAATTCATCAGCAAACTTTTTACTTATTCTTTTGATGGCAACTAAATAATCCAAATCTGTAACTAACTTAAAATTACCATTACTATCTAAATCTATAAGTATTAATCCAAAAGCTTCATACTTATATATAGCATCTTCTTTAGAATGTCTGCCAGAGATTATTAAGAAAGATTCAATATATTGTTCGAGATTGTATTGTTCCCTCGGGTTAATTATTCCCTTGGACAAATCTTTTGAATCTAGTCCTATCGTTGGTAGCAAGTAAAGATATCCACAAACAAGGTTGGGATATTCTTCATGTAGATTTACTGCTTCTGCAATCAACCTCTCGTATAGAGTATCGTAATTCTTTTGTATTGAACTCATCTGAGATCTAACATTAATAGATAGTTCTGGTTCAAAACAAATTTTTGATTGGGATTTTGTTACGAGTATATCTTGTTTCTTCGTTTTGAAGTATCCCTTGCACTTCTTTTCTGGTGTTATGTATTCCTCTCTTACTTTTTTGTATTTCAAGTAATCAATGACATAGTTGTGGATATTGTTAATAATTTTGCCTGAACGAATAGCGTTAATAGAATTCTTCTCGGCACCACTGAGGTATGCGTTAACAAATCGCCTTAAATAATCGTTTATATCAATTATCATCACTAAACACCTCCTGGTAAAAGTCCAATATTTTATAAAGTAAATCAATATGTCTTCCGCAAAGCATTTCTTCTCTTCCTTGATTTTTTGCCTCTCCCTCGAGTCCATTGCAGATTTTTAAAATTGTTTTCAACTTAGGAATTCTCCCTCCTTCAATTCGAATCCATGTTGCTGGTGCGATTTCAGAAAGCTCTGCCGCTTTCTCTTGAGTTAACCCGAGATAAAGACGCAAGCCTTTGATGTACTGCCCAATACGTTCAGCAAGCATCTCATCTTTCTTCACAATCATCCCTCCTTTTAGGCTTCCTAAGAAATTAAATGTTATTAAATAGTTCATAATGCTTATATATAAAGCTTTATAATTAGTTATAGCAAACATATAGTCCTATGAACATGTCTTATACGTCATGTGGGTTAAATGGTATAATATTTATGAGGTGGCCAAAATGAATGAGAGTATTGTAGATAAGAATCAACTATGTTCACTAGGCACAAGAATCCTAGAGTTTTTAGAGCATAATGCCATCGATTATGAACATTTTAAGGATGCTTGCAAGCATCCGTTACTAGTAAGTTTTTTATCGAATACAGTTAAAACCAAACCTGTTGATAGAAAAATCAATAGTAACTTTTTTGAGTTTTTTGATTCATTTTGGTTGCAAAAGAAGAAAAGAGATAAAAAGTCATTAGGTATAGAATTCACCCCAAAGAAATTAGCAGACTATATAGTTTCTTTAACGATTGGGAATAACTTCAATTATGAAAAGATTCTTGATCCGGCTACTGGTACTGGAATTTTCTTACGTAGCACTTTGGAATATTTAGTTCGCAAATACAATATTCCAGCTAAAGAAGTGATAGAAAAATATTTAATAGGTCTAGATATTGTTGAAGAGTTTGTCACTGCAACTCAACTATCTTTGCTGTTAAAGGCATACCAGCTCGGTAGCAAAATTTCTTATATTAATGTTGATTCAGTTTTTGCTGGCGACATCCTAAATGCAGATATAAATAATTTTTTCTACGTTGTAGGTAATCCCCCATATATAAAATGGCATAATTTAAGTTCTGAACAGAGAGATTTAGTGTTTAAGAAATCAAGTTATGTTTCAGGTACTTATAACATGTATCTAGTTATCATGGAATATCTTTTGAAGAAACTTAAAAATGAAGGAAAATTGGGATTTGTAATTCCAAATACAATATTTACTTCTTCCAGTGCAAGAAATTTCAGAAAATGGCTTAAACAAAACTTTGAAATACAATGGATTATTGATTTCGAGGATTTGAAATTGTTTAATGCAGATTCGTATGCTTGTATTGTTGTAATTCGCAAAAGTTCTCCCAGCGATTATTTCAATTTTATTAGAGCTAATAATCTTGATGAACTTACAAAAATTGAATCTAAAGTTGTTAGAGGAGTTATTAAAGACGATCATGGTAAGATGTGGCACATTCTCACTCAAAGAGAGAAGCGAAATATTGAAAAAATAGAAAATGCTGGTCCTTCATTAAGTGATATTTGTAGAATTAGCACTGGCATAGCAACTCTTAAAGATAATGTATATATTTTGGACATGAAACACACTTATGGTGATTATTACTATGTTAAAACTCATGCTGGGTGTATCTATTACATTGAAAAAGGGATTGTAAGACCAGTAAAGAAGATAAGTGATAAGAGAGAATCGCTTGGAATAATATTTCCATATATTTTTAATGGTAAAAGGTACGAAGTAATTGACGAGGAAAAAATGAAGGAGTTTTTTCCGAGAACTTTAGAATACTTCTATGCAATAAAGGACATTTTGGCGGAAAGAGATAAAGGAAAACGCAATTACGAGATTTGGTATGCATATGGTAGACGCCAAAATATAGGAGTTAGAGGTGTAAAAATACTTACTCCAACTTTTAGTAAGAAACCTTCATTTTTTATCGACTGGAATGAAGATCGCCTTTTTTTAAATGGCTATGGTTTAATTTTTAACTTAAATTCCAAAACAACAAAAAAGAATACAAATCTGATGTTGTTTGGTACTAAAGAAAAGGATATATCCTTTATAAGAGAAAAAAAGGATATTGAAATATTGAATCGAATCCTTAACTCTAAAGTTATGGACTACTATATAACTTTAACTAGTGAACATCTTGCTGGTGGGTTCAAATGTTATCAAAAAAAATACATTTCAAAATTCTCAATTCCACGATTCAATCTTGACCGTGAACTGTTGCAAATTCCATCGACAGAATTTGAAAAATGGCTTTGGAATCTTTATGGCTTGCCGGAAAATGAGCTTGAACAAAATACATAATAAAGACAAACACATGTGTCTAGAAAAGGTGTTTATTTTTATCCGCAAAAAAAGTAGAATCAAGAGAGGGCACCTTTAAATTATGTAATAATCATCATTTTTCATGCTTCCTTTTCACGGGCCCCTACCATATTTTTTGTAATAAATCAAGTATTCAGGTAACAGTCGGATTGTTTGTTCTGACATCGGTGACAGAGGATGAAGAATCAACAATCCGGGAGACTCCAAATATTTGGTGTGAATCCTCTCTGGTTCTGGTTGTATAATTAATCAAAATGATAAGGCTTAATTCCCTTGGCAGAAAGGAAGCGATTTTCATCGTAAGTAGTATGATTCTTCAATGAAAAATGGGGACAGACACTATTTTTTTCATTAATAATTAATTCTTTAGTTTATTATGAACCAAAGGATCTATATAACAAATATATTCACGTTTCGTTCTTCAAACAAGCGTACTTTGACACAAACGCTGAAAGTTCATTAAAGGTAATCAGTAAATTGCTTCTCTATCACAAAGCTTGTTGTCGTGCAATGGGATACGTAGATCTGAGATGGGATAAGGAAAAAAGTCAGATCTATGCGGTTTCATGCCCTTCCGCAAGAACCTCCGAACGGGTTGATAATGTTCAATTTAAACCGAATCTGGGTTACTATGAGCTTATTCTGCAAATTGACAACCATCTGGAAAGGTTATTGCCAGAAGAAAAGGAAGCAGTTTTCTATGCTTATATTTGCAAGTTCATGAACAAAGCCGGACATATTGAGTACACACGTATTGCAAGGAAAATGAATACAGATGCGAAAACAGTTCGCAAGCTTATAAAATCAGCAGTTAAAAAGATGACAAGAGAGTGATAATATATGCTCAAACAAAATCGCTCCATCAGAGCCATAGAAAAATGTCCCACTTCTGCTGTTATCAAATGATTTAGGACAAAAAAGCTTAAAAATGGTAAAGTTGTCAAGAGGTGATTGGATGAATGGTTTGGCTTTAGCTGCTGGAGGGGTAAAGGGGTTTGCACACGTAGCTTTATTGAGGTTGCTCCAGGAGAACAATTTCAAAATCGATGTTGTCACTGGGTCATCCGCAGGGGCTATTGTCGCAGCATTATACGCGCTCTATGAGGATTGGGAAAAGGTGCTAAAGGAATTTTCCGGTGCGGTGGAAGAGCAACTGCCCGCGATGAAGAAATACCTGAAGAAGGTAGAAGGCCCAAACATCTGGAGCATAATACAAAGATCCCTTGTTACCATCGAAGATTACTACCCCTTCTTCAGAGCTTTATTCGGTAAGAAGACTTTTTCAGACTGCAAAATCCCGCTCGGTGTGGTGATTTTTGATGCTGTATCCCTCGAATCTATGTTGGTAACAGAGGGATATCTTGTTGAAGCGGTTATGGCGAGTTCTTCCGTTCCGGGTGTTTTTTCTCCGGTGTGGTTGGGAGGAACCCAGACCGTTGATGGCGGCGTATTGAGGCCGGTGCCGGTAGATGAAGCCCGTTTGCTTGGTGCAGATTATGTTGTAGCGAGTAACTTCGAGAAAGAGCAACCAAAGAAACCTCAGGATCAAATGGAACTGCTGCTGTTTCTGGATAGCTGGAAGGAGAAATATATAAAATCTATGGAGATCGAAAATGCCGATCTTGTATTCAATCACAAGGTGAATTACCCATGGTATGCCTTTGAAAAATACAACGAGATCTATGAAGAAGCGTGGCAGGCACTTTGCAAAAGGAGGAAAGTAAATGAAGTTAGCTTTCGGCGGTGATTCGATTCTTTATCTTTCCTTACCCGGAGTGGCAAAAGCGCTGAATGAAAGCACGATTGATATAGATGAAATTCACTGCGTAGGATTTTCTTGCATACCTTTGTTTTTTTCGGAATATTATAAATCAGCGGACAGGGCGTTCAGTGTCATGAGACATATCTGGAGAGATGTTGATAAAATATTCCAACACCCGGATGGAAACAAGCTTATCAGGACGGTTGAACTTGTGAAAACGCTTTATCGGCTCGGTAAACCGATGCAAGGTGTAACGCCCATAAAAGCTCTGGAAGATTTTGTCGATAAATACTTTCCTGACATAACCATAGACAAGGTTCCTCGGCTCAAGATCCACGCTTTTAATCTGAAGACCTATGACGATGAAATAGTCAGCGGCAGTTTGAGAGAAGCGATGAAAATGACGCTTGCTTTCCCGATTCAGTTTGGAGCTTACAAAGACCATGTTTCCGGGGCGAATGTCTATGGAATTCCTGAAGGAGATATGCTCTTTTTGCTTAATATGCCCCAGAACGCTGTTCCAAGGAACGCCCTCGATTATATGATGCTTTCAACGATTGCAAGAACAAGCGAAATTATCCGCTACCGCAAGGAAAAAGCCAGATACGTTATTGAATTCAGCTCAACGAATCCCGATCCAGACCACCTGGTACCACAACTTTACAAAAATACGAGGAAAAAGCTCAAAGCGCTCAATTAATGTTGTGGGTGGTAGGTTGTGGGTTGTAGGTGACAACGGGAATCGAGAATCGGTGACCGAGATTCGAGAAATCCGAGAGAATGAGAACCGTTTACCGTCGTTCGTTTTCCGTTATCCGATAAAAACCATCTTGGGAAGAGCGGGTTTGGGGTCTGGTTAGGGTCCAGGGTTTAGGGTCTGGGGTATAGAAAAAACCGAGAGGGTGAGAGAACGCAAAGGGCACGTAATATGCTGACTTTGTGAAGAACCATTTGCCGTTGGACGTTGACCGATAAACACAGAAGAATGAGGTTTGATGTTGGAGACTGGAGCATAGAATCGAGAACCGGTGGAGAGATTTAATATTTACTAATAAAAAGTGTTTCAGATTTCTTTTTAAAATTCTTGGTTGTATGTACTGTATTGTGTTTCATTAAGCGATATACTCTTTGTGAAGGTTGTGAAATCTACTTACGGCTATCTCGAAAATGTGTTTTCGAAATCTTCCACCTGTCACCAATGCAGTAATACTATCTTTTCCACGAAATTGAAACCACAAAGTATGTGGTGACCCTTCTACGTTACTTCTCGTGTTTTGAAGACTTCTACCACTATCATAGCTAGCCTTCCAGATGACTTTAGGAGGCGAGAAGATGAAGTCAGTTGTTATTTCTATTATCGTATGCCTGGCTTTTTTAGCCGGGTGTAACGTGTTGGAGAATCCAGGCACCGGAGAATTTGAACTGTTCAACGAAGAGCCGGAAGGTATTGTCATTGAAGTTCTAATAGTGGAAGCAACACTAGTTGAAAACGGGAAAGAGGTGATCGTTGCCACTTCCTGGGGAGATGTGGATATTCTACGAGATGCTGATATAAATGAGGTGGTTCATTATGTGGCAATGAATATAGAGGCGACACTGACGAACATATTCTTCCACACTGGTGAAATTACACTCACAGCGATTGAATTTCCGTACACTTGCAAAATCCCTTCCGGGAAACTCCATATCAATCTTCCAATTATGCCCATTGAAACGCTCCGGCAGGTGAGATTTACCTATGATGTGGGCTATCGCCACCCAACCGATGAAAAATACATTGTCGAACCCGTGATAAAAATCATTGAGGTCATTCCAAATACCCCTCCTCTCGCTCCCTCTGAACCTTCGCCACCAGATGGAGCAGTAGATGTCTTGTGCGAGAGTATCATGTCCTGGGAATGCAGTGACCCGGATGGCGATCCTCTGCTCTACGATGTGTACTTTGGTGAAAGCAATCCTCCACCACTGATTTTTAGTGGTATTTCTGAGAATTCTTTTGGTTACGACTTATCTCCAGGGCTAACCTATTACTGGAAAATCGTGGCTAAGGACAACTACGGCGGTATTACCGAAGGGCCTCTGTGGACATTCAAAACAGAGCTTCCAAACCGTCCACCAGAAATCCCGCTCTTGATTCTTCCAAAGAACGAAAGCACTGTAAGTGGACCGGAGGTGGAATTTCTCTGGGAGTGTATCGACCCGGACGGTGATCTGTTGCTGTACGATTTCTATTTAGCACCGGAACTTAAGCCCTTTGGTTTGCCGGATTTAGAGGGTTATCCAGAAGACAATCTGTCCATACCGCTCGAAGAACTCTCACCAGAATTTGGATTCTGGCGCTGGAAGGTAGTTGCCAAGGATGGAAAGGGTGGTGTGAGTGAGAGTGAGGTCCAGATGTTTTACAGGAACCGTCCACCCGAAATCCCGCTTTTGATTCTTCCAGAGAACGAAAGTGCAGTAAGTGGACCGGATATAGAGTTCCTCTGGGAATGTATCGATCTAGACGGTGACTCATTGTTGTATGATTTCTACCTCGCGCCAGAGGCTGAACCCTTTGGGTTACCATATTTGGTGGATTATCCAGAAAATTTTCTCCTCATTCCAATTGAAGAACTCCCACCAGAATTTGAATTCTGGCGCTGGAAGGTAGTTGCCAAAGATGGAAAGGGTGGTGTGAGTGAAAGTGAGGTCTGTGTGTTTACAGTTTTCCATGAAGTTTCTCCGATAGGTATCTGGGGAGAGTATGGTTCTGAACCCGGGCAGTTTCACGATCCAATTGGAATATGTATTGATACCGAAGGTTATTTCTATGTAGCAGATGCCTGGTTTGATCTGGATTATGGCAACCACCGTGTGCAGAAGTTCTTTCTTGATGGCACATTCTTCACCATGTGGGGAGAAGGCTGGGGTGATTACGTACTAAAAGCTGTTT
The DNA here is from genome assembly GCF_001027025.1 of Kosmotoga pacifica. Lineage (GTDB taxonomy): Bacteria > Thermotogota > Thermotogae > Petrotogales > Kosmotogaceae > Kosmotoga_B > Kosmotoga_B pacifica. The sequence continues at coordinate 1,980,153 of NZ_CP011232.1, forward strand.
GCGATATCGAAGTGGATTCATCTGATAGTGCTTACGTTATCGATGCGATAGAGTGTATGGTTAAAGTATTCAAAGCTCCTCCAGGTCAGACTGAAGTATTGTTTGTCCAGGAATGGGGTCAACCAGGTGAAGGATTGGGTGAATTCAATATGCCTATGGGTATTGGCCATGGAGGTGAACCAGAAAATCTAAGGACTATTTATGTCGCTGATACGGGAAACCATCGCATTCAGAAATTTACATTAAAATGGTTGTACGAACCTCCAATTTTTGAGATTGTTTCAGTTATTGAATGGGGAGGTTTTGGTTCCGGCCCCGGACAGTTCAATAGTCCAATTGGTGTAGCGGTTCTGGAGAGATCAGGATATGAAGAGGATCTTGTCTATGTGACAGATGAAGGGAACAAGCGAATACAGGTTTTCAACAATTATGGTGAATACCTTTTTGAATGGGGAGAACTAGGTGAAGGTCCTGGACAATTTATGTCTGTATGGGGAATTGCAGTAACTCCTAATTATGGTATTTTGGATCCTCTAGTATATGTAACCGATCCTATACTGGGTAGAGTTCAAATATTTAACATGTGGGGTGAATACATCACGCAAATCGGTAGATGGGGTACCGCTCCAGGCGAGTTTAGAGAACCCTATGGAGTGGCAGTTGATTACGAGGGTTTTATTTATGTCGCTGATACTGGAAATCAAAGAATTCAGAAATTCGCACCTATTTGGTGATACATATGCCCAGAAGCTTATAGTAAACGTTGTTCAAGCTGATAGTGCTCAAATAATAAAGTTCCTGGTGATGCATGACGTGATTATTTCAGGTAAAAATTCAAGTTGTCTGAAAATAATTACGTCATGTCATATATTTTACGTACTCAATTTTGCTCTAAAATGACGGTTGCTTGGTTCAAAATTCGGCACACTTTATTGGATATTCTTTTGAAGCAACCGCTATTCATTTAGTTTCTGATAATTTCCATTTATGTATAACTCCACTTTCTTTCGCAGATATAGGAGAACATTATATTCCTACTAAGCTTGTAAAGAAATCCGTGTAGATTCCTCGCAATGATTGAAAACAGAACCTTTTCATAATCCTTTTAATGATTCTTAGTTCTACTAATCGCTCCGGTTACTCAAAAGCGGTATACTTTTTGTGAAGGTTGTGAAATCTACTTATAGCTATCTCGAAAATGTGTTTTCGAAATCTTCCACCTGTCACCAATGCAGTAATACTATCTTTTCCACGAAATTGAAACCACAAAGTATGTGGTGACCCTTCTACGTTACTTCTCGTGTTTTGAAGACTTCTACCACTATCATAGCTAGCCTTCCAGATGACTTTAGGAGGCGAGAAGATGAAGTCAGTTGTTATTTCTATTATCGTATGCCTGGCTTTTTTAGCCGGGTGTAACGTGTTGGAGAATCCAGGCACCGGAGAATTTGAACTGTTCAACGAAGAGCCGGAAGGTATTGTCATTGAAGTTCTAATGGTGGAAGCAACACTAGTTGAAAGCGGAAAAGAGGTGATCGTTGCCACTTCCTGGGGAGATGTGGATATTCTACGAGATGCTGATATAAATGAGGTGGTTCATTATGTGGCAATGAATATAGAGGCGACACTGACGAACATATTCTTCCACACTGGTGAAATTACACTCACAGCGATTGAATTTCCGTACACCTGCAAAATCCCTTCCGGGAAACTCCATATCAATCTTCCAATTATGCCCATTGAAACGCTCCGGCAGGTGAGATTTACCTATGATGTGGGCTATCGCCACCCAACCGATGAAAAATACATTGTCGAACCCGTGATAAAAATCATTGAGGTCATTCCAAACAGTCCTCCTTATATTTGCGATCGTTCTCCATTGGATGGGGCTGTAGATGTCCTGTGTGAAGATAACATGTCCTGGGCATTCAGCGATCCTGATGGAGATATCTTGATATATGATGTGTATTTCGGCACAAGCCCAACTCCAACGCTTTCAGCATCAGAAATTGTTGATACGTATTATGCTCCAAGCGAGATAAATGGCCACACAACGTACTACTGGAAAGTAGTTGCCAGAGATGGCTGGGGAGGAGAGACTGAAGAACCTGTCTGGAGTTTTACAACCGCTAGCAGACCTCCCGAGATTTCTATACCTGATCAATGTATATACGAAAATGAGACCCTTACTCTTAACCTGCTTGATTACGCCTCCGACCAAGATGATGACCCATTGAGTTTCATCTTACTGAGTGGAGTTGGAAATATGACAGATGCAACATACACCTACAGCCCCGATTATGATGCATCTGGAACACATGAAGTTGAAATTGAAGTAAGCGATGGATGGGGTGGAAATGCAACAAACACATTTATAATAACGGTTATAAACGTCAATAGAGCACCTTTAATCCCATCATATCCTTCACCAGAAAATGGAGAAGTTGACGTCTCTCTCGATATCACCCTTTCATGGAAATGTGGTGACCCCGATGGAGATTCCTTGACGTATGATGTGTATTTTGGCTCTAGTTCAACTCCAGCACTTGTAGCGTCTGATATCGTATCACCAGAATACAATCCAGGTATTTTAGATGCCAATACAACTCACTACTGGAAAATAGTTGCTAAGGACGGGAAAGAAGAAACTGAAGGACCTATCTGGAGTTTCAAGACAATACTTCCTAACCGCCCACCTGAAAACCCCCTTCTAATAATACCAGAGAACGAAAGTACAGTAAGTGGACCGGATATAGAGTTCCTCTGGGAATGTATCGATCTAGACGGTGACTCATTGTTGTATGATTTCTACCTCGCGCCAGAGGCTGAACCCTTTGGGTTACCATATTTGGTGGATTATCCAGAAAATTTTCTCCTCATTCCAATTGAAGAACTCCCACCAGAATTTGAATTCTGGCGCTGGAAGGTAGTTGCCAAAGATGGAAAGGGTGGTGTGAGTGAAAGTGAGGTCTGTGTGTTTACAGTTTTCCATGAAGTTTCTCCGATAGGTATCTGGGGAGAGTATGGTTTTGAACCCGGGCAGTTCATTAAGCCAGTCGGAATCTGTGTGGACTCCGAAGGATATGTATATGTTGTGGATCATGCGGACCACAAGGTACAGAAGTTCCTGTCCGACGGAACTTTCGTGACAATGTGGGGTAGTAAGTTTGGTAATGAAGGCTGGGGAGAATATGAGTTCTATAATCCAATAGATATTGAAGTTGATACATTCGATTTTGCATTTGTGCTTGATACTGGCAACAATAGAGTAATGGTTTACTCACAACAAATGCCTGTTGAAATTTTATATGTTCAGCAATGGGGCGGAATGGGCGATGGACTTGGTGAATTCAATATGCCTATGGGTATTGGTCAAGGCTTTGAACCCGGGAATTTGTGGATTATCTATGTTGCAGATACAGGTAATAATCGCATCCAGAAATTCACGTTAGCACCAGTATTTGATCCGGAACTTTCACATTTTGAGATAATTTCAATAATTGAATGGGGAGGTACCGGTTCTGGTCCCGGGCAGTTTAGCTTCCCAACCGACATCGCAGTTTTCGAAGATCTTGTGTACGTCGCGGACGGGGCAAACTGCCGAATACAGGTTTTTAATAACTTCGGTGAATACCTTTTTGAATGGGGAGAGCCAGGCGCAGGACCTGGGCAGTTCATGAACCCTCATGGTATTGACTTGAGTCCTTATGGAGTTCCAGAACCACTGGTATACGTTGCAGATTCTGGAAATAACAGGATACAAATATTTAGTATGGAAGGTGAATTTATTGCAGAAATAGGTAGATGGGGTACCGCTCCAGGCGAGTTTATAGATCCTTATGGGGTTGCTGTCGACTTCGAAGGCAATATATATGTTGCAGATTCTGCAAATCAAAGAATTCAGAAATTCGCACCTATTTGGTGATACATATCAGAAGTTTATAGAAAACGTTGTCCAAGCTGATAATGCTCAAATAATAAAGTTCCTGATGATGCATGACGTGATTATTTTAGGTAAAAATTCAAGTTGTCTGAAAATAATTACGTCATGTCATATATTTTAAGTACTCAATTTTGCTCTAAAATGACGGTTGCTTGGTTCAAAATTCGGCACACTTTATTGGATATTCTTTTGAAGCAACCGCCATTCATTTAGTTTCTGATAATTTCCATTTATGTATAACTCCACTTTCTTTCGCAGATATAGGAGAACATTATATTCCTACTAAGCTTGTAAAGAAATCCGTGTAGATTCCTCGCAGTGATTGAAAACAGAACCTTTTCATAATCCTTTTAATGATTCTTAGTTCTACTAACAAGAATTTTAAAAAGAAATCTGAAACACTTTTTATTAGTAAGTATTAAATCTCTCCACCGGTTCTCGAATCTATGCTCCAGTCTCCAACATCAAACCTCATTCTTCTGTGTTTATCGGTCAACATCCAACAGCAAATGGTTCTTCACAAAGTCAGCATATTACGTGGCCTTTGCGTTCTCTCGCCCTCTCGGTTCTCGGGCTCTCGGTTTTTTCTATTATTATTACAAGGCCGTTGCTTCCATCTACTATGTATTCGTAGTTCCCTGCTATTGCTACTTCCATTGCATCAGCCACGCGACAATTCCCAATTTTCACAGGATTAACCGGGTCTGATACGTCTATTACTACTAAACCGCCCCAATGATCTGCAACATATGCATAGTTTCCTTTCACTGTTACTCCACATGCATATCCATCTGTGTCATAATGCCCAATTTGCTCTGGACTTGACGGACCGGATATATCTATTACCAGCAGACCGTTCTAGCCGTCCGCCACATATGTATAGTTTTCCGCTACGGTTACTTTTCGTGCATTACCTGTCGTGTCGTACCGGCGACTAATAAGGGATTTTCCGGGTCGGTAACGTCAAATATTAGCAGTCCTTCTGGCCCACCGGCTGTGTATAAGTATTGTATTTCTTCTCTCGGTTTACCTTTGTTGGTACCATACGTGAGGCATTTTTGTCAGCTAAACTTCTTCCTTTTCAATTACTGTTCCAGACAATGGTGATTTTTCCATAAGAACCGACGGAAAGCGAATTGTTTTCGAAATAGGCGGTTCTGGAAATACTCTTCGGCAGATTAAGAATGAACAACATGCTTTCGTGTTGAAAGGTTGAAAGATGGTATAGAAAGCGGTTATGCGCAGATAATTCCTTTGTATTTGATTGGGATGATGTATTAGAGAACTGGGCTTCAAGTTTCGATATCGTGAAAGCCACCTATTTAATTTCTTCTGCATTTAAGGAATTTCCAATAAACCTCTCTTTCCATGATAGAATTTTTCTGAATCTTTTTAGCTTCATCCATGCGGGATTATTGAACATTAAGGACTAAATTCATACTGGAAAACCCGGTTAGATAGCAGGTGTAATTATATGGCGAAAGACCTTACAAAGGGAAATCTATTTAAAGGACTTCTTGCTCTTTCCTTGCCTACAATGATAGGCTTTTCCGCGCAAAGCATTTATGATCTTGTTGATATGTTCTGGATAGGAAAGATTTCCGCGGAGGCAATTGCAGGTGTTACTGTTCTATCAACCGTTTTCTGGACGGTTGAGGCTTTAAACGAGATCATAGGGGCAAGTTCAATTTCTCTCATATCCCAGAATTTTGGAAGAAAAGACATTAAGCGTACACATAGAGCTATTGAGCAAACGATCACGTTCAAGGCTTTTGTCGCCATTATCGCTGCTGTTTTTTTAGCTATATTCCTAAAACCTGCGCTTGGCTTGTTTTCAAAAGACAAAGCGGTTCTTGATGCCGCTCTTGATTATGGATATATAAGGATCTTTTTCCTGCCGATTACGTTCTCTTCTTTCTCGGTGAATACAGCCCTCAGATGCACCGGTGATGCCAGGACTCCAATGATTATTATGGTTTTAAGCAGTATCCTTAATATACTTTTAGATCCAATACTAATGTTTGACAAGATCCCTTTTATCAATATTCCTGGCTTTGGTCTTGGTGTATTTGGAGCGGCACTGGCTACTGTAATAACTCAGACGATTGCCTTCCTTGCGGGTTTTTACGTAATATTCAGTGGCAAACACGGAATCAAGCCTTCATTGAAAGGGTTATTAAGGTTGGACAAGGATATCGACAAAAAGCTCATGACAATAGGGCTTCCCAATGGTATCGAAGCCCTTTTGAGAAGCCTGTCTGGGGTAGTTGTGATGGTGTTTGTTTCTATGTTTGGGACAGCAGCCCTCGCAACTGCGGGCATATCTTTTAGGATTTTGAACTTTGCTTTTATACCGCTTATTGGAATAAGCATGGGAGGCTCTACCCTTGTGGGGCAAAATCTTGGGGCTAAATTCAAAACACGGGCAATAAAAGCGACAAAGATAGCAGCAGCTTTTGGGTTTTCACTCATGATAGCTTTTTATATATTCCTCTTGTTCTTTTCGGCTTCGGTTATCAGGGTGTTTACCGCTGATCCGGAAGTCATAGACCTTGGCAGAAAACTTCTAATTATCGGAACTGCCGGGATGCCTCTAATAGGATTGAGTTTTGGACTGAGTAGCGGTTTTTCTGGTGCAGGGTATAATTTCCCGTTTCTCATTGGGAGCATTGTTTCTAACTGGGTCGTTCAGATTCCCTTCCTGTTTTTGGCTATCAATGTTCTGCATCTTGGAATTAACTGGGTCTGGGTTTCCTTCGTGACTGCCCAGGTGTCTCAGGCTCTGGTGATGCTGGTGTTCTATTTGCAAGGAAAATGGGTAAATAGAGAGGTGCGTTAGAAAATTCAATCCCAAACTATGTGCTCAGAAGAAAAAGTGAAAAAGGTCATTAAAAAAGGCATGGGTCTGTTAGAAATTTTGTGTAAACTCCCTCCAACGGGTTGGCGGAGATGGAGGAAGCGATAGGGGCAGTGTATTCCAAGGCACACACCAGTTCAAAGGAGTCGGTTCCATCGTGGTAACAATTTATGTTATAATGGTGTCGCCATGAAACCATAGAGGTGGACACTATGAATAAAAATGAAATAGTTGAACGCCTGGAAAGTTTTCAACAAAGGTTATTACAGCAACTCCCGCAAAAATTCAGACCTATATTTGACTCAATTACCCTCGACGCAAGGGCTTATTTAATGACCGGGCCCAGAGGTGTTGGCAAAACCACGTTCCTGCTATCCAATATAAAAAACGTTCATGGTTTATATTTCTCCGCAGATAATCCTATTACACTTTCAATTCCTCTATTTGATCTTGTCGAGACAATCTTTATGCAAGGATACGAACAGGTATTTATCGATGAAATACACAACGCCAAAGACTGGAGCATACATGTAAAAGCGCTGTATGATTCCTTCCCAAACAAGAAGATTATCATAAGCGATAGTAGCAGTGTATTACTTAGAACAGGATTAGGAGATCTCTCAAGAAGGTTCCTTATAAAACGAATTCCCTTGCTGTCTTTAAGAGAATACATATACCTGAAAACAAATGAGATCTTGCCTTGTTTTGATCCATTCAATTCAACACCCTCAGAAATGCTTGATAGCGTTAAACACATCAACATAATGAAGGCATACCGGGATTACCTGAAAGAAGGTTTTAGACCAATTTTCTTAGAAGGATCTTACCCGGAAAGACTCTGGAATATAATCGAAAAAATCATCTACAAAGATATCCCCTTTTTTGTCCCTCAACTTGCCGAAAACCATCTTCGTTTCATGAACGCGGTCATTGGGCATCTCGCAATATCTAAAATACCGACAGTCAATGTCAACAGCCTGTGCAGCAAATGGGAACTCGGAAAGAGGAAACTATACCAGCTGCTCACTGCTATGGAACATACAGGATTGATAAGGATCATAAGAAAGAAAAATGATACAAAGGTAAATTCAATTGGTGCAAAAATCTTTCTTGAAGAGCCATCGATTTATTACCTTTTCGATAGCGAAATCGGAAACATCCGTGAATGCTACGTAACCACCCTTCTGCAAGAAAGTGGTAAAACTGTATATGCATCAGATAACGAGCAAGATGCTGATTTTATCGTCGATGGAATAAAACTTGAAGTCGGAGGAAGAAACAAAAACACAAAGCAAGCTGGCTTCGTTATAAAAGATGATATCGATGTTCCCTTAAGAAACACCTTACCAATGTGGACCCTTGGTTTCATGTACTAAGAAACAGCTAACGCCGGATTGCCTTCGGCAATGATGGTGTGCCTTTTATTTAACAGTGTAAATCTAACAAAATGTATATTCTTGTATCTACAAAGGGCAGAACATGTTCTGCCCCTACAATAAAAAACAGCAATTTATTACAGCCTTGCAAGTTAAACTCGCCATCCTGAATTTGTTTCAGGATCTCATCCTTGTTTTTTTCCGCCGAAGGCGTATGCCCTTCCGTATGAACACATAGCCTGGGCGAAGCTCAGCATAGCCACTTTCTCGTATTTTCGGTCTCTCGGTTCAAGGCTCTTTATAAAACTAATTACCACATACTTCATAAAAGTACATCCAAATCATATCGCTTACCATTTTTGGATTTTCCGGATCAGAAATGTCTATAATCACCAGACCATTAGATCCATCTGCTACGTACGCGTAGTCTCCTGCTACTGCTACTCCCCATGCCCTGCCAGCCGTGTCATAATGGCCGATTAGTTGAGGATTTACCGGGTCGCTAACGTCAAATATGAACAGTCCTTCTAATCCACCTGCGGCATATATATATTCCCTGTTTCCAGAATCATCTTCTCTGTTTCCAGAATCATCCGGCGGGATAGATGGTGAGATAGAAGGTGGACAGGCTGTCAACAGAAACAGCACCAGGGTAATTGGTATCACCAACAACAAAAATCCAGACTTCCTAGAAACCAAATAGCTCATCGATTCCCCTCTCCTTGCATTTAAGTGTCATTTTATTATAACATAACGGATGTGTTTTACTGATGTTAACAAATAACAACATCGCCCAGATTCGACGATATCCCCAGTAAGGATGCTCTCGTTTGAGCTTTTCTATTTCCTTGAGTATTTCTTCATCATCCGTTCTTCGGTTGTATCCCTTTGGCTTGTAGTAATAAGTGCTCCGGTTGATTTTCAAATACCTCAGCGCTTCTGAAACGCTAAATCCTTTCGATGCTACTAATTCCCGTTGCCTGGATGTACTACTGTTTTTTTAAGGTCTCAATGACGATGGTCTGTTTTCCAATTACCTTCTCAAGTTCTTCAATTTTTTCTTCGAGTTGCTTTGCCCTGGATTTCTTTCCGTTTTCCAAGTCTTCTTTGGCACCTTCGAGAAATCTGTCACGCCATTTGTAATACTGAGCTTGTGAAATTCCATGTTCTCTGCAGATTTGAGAAACGCTCCTTTCTCGACGAAGTTCTTCCAGAATTATTGCCATCTTTTCTTCTGCCTGGGGGTTTCTTCGCCATTAACTGCGCTCTTTGTCTTTATTCTGGCTCTCTACTTTTTACCTGTTCAATTCTTCAGGGGAGCAGTATATTAGATAGAAAAACCCTTTTCAAAAAAAGCAAGAGAAAACGTTCATCGTTGCGGAGCTGTCTCAAATGGGTATGTTGCATTATATTCTTTTACTGTAGCGCATATTTCTTTTTAAGAGTCAAAGTCAGAACCACACCTATTGCCGACATTATGCCCGCAGAAATAAACGCAGGAGTAAAACTCCCTGTGATATCAAATAACCACGAACCGACCACGGGAGCAACAGCACCTATTCCAAAGGCAGTGAATACCAATCCATAGTTGGTGCCTAAGTGTTTTGTTCCAAAGCAGATGGAGGTTAGCGTGGGGAAAAGTGCCAGTGTTGCCGCAAATCCCAATCCTAAAAAAGCAGCAGCAATATACAATGAAAACTGGTCTAATACAAAGGTAGGGAAGAATATAAGGATTATTGCTTGAACAATATAGACGATATTCATAACCCATAAAATCCCAAATTTATCGCCGAGATATCCTGCAACTGGCCTACCAAACCCGTTAAAACCTGCAAAAATAGAAGTCGCTATTGCGGCCTCTAGTGGAATTAAGCCAAGGGTTTTTTGACCATAAGATGTGATGAGTCCAAGAGATATAAATCCCCCAGCAATCACCAGCGCAAAGGTTACCCATATGAACCAAAATACAGGAGTTTTGAGCATTTCTCTCGGTGTATGTTCCCCTTTTACTATCACCTTTCTTTTTGGTATTTTGCTTCCAGTGTTTTTGCTCAAAGGTTTCCATCCATCAGGAGGATTTTTCACTAACCAGGCTCCAACAAGGGAGAAAGCGGAAGTCATAATGGCCAAAATTAGAAAGGTGCCGTTTATTCCAAAAAAAGGTATCAGGTAATCCACTTTAAGGGGGGCAAAAAGCAAAGCGGATAATCCAAAGCCCATCACTGCTAATGAAACAGCGAGTCCAGGTTTATCCGGGAACCATTTTCTTACAGGAGGAGCAACGCTGGCGTAAGTTAATCCACAAGCTATGCCGCCAATTATCCCATAAGTTATAACCAACCACCAAAGGGAAGGAATTCGATCAATTAGAGATGCCAAACCATATGCAAGAAAAAATAGCACGGAACCAAACATAGAAGCTTTTCTGGGCCCCGCCTTATCTTGAAACCTTCCAGCGGGGACCATGACGATCGCAAATACAACCATAAAAACGGTGAATGGCAATGTTGCTTGTGCTTTTGACCAATTATATTTTTCCATCAATGGAATTATAAATACACCCCATGAGTAGGAAACCCCTCCCATTAACGCGAGCAAAAATCCCCCAAAAGGAACTCTCCATCTACTGGTTAAATATTTCTCGTATTGCTTAATATCCAATCCCATCCCTTTGTCCATAGCTTCTCCTCTTGAGTCTCCCCTAATAGCATTAAAAGAGTTTGTTTATAACCGCTATTTGCCATGTTATTGCTCGGAGTTTTCTTTGGTAGTATCTCTTAGATTTTAACATTAATAGGCATAGAAATAGGAGAAGATGCAATTTCAGCCCTATTGTTTGGATTTTCATTTTGTGGATGTAAATATGGTTGTTGCTGAAAAAAGGGGGTCTGTCTTTCCCTATGGGAGGTTAATAATATCGAGACTCAATCTCTGTAATAGCCTTCGAATAATCTGCCGCCAAAAGGAGCTAGAATTCTATCAACGAGTTCTATAACAGCGGAGGCATTATTGTGACAAAAGAAAAGCTCCATTGCGGTTACCAATTCTTTAGCCAGGTCGGGATCGAAAGATTTCAGTGCCCGGTACAGCCACTTACCCTTTCCTACCCATTGGCCGTTGGCCAAAAGGTGTAGCTTCACCGCATTATTTACCAATCTTTCAACTATAAAGATCGATTCTTCCTTCTTTGTTGAACCGGAAAAATCATCAAGAAGATCTGTAATGCTGTATCGATAGTCGTCAATTTCTTTTTTGGAAAGTATGCCAGGACCTTTTGCAAGCAATTCGCAAGCGCGTTCTTTGATTCTTTCACCGAGCCCGTGCGTGTCTCTAATAATTATTCCTTCGGAACACATTTGAGGTAACGACGGTTCTTTTTCAGCAACATCAAATTTGAAGAATTTTTCGATAGACTCTTCGGTGTTGGCGAAGACTTCAATTGGCTGGTTATTGAAGATGAAGGAGCGGCGGTGATGTTTTTCTCCCGGTTTTAAAATGACAACAATGTCGAGGTCCGAAGTAGGGGTTCCTTCACCTCTCACAACGCTTCCTGATAGAAAAGCTACAAGGCAATTGGTGTAGTATTTTTCGATGAATTTTTTAGCAATTTTTATAGCTTCCATCTGTCTCTCCAATGACTGCGTTTTCTAAATTGTATCACTAATATCTGCATGAATAAATAGAGACAGCCACTTTTTTAAGCTCACAATTTGGATTTTCACTAAAAAAGAGGCTGTCTCTATTTTCCTGGTCCTTTTTTCAATGACGTGTTTTCTTTATTCTGTTAACTCAAAATGCATAAGTTGAGAAGAGGTTTAAGCTAATGTTTTAACACATAATGGCTTCCTCTGCTTTATGGAAGTAATGTGCTTTTTTATTCGTTCAATATATCCAACAAGACTTCATCGAAATCGTCCGGGAAAGTATGCCCCATATCAGGGTAGATTTTTATTGCGCAGGGAATATTATTCTCTGCAAGCATTTCCTTTACTGAATTAGCATTTTTAAAGAAGTACCGATCTTTTCCACCGATGATCATGTATATCTTGAAATCACCTTTGCCATTCTCAATCAGTTTTTTGGTGTAATCCATGTCTCCAAATGCGGGTGCAACGAGGACGAGTTTTTCAGGGTTTAGCTTCTCCTCAAAAGCAAGCTAAAATGCCAAACCAGTTCCCTGAGATGCTCCTCCAAGTATAAGCTAGCTAATTAGAGAATTCTTCAGCATTTCCCAATCTCCAGTGAAGGGTGATTATCAGAGGAAGTTTGCTTTGAAGGCTACCGGAAGGAAGGAATTCTAGTTTTGAAGACGCTGAAAGTTTTAGAGCTTTATCCTGTCGCTGTTTGAAAACGCCCAATATTTCAACAAACTCTGGCTCTTCTTTTATGTTTTCAAGATCCCTGTCATGCTCAAGGATTTTGGGAGACAACCAATATCCCATATCTTTTAGTTCTTCGAGAGCCTTTATTGCCAACGCTTTTTCATTCCTAATGGAATGAAGACACGCTTCCCAAAATTTTGTTCTGTATGCCATGTCCGGGCATGCAATTTTGATTTCATCGACCAGGTTTAGAGCTTCGGCTATTTTTCCTGCTAAATACAGGTCGAAAAATTCATTTTGATAAGCGTGAAAAGATTTCATTTTCATTCTTTCCTGGGTTTCGTTGTATTTTACTACTTTACTATTATTCTATTTATTATCGTGACCTATGTGAAAACTGTGAATATGTGTCGAATGGTGTGAATGGCTTTGGGAAGAGAATCTGGCTTCATTGTCTTTTGCTTTCAAGGTCCTGCTGCATTTCTTCGCATCCTTTATACAGGGGATTTTATAATCACTGCGGGGAATGATCCTAGCTTTTAGATCGAATATACTTCTGATTCCTTCAGCAATGCACCAGTTAACACAGATTTCATAGGCTTGAAGATCGAGTTCATCTTCGTCCCAATATACCGGTAGTTCTGTCAGACCATTGAGATATGCCGCCATGGCCCTTGTATGACTGTCGGTATAGGTTATAAGCCCATTCAGCCCTATTTTGAATGTTTTTCTCAAGTTCGCGACCTCCAGGAGGATTGTTTCTTAGATAACATGCGATAGGTATTTATTATGTTTTTGTTGATGTTCAGCAATATGGTTATATTTATTTTCTTCTCATTATTCCAAACAGCGAAATTAACTTCAATAAAAGACTCTTCTGGATAGCATGTTTTCTTGTCTAGATGGAAATGAATTGATTTTGTGAAATTTTTGGCCGATTTCTTAAAATATACTAATTCACAATTACTATAAACTATGAAATACAGCATATAATAAGATACGCCTATTTAATGTATATAAACATGTATAAAATAGTAAATAGTAATATATATTATTATGCAAGTATATAAACTGATAAAATAGCATATGTAATAAGAAGATGTTAATTTTCGTTATTTTCCCCTTTGGAAAGCAGTTTTACCGCTTCGCGCTTTTCTCTGTCGGTGATGTGAAGATAGATACTTGTAGTAGATATGTTGGCGTGGCCAAGAATTTCCTGAACAACCTTTATGCTTGCCCCGCGCTGCAGCAAATGCGTAGCGCAGCTATGACGGAAGATATGCGGGTGGAAGTGTTTGTCCGGGAATATTTTCTTCACGTGGTTCTGGAGCATTTTGTTCACGGACTTTCGCGTGAGAGGCTCACCATGGATCCCCACAAATAGCCTTGTATGTCCATTGGCATCGGGAAACTTTTCTCTATATAATAAGTATTCGTTCAATATGCGTACCGCATCAGGAGTTAGGGGTACAATCCTGTCCTTGTTGCCTTTACCGCTTTTAACGCGGACAAGGGGATCACTTTCAAGCGAGATGTCTCTGATACTGAGGGAGCAGACTTCGCTAACACGCAAACCGCAATAATACATGAGGGCGATGATAGCCCTGTTGCGCCTTCCGAGGTGTGTATTAGGAAAGGCATTAAGTATCCTCTGGACTTCTTCATAGCTTATATATTCAGGTATGCGCCTTCTTGTACGTGGGGCCTTCACTAAATCTGTCGGTATCTTGTTTACCGTACCGCTGACGTAGAGGAACATGTAGAAGGTTTTGAGCGTGGAAAGGTGTCTGGCTACGGAAGAGGGAGAAAGCCTTGAAGACGAATAGCGTCCCTGGGAGAGTTCTTTCATGAATCTTTCTATATCGCGCCTCTTGACCTGCCTGTAATCGAGGGAATATTCTTCGAGATAACGATCATAATGTTTGAGGTCTCTGGTGTAGGAGTCCACTGTGTTTTGCGATAAGTTTCTGACAAATTCCAGATATTCGGTGAACCGTTCGACAGCATCTTCGAAATCCATGCTTACCCTCCCTGATATATATGAGAAAAAATAATCAAAAGTGGAGACGTAATATACATTATGTCTCCACTTTTGATTTTACCACAAACCCAATATTTTAGTCGTGCTCTTAAAGTGACATTTGAACAGGAATACAGAACATTAGGCCGTAGAATCAATTTTGACGCACTTTTTTTCTTTTAATATAGAAAATTACATTAGAATACAAAAAAGCGCCTCTATGGGCAATATAAAAAGAAATATCTGAAAGTCGCATTAATTGCCACTCAGCAACGATGCAAGCAAATCTCTGTACTTTTCATTGATGATGTAGTACTTTCCATTCCTAATAACGAGGGGTTCTTTGAGACCCATATAGTGTTTTGAAAGTGCTCCCATTATTGCTCCTATTGCCATGGGACTTTTCACTTTTTCATGATCAGCCTTTTCGAGCATATAATTCAGCTCTTCAAAAATTTCGTATGCGGTCTTCTTTTCTGCTAAGAGTATCTTTATGAAATACAGTGTCGGGAGCTTAACTTTGTTAAGGAGTTCTGCCAGTTCTGATTTTGACCACTCTGAACTCATGGATACGAAATCAACTTCAGCTTTAAGCTGTTTCTTGAAGGCAAGTACGATGAGTTCCATCACTGGAAGCAATCGGAGGTCATAGTTGTCATCCACTCTCAACACCTGAGCCATAGTAGAAATGGGAAGATTGATATGCGATACAAGATTGAAGAATTCCGAGAGTTTTTCCACGGTTACAAAAGGTCTTCCCAGGTCTATGGCTTCTGGTAATACAAGAAGTGCGCTTCTAGAAATCCATTTCGCTTCTTCGTGATCGGTTGGAATTATCGCAGCGACTTTCAGCTCAAATTTTTCTCCGGCTCTCCAAATACCCGTAATTCTATCTCTATTGTTGTATTTCACATAGTCTACCAGCATTCCAGAAAGCTCTGCTAGTCTGTTTACAAGGTCACCGTATGCTCTGGAGTATATCATTTTTCCTTCCTCCTCGGAATGAGCACGGACGACCTTCACAATATCTGATGTCACGAGCTCGAGCATATCAAGCTTTTTCAGGTAATTGTCAATAAAACGTTTTCGAGAAGAGGTGACTGAACCATCTTCCAATTCTCCGAGCAGGTTCAGTATTTCTATAACACCTATATTTTGACTCATAACGACACCTCCATGAAGTGTATATACTAATTATAGCAAACAAAAACAAAAATATACAAGAAAATGATAATGAGCTACGTAAAAAGTTGATTATCAGAATAAAAGTCATTGTTAGTAAAATATCCTTGTATAATTAGTGTATTCATAATTAGATTTGTAAAATTAATTTATTCAATAGACAATTACAGAGATAGAACATGTTAAACTCTAAAAAATTGGAGTGGGAGGTACTAAGATGAATCCAATACTTCTGGTAAGCGTGTATTTTGGTGGCGTTCTCGCAGGTATTGTCAATACTCTGGCAGGCGGCGGTTCTATGATAACGCTACCATTACTCATGTTACTGGGTTTACCAGCTGATATAGCCAACGCCACAAACAGGGTTGCAATATTTTTACAAAACGCCGTCGCAGTGAGGTCTTTTGAAAAAAAAGGTGTTAGGACATTCAAAATTGCTATTCCCCTTGGACTTTTCGCAGCCGCAGGTGCCATTGTGGGTTCTTTCATTGCTGTAGACCTGGATAAAGAAGTCCTTGGCAGAGTCATAAGTGTGGTGCTACTAATAATGATGTACTTCGTTGTCAAAAAGCCCAAAATTGGCAAAAACAAAGCAATCGTAAATAGCTTTTATATGAAGGGAATAGCTTTCTTTTTGCTGGGTATTTACGGCGGATTCATTCAGGCAGGTATAGGTTTTCTTCTTATCGCTGCAATAACGTTCTTTTTGGGAACTGATCTTCTCAAAACCAATGCAATAAAAGTTGGTATCGTTTTGATATATACCACAACTTCTCTAATCGTCTTTCTGTCTAAAGGGATGGTGAACATACCCGTTGGTCTGTTGTTAGCACTAGGAAATATGACAGGGGCGTATATAGCTGTCAGGCTTGCGTTGAAGAAAGGACTAAAATTCATAAAACTCGTTTTGATAGTCGTTGTAGTTGCGAACGCGATAAAAACTTTCTTCTTTTAATTTCAAGAGCTTGAATACCCTAAACCTCAGTCCGTGCTAAAATTATTAAGAGAACCGAGGTGAAAATTTGAGCGTGAAAGTAATAGATGGCACGGAAGGTTTGGATCTTGTTAAGGAAATTGAAAAGATCCTTGGATTCAAGTTAAAAAGGCGTCAGCGAGAAAAGATAATCGAGGCTTACGAGTTCGCCTTTACCCATCACCAAACACAATTCAGAGACTCCGGTGAACCGTTTATAACCCACCCCGTCGAAGTCGCTAAAATTCTTGCTGAGCTCAATGCAGATCTCGATACTATTTTAGCCGGTATACTTCACGACGTCGTGGAAGACTGCGACGTTTCCATCGATGAAGTCAAAGAGAAGTTTGGAAAAGATGTTGCCAATATAGTGAATGGGGTTACAAAGATAAGTAACCTGAACCTCACCGAGAAGCTCGATCAAAAAGAAGCGAAGTTCAAGATGAAAGTCGAAACGGTGAGGAAGATGTTGTTTGCCATGTCCGATGACCCCAGGGTAATCATTGTCAAGCTTGCTGATAGACTCCACAATATGCGCACTATTCACCATCTCAAGAATCAGGTAAAGCGCAAGGAAAAGGCCAATGAGACGCTGAAGATATACGCACCAATTGCTCACAGAATCGGTATTCATAAGATAAAGTGGGAACTTGAAGATATCTCATTCAAGACTCTTTATCCTGAGCAGTACAGAGAGCTCAAGCTCAAGATGAACCGAAAGCTAAAAGAAAGACAGTACATAATGGACGAATACAAAGAGATAGTAACTGCGGAGCTGCGAAAATACCGCGTCAACTTTCGTATAGAGGGAAGGGTAAAGCACCTGTACAGTATCTGGATGAAGATGGTGCGGAAAAATAAAGCTTTTGATGAAATCTATGACCTTATCGCCCTCAGAATAATAACCGAAAGTGATGTCGACTGCTATAAAGTTCTTGGTATCGTGCATTCGTTATGGCCGCCTATCCCCGGTAGAATCAAAGACTATATAGCCACACCAAAATCCAACGGCTATAGATCCCTACATACAACACTCGTGACTCACAGAGGAGAACCTCTGGAGATACAGATACGCTCTGAAAGCATGCATCTTGAAGCTGAATACGGTGTTGCCGCCCACTGGTTGTATAAAGAGGGTATCGTCTCGATGAAGAAGAATCCATGGTTTGAAAAGCTCAGAGATGATGAAGCCCTCATCAGCAGTTTTGATGATTTGAGCGCCATTTCAAGGGCGTTGAGTGGTGGTGACGAGATCTACGTATTTACTCCAAAGGGCGACTTCATACATCTCCCAAAGGGAGCGACTCCGATAGATTTCGCCTATGCCGTACATACTGAAATTGGACACCACTTTGCTGGTGCTAAAGTTAACGGCAATATCGTACCCGTAGATTACGAGCTTAAAGCTGGAGATCGAGTGGAGATAATTGTCAACAAAGCGAGTGAAGGTCCCAGCCTTGACTGGTTGAAATATGCGAGAGCCAGCAGTACGCGCGCCAAGATAAGGAGATTCTTCAAGAGTAAGACGAACGTTGAATTAGTTGATCGTGGACGGGAGATATGTAAAAAGCTCTGTAAAAAACTAGGTAAGAGTATGGATGAGTTCCTTGAGAGTGAAACAATGAATCAGGTTTTCAAAAAATTTGGTATACATAGCGAAAAAGATCTTTATTTAAAACTTGGCGAGGGGACCATCACCACATCGGAACTCCTCAAAACTATTCAACCAGAGGAAGTTGAAACGGGACTTCCGGAGATAGCAAAGATAAAAGTAAAGCCGGGAAGGGGTAAGGAAGTTTTAATTGGGGGTCAGAGCGGTATAGATGTATATTTTGCTAAATGCTGTAATCCTTTGCCTGGAGATGACATCATAGCCGTGATCAGTAAGAGAGGTATTTCAATTCACAACATCAGGTGTAAAAACGTCAGAGATATCCCGTTAGAAAAGCAACTTAACGCAGAGTGGAGCTTCAGCATTGACGGGATGTATAGGGTAAAGGTAATAATCGACTTCGATGCGTCTGACCGCTCTATAATAAGTAAAGTAATTGACAAATTCAAAGTAAAAGGAGCGAAGGTAATAAAATATACCGTGGAATCAGGTAAATGGGGTTATGACTTTATGGATGCCAACATTCTTGTAAAAGATCTGGGACATCTGACTTCCATAATGGAGAGTCTCAGGGCAATAAAAGGAGTTCAGAGAGTAGTAAGAGTCGGAGGTGCATTATGAGAGCTGTCGTACAAAGGGTCAGTGAAGCCAGTGTTAGAGTAGATGGAACCATTGTAGGTCAAATAGGGCGCGGAATTTTGCTTCTTCTTGGTGTTCAGTCTGGTGATACTGAGAAGGACCTCCAGTGGATGGTGGATAAAGTACTGAATCTGCGTGTTTTCGAGGATGAGCAGGAGAAAATGAACCTTTCGTTGAAAGATGTGAGAGGTCAGCTATTGCTTGTTTCCCAATTCACGCTCCTTGGTGACGCCCGCAAGGGCCGTAGACCCTCCTTCACCGAGGCAGCTCCTCCAGAAATAGCAAAAGAGTACTTCGAAAAATTCGTAGAACTGGCATCAAAAGAAGTTGAAGTCGAAACAGGCGTGTTTCAGGCTCATATGGAGGTGCAGCTTGTTAATGATGGGCCTGTGACAATTCTTCTGGATTCAAGAAAGTTATTCTAAATATTTCCTTAGGAGGTGTGTGTGTGAAAAAACTTAGCCTTATACTTACGATCGCGTTGGTGTTGGTAGGGGTGCTCGTTATCTCAGATAACGCTTCAGGACCGGCTAATCCCGCGAAGATAGCTTATCTAGACCTTCAGAAAGTGCTCCAGTCGACAAAAGAATGGCAGGATCTGAACAAAAGCTATCAGGAAGATTTCGCTTTCTATCAAAAACAGCTTGATATTCTAACGAAAGAGTATCAGGACATGGTAAAGGCCGGTGCGAGCAACGAAGAACTCGCGGCAAAACAGCAGGAGATACTCACAAAGAAAGCACAGTATGAACAGACCTTGCAGCAGACGTACAACGCCAAGACGGAAGTCATACTCGATCAGATCAAGAAAAGGATAGAGGATTATGCCACATTCCTTGATTATGACCTCGTGATTTCTAAAGACGCTGTTGTTTATGGTAAAGGTACTTACGATATTACCGACATGGTCATCGAATATTTGAAAGGGTTCTGATCCTGTGAATTCAGTCCTCAAATGTGTTGGACTTTGTAAGCGTTTCGGCAAACGACAGGTATTGAAAGAGGTTTCCATAACGGCACAATCCGGGCAGGTGGTCGGTATCCTTGGTCCGAACGGGGCGGGAAAGACCACCGCCTTTAAGTCCATTCTCGGGATAGTGATACCGGATAAAGGGGATATTTTCCTTAACGACGAGAAGATAACCCATCTCCCTATACACGAAAGAGCCAAAAGAGGTATTGCTTATCTACCACAGGAAAGTTCGATATTCAGAGGACTTAAAGTAGGGGAGAACCTCGAAGTGATACTCAGGCTGAACGCGAAGAAAGGAAAAGAACTCAAAGAGCTTTCAGAAAGTTTGTTGTCTGATTTTGGTATCAGCCATTTAAGGGATCAGCAGGCTGATCTTATCTCTGGTGGTGAAAAGAGGAGACTCGAATTCGCCAGAACCCTTGCCCTTTCCCCGCACTTCATACTGCTGGACGAACCTTTCGTCGGCATAGACCCGATTACAGTGAAAGATATACAAAAGATGATTTTGAAACTGAAAGAACGATCGATAGGAGTTATCGTAACAGACCATGACGTAACGAGTTTGAGCAAAGTGGTTGACGTTCTATATGTGCTGAACAAGGGTGAAGTGATCGCTTCAGGACTTCCTGAAAAAGTTCTGAACGATCCGGGGGTTATAGAGAATTACCTTGGAAAGGAAGAGTAAATGAATATCGCGGTTATTGGTTATTCTGGGCATGTAGAAATGCCTCATATAAAGGAAATTTCGGACATATGTATAAAACTTGGTCACTCCATCGCTAGGAATGGTCATACTCTTATTACCGGTGGACGCGATGGAGTGATGGAGCTCGTATCGAAGGGGGCGAAAGAGGCCGGAGGAAGGGTAGTGGGTGTGCTTCCCTTCGATGAAGATGGAAACGAATACAACGATTTTAATATAAAAACTGGAATGGACTACCTGATGAGATCGCTGGTTTTGTTGAAGTCCGCCAATTTGGTCATCTCGATTGGTGGTGAGATTGGAACGCTTTTTGAAATCATCTCGGCTTATGCTTATGCCAAACCTGTTATACTATTTCGTGGCACAGGGGGCTGGACAGACAGAATTGCCACCACCCTGATAGACGGCAAATATCTCGACAATAGACATTTGGTAAAGATTCAGGAAGTCTCATCGCTCGACGAACTCGAGGAATTTTTGAGATAAACTGGAGGGAAAGTGATGGTCAAATGCAGATTTGCGCCCAGTCCAACAGGACATATGCACGTGGGCGGTGTCAGAACCGCTCTTTTTAATTGGTTGTTCGCGAGGAGCCAGGGAGGGAAGATGGTCCTGCGCATAGAGGACACTGATACAGAGCGCTCTACACGCGAATCGGAGGAGCAAATAATCAATTCACTACGCTGGTGCGGTTTAGACTGGGATGAAGGACCTGACGTTGGTGGTCCTCATGGACCATACCGCCAGAGCGAAAGGACCGAAGCTGGAATATACAACAAAATCGCTGAACAGCTCATCAAGAGTGGACATGCCTATTACGCAATCTATAGGGCAGACGATCCCAGGACCGTGATATCCACTTCCACCGAATGTCCCCAACTGGAGAAAGGCTATACTTTCACCGTGAAGTTCAAAGTCCCTGAGGCTTCGAATATCACCTTCAACGATCTTTTGAAAGGAGAAATGAGCTTCTCTAGTGACGCTTTCGACGACTTTGTAATAATCAAATCCAATGGGTTTCCAACGTACAATTTTGCTGTGGTTGTAGATGACTACATGATGGAAATAACCCACGTTCTACGCGGTGAAGACCACCTTTCCAACACACCAAAGCAGATCATGATATACGAAGCATTAGGCTGGAAGACACCTCAGTTCATGCATATACCGCTGATTTTGGGGTATGACAGAAGTCCTCTATCCAAAAGACACGGGCACACCAGTGTCGACCACTTCAGAAGAGAAGGATACCTCAGCAAGGCTTTGATGAATTATCTGGCATTGCTTGGATGGAGTGTCGATCAAGAGATCTTCGATTATAGAGAGAAGTTACAGGACTTTTCACCTTCAACGATTTCAAACAAGGCTGTGATCTTTGATTATGAAAAACTCGAGTGGGTAAACGGCAAACATTTACGCATGCTGGATATAGACGAGCTTGTCTCACAGTTCGAATTGTGGCTTAGATATACCGGCAAGGCTGATTTTATGGAAGCTTTTGTCGAGAATCCGCAATATACAAAAGAGGTGCTGAAAATTTGCCGGGAAAAGATCAACACACTGTCCCAGCTATACGACTTCTCGTTACCTTTTTTCCTTGAGGAACCCGAATATGATGCTTCTTATGTAGAGAAATACCTGACGAAGGAATGGTCACTGGATCTGATTTCTGAGGCGATTCGGAGGTTTGAAGACAACACAGATTGGAGTGTGGAGGGTGTAGAAAAGGTAATCAGGGAACTCGCAGAACTCAAGATCGCCTCCAAAAAGAACACGTTTCAGACACTTCGTGGTGGCGTTACTGGCAGGCTTGTTACTCCTGGACTCTTTGAGACTATCTCGGTACTCGGGAGAGAGAAGACGCTGGAGAGGCTTGAAACGCTACTGCAACTGGCTGAGAGTTTGAGGGATGAGATGGAAGAGTAACGGAGCGATCCTAATAGAAGCGCTCATCACTTTTCTGGCGTCAGGTGTAATAGCCATTTCGTTGTTCAACGTCCTGATAAATTACCTCCAATTGGAAAGCAGATTTTACAGGACGATACGTTACACTAATGCCATTAATCGGGCCTTTGATTTCGTGGATAACGACCTGAGCCGGATCAAAAAGTTGAAGTCCTTTAGCAACAGTAGCATATCTTTGCAGATAAAAAAAGGTAAGAAGAACGAGAACATAACGTATTATTTTGAAGGAAAACTGTTGAAGCGGCGGGCAAAAGCTGATGGAAAAAGGTTTGGTGTGAATACTGTAGTCGAGCTGAAAAGTGGAGGATATTTCGACTATGTAGATGGAGTTCTCACCATCACCATGGACGAGTTCTCCCTCATTTATAATTTAAAGGAGTGATTGAAGTGACAAAAGCGATAAAACAGATTATTGATGGTATCCAGAGTGAAATAGAGGGAAGAGTTGAGTATAACATAAAAGAGATGCTGAAATCCCCCTCGGCTTTCATTCGCTCAAAGGCGATGAAAGAACTCGCAGTGTCGGGCATTTCAGTGACTCGTGATCAAATTGAGAAATACCTTGAAGACCCTTCTTACGCAGTCAGGAAGGCTGCTGTGGAGTTGCTGGGTAAGCGTGGCGTTGCTGATGAACTTCTGATTTCGATGCTTGATGATCCCAATGAAAATGTACGGGCGACGGCCATTGGGTTCATTGTTGAACTCGGGCTCCTGACCGACGAACTCATGGAAAGCATCTCTAAAGACCCCTCCAGCAAAGTCAGAAAAGCTCTTGTGGAGGGGTTAATAAAGCAGGGGGTAGAACTTGAAGAACTCAAGGCTTTTGAAGGTGATCCCAGCAACGATATCCGTGAACTTCTGAAAGTCTACTCGGGGAAAGTCTCTTTGGATGAAACCGAACTCGCACTGTTACCCAAGAAACTTCAAAAGATTGCCTTCGCTTCTGCCATTAAAGGCAGGGACTCGAAAGCGCTAAACACCCTAATGAGTACGATAAATGGATTCAACACCCCTTCGCTAAAAGGGATAGCCGTGGAGCTCCTCGGAACCTTTCCAGAGGAACTATCCCGGGACGCACTGATAAATCTTGCCAACTCTGAAGACAGAACGATCGCTTTAGCGGCTGTAAAAACATATGGAAAGGCATTCGGATACGCTTCCGAACTTCTGCCTATCGCGGAAAATTTCATTCAGAGTCCAGACGAAGAAAAACGTGTCATAGGCGCACAAATATTCAAGAGACTCATGGAACCGTCCACTGTTGAACTGTTAAGGAAGAATCTTGACGATCCGTCGGACAAAGTACGTTCTGTCATCATTGAAGCCCTTGGAAACATGCTGGATTATTCTTTGGAAGAGGTCGTAACGGAATCTTTGACATCCACTTCCGCAAGGTTGAAAAAGGCTGCATTGAGGGCAACAAAAAAACTGAAGCTCACAAGCGTAGAGGATAAAGTCGTGAGTATCTTCGCGAGCATCAAAGAAGAGAACTCATTGCGTATCCTTGCTGTTTCTGTAACAGGTTACTTGAAATACGAATCTGCTATTCCGCATCTCGTGAAGATCATCCAAACACCAGAAGCTTCCGGAAAGCTCAGGCTTGCCGCAGCGAAAGCACTAGCTAGAATTGCACCACAACAGTTACTGGAGCTTTTTGGAGTTTAACTGAAGATAATACTCAACGCTATTAGAAGACTCATGAGACTGAAAAGTTTTTCGCTAAGCCCAAATTTGCCTTCAGAACACCTCACCCTTTCGTAACGGCCGTAGTAACGCATATCCATGGCTACGGCCAGTTCCTCTGATTTTCGTAGAGCGAGCACCACAAGGGGTATGATGACTGCCACAGAAGATTTAATCCTGCTGAAAAGATTCTTGCTTTCAAAGTCTGCTCCTCTGGCTTTCTGAGAGAGTATAATCTTTTCCATCTCCTGAGACAGTATTGGAATGAACCTCAGGGCTATCGATAGAACCAGCCCTGTATCGAAAGATAGCTTTTTTGGCAGCTTCAATTTGAACATGAGATCCTCAATGCTCTTTGCCATAGAGAGAGGACGCGTTGTGTAGGACAGCAACGTACTGAAGAGTATGGCACCGATTACCCTCGCACTGTAGATCGACGCTCCCGCAACTCCTTCCAGTGTTATATTTATTTTCCCTAGTGATACGATAATCCTCCCGGGGGTGAAGAAAAGCTGAAAGATGAAGATCATGAAGAGCAACAACCAGATGCTTCTAATACTCTTCAGATAGTTCCTCACGGGTATATTGCTCAGGTAAGCGAGCGTAAAAAAATATATAAAGAAGATCACGAAGTCAACAGGAGATGAACAGAAAAAAGAGAGCACAGCCATTCCTATGAAGCCTATGATCTTAGCCCTTGCGTCGAGGTCGTGTATCGGTGATTTAACGTTGATATACCTTCCCAACGGAATGTGTCTCATTTTTCCTCCAGATACCTTACAAAACTCGTGGGCGTTTCCCAGAGAACAACTTCGTGGAGCTTTCTTCGTTCGTTGTTTATGAGCTTTTTTAGCCTGTCATAAATCCATTTGGCGATGTATTCAGCAGTAGGTTGCTCTATGATTTCGTTTATATAAGCGTGGTCAAGGTGTTTCAAAACATTTTCTTTGACCACTTCTTTCAGTTCAAGAAAGTCTATGACCATACCCTCATCGTTGGGTTCACCGACGACCGTTACCCTTAATCTATATGTATGGCCGTGGAGCTTTTCACATTTACCGTGGTATTTTACTAGATTGTGAGCAGCATCAAAGGTGAATTCTTTTGTGATGTAAAACATTTGACCATCTCCCACTAGTAAGCATGGCAAGCATC
This sequence comes from Kosmotoga pacifica, assembly GCF_001027025.1. Taxonomy (GTDB): domain Bacteria; phylum Thermotogota; class Thermotogae; order Petrotogales; family Kosmotogaceae; genus Kosmotoga_B; species Kosmotoga_B pacifica. Next base: position 2,005,556 of record NZ_CP011232.1, read on the forward strand.
ATAAGGATTGTAACATGATGCTATCGAGTTCACTTTCGAATGACTTAAAAAAGAAGTTGTGCAATTATTACGAAAACCTCAGACCCCTTTTTGAGAAGGTTAACCATCATCTTTACAGATCTCTTTAAACTCGCAATAGTTGCAATTCTTGTTACGGTTAACCGGAAAAGCTGAAATGTCCTTGGGTTTGTTGATAGCCGGGTCCTCAAGATATTCTTCAAGTTCTCTTATGCTCCTGGAGATGTATTCCCTGAGCCCTTCAATCTGTGACTCTGAGAACGTATATTCAGCTCTTTCACCGCTCAGAAGGTATTCATTGACACACTTTATCTGTGTTAGTTCTATACCAGGATATTTCTCGAGTACGTAGATAACGTACAGTCCTAATTGTTGGTGGTCTTTGGCTTCGTTCTTATTTCCTGTCTTCCAATCTACTATGGTAATGTTTCCCGCTTTTTTATCCCTGTAAAGAAAGTCTATTATCGAATAGACTTTGACGCCGTTGTAAAAGAAGCTGGGAAAGCTTTCGTCGACTTCAATGACCTCGACTCTATCTTTGAGTACTTTTCTGTACGAATGTGAGCTTTCAAAATTGATCAGGGAGGTCTTTATTCTTTTGAGCACTTCCTGACTCTTGCCTCTAAGCCAGTCTTTCCTTCCGTAATACAATTCTGAAAGTATAGTATACTCCTTTGGCCATCTTTCCCAGTCAACTATGTGGTCAACAGAGTCAATCCATGCCTCTCTGAGTTTAGCTCTGACTTCTTTGAATGCCCGCTCCATCGAAAAGTTTCTCTCCACAATGGCTTTTTGTATCTGTTCGTGTATAGCCTGTCCTGAAAGCGCATATATGTTCTGCAACTTGCTGAGGAGGTATGCTTTCCTCTCAAGTTTTGTGGCTCCTGATTGCCAGCCTTTCCAGGAGAGGAATGTCTTATAATAATATTTTCGCTTGCACTCTTCGAAAAGCCTTTGCTTCGAGAGTGACCACGATTTTTCCGGATAGTCCATAGTATTCAATCTGAGAGTTTTGTTAACTCCCAGTTCCTCCTTTCAAACGTTCTGTGTCAAATCAATGGATTAAAGAGTTCTCCCTCACCCCTTTTGAGAGAGAGCCCGGGTGTTTTAAGAATGAAAATTTCTGCGGTGTTACAGACTGCGCCTCCAAACAAATGTCCTCCGAAAGCCTCGTTGGAAGGACCAGCGAGAGAGGCATGCAGGTGAATGAATATCTCACCGTTCTTCAATGCTATGTTTCCCTGAAGGGAGAGTAGTTCATGTGGCATAGAATAGCGCTTCTTTTCGTATCGGGTGCACTGGATGTTGAACCATCCCAGTTCAAAATCCCTCAACATACCAATACCATTGATGACAATTCCTGACTTTGTCCCTGTATCTACCAGTACTTTTTGAAGAGATTCATAGAAGTCCTCATGATTATCAAGCCTGACGAACAATATGTCATCCGTTTCACGATAGATCATTTCACCACCCCTTAAATAGTTTAACATCATTTATAATGATAAAATTTAATTGCGAAGGGAGGGATTCACTTGAAAAGCTACAGGAAGGAACTCTGGTTTCACACAAATAAGAGGAGAGAGCTCATAAATATAACGCCACTCGTTGAGGAATGTGTCAGGGAAAGCGGTATAAAGGAAGGTCTTTGTCTTGTCAACGCTATGCACATCACGGCAAGTGTGTTCATCAATGATGATGAGCCTGGTCTTCATAACGATTTCGAACGCTGGCTGGAAAAACTTGCGCCCGAAAAGCCCTATTCCCAGTATGATCATAATGGGTTCGAAGACAACGCCGATGCCCATCTGAAGAGGACAATAATGGGACGTGAGGTCGTAGTGGCCATAACCAACGGTAAACTTGATTTTGGTCCATGGGAGCAGATATTTTATGGAGAATTCGATGGAAAAAGGAAAAAGCGTGTGCTCGTCAAAATAATTGGTGAATGAGTCTGAACTTACTGCTATTTCAAATCGGGCATTGCGTATAATAATTTCATGGAGGCGAATTATGAGAATAGCTATGTTCACCGACACATATGAACCCCAGGTAAATGGTGTCGTTACAATGGTTAGACTGTTGAAGGAGCAGTTGGTAGCTGCTGGACATGATGTTTTCATCTTCACCGTTTCACATCCAAAAGCAAAACTAGAAGAGGGTGTGTTCAGATACAGATCTTACCAGTTTCCCTGGGAAAAACAACATCGTGTAGCCTCGCCTATGGTATTCAGAGAAGCTGAAGAGAAGGTCTTAGAGTTGAAAGTGGATTTGATACACACTCACACAATGATTGTCATGGGTTATATCGGGAACATCATCGCCGGAAGGCGTGGGATCCCTTCTATAAATACCTACCACACATTGATGGAGGATTATGTCCACTACATACCGTTTTTCAACAATTTCCTGAAAGAACTTGTGATCGATCAGACGAAGAGATTCTGCAATAAACACAACGCGGTCATCGTTCCCTCAGAAAAAGTGAAGAAATTGCTCAAAAATTACGGTGTTTCCACGGAAATAGAGGTAATTCCGAATGGCATAGAGTTGAACCATTTCGGAAAACGATGTTCTGAACAGGAAAAGCAGAGCTTTAGAACAAGATGGGGAATCCCCAAGGATGCAGCAGTGATGGTCTTTGTGGGGAGACTCGGAAAGGAAAAGGGTGTTGAATTTCTGATAGATAACTTTGCTAAAATCGAAAAGAAATATCCTAACACCTATCTGATGATAGTTGGAGATGGCCCGGAAAAAAAGAATCTGATATCTCAGGCAAAAACACTCAAATTGCAAAAAAAGGTCATTTTCACCGGATACTTAAAATGGCCTGAAGAGGTCTCTCTCGCCTACCAGGCCGGTGATTTTTTCGTTATCGCTTCCCACACAGAGACATTCGGTGTCGTCCTCGTAGAAGCAATGGCGAACGGAATCCCTGTGGTAGCGTATCACGATGAAGCCTTTGACAACATCGTTGTCGATGGTTTAAACGGCTATCTCGTTGAACAGAAAGAGGAGCTCTATAAAGGTATGGATTTACTTCTCTCTTCGAGAGAGTTGCGAAAAAAGCTCGGAGACACTGCTAGAGAGATGGCGAAGAAATTCAGTATCGAGAACCACGTCAATAGAGTCCTGCAACTTTATCAGCATGTTATTGGTGAGAAGTGATTCCAGTATTTTGTTTAGTTCCAAGGAAACTGAAAAATCCACCTACTATGATGTTGATGTAATACGTAAACAAACGCCAGAGTATCATGACAGCAGCGGTTTTTTCGTTCAGCATTGAAGCAAAGAAGAGCACAAAAACTCCTTCTGAAGCCCCACTAGCGCCGGGCGTCGGGATCATTGAAGATATCAAAAAGAGCACAAGCTGTACGGAAATTAGTCTCAGGTAATCTACATTAATACCGACAGCCAAAGCCACGAAATAGGGTGTTGAAATGAAAGCCAGCATCTGAAGGAAAGCAAAAAGCATACCTGCGAAGAATTTCCCGGTGTTTTCGAGAGATTTTTTCATACTGTTGTGAAACTTATCGACTTCGAGAAAGAGCTTATTCAGGAGAGTTTTCGAATTCTTAATGAGTCTCAATCTGGCAAGGATGTCAAAGAAAAGTTTTGCCATACCACCGGCGAACTTTTTGTTAAGTGAGAAAAGGAAAAGGAAAACGAGGACCCCGGAGTTTATCAAAAAACCTACAATCGCCAGTAAAGCAAGATTGGATATCTCCTTCGACACGAAAGAGTAAGCAGCCAGCATACCCGCCACTCCAAAGATCGTTATCACGATCTGATAGACTACAAATCTCGAAACCAGCATCGATGTGGCTATGCCGGCACTGTGTTTGTCTTTGGCCATATAGGCCACCTGCGCGGGTTGCCCTCCGGTATAAAAAGGGGTTATAGCTGAAAAAAAGCGTCCAATCAATGTTATCCTAAAGAGATAGGCAAAACTTATTTTTAACTCTGATTCTTGCGCGAATACCTTTATGGTTAAAGTTTCAAAAGTCCACGTAAGGATAGTCATAAGCAAAGCGGTTAACAACCATACAGGATCAGCTCCGACTATATAATCCACAGTCTTTGAGAAATCGGAGAATTTTAAAACGACTAGCAGGGTGATTATAGATATCAACGTAGCGATTAAAAAATTCCTGGCGGTTTTACTCATTTTTATCCTCCAAAACAGCTGTGTAAATCTCTTTCAGTTTCTCCCCCACAAGTCTGAGATCTCTTTCATGAACAGCCTTAATGGCCTTTCTCCCCAAACGTTCCGCAAGTTCTTTGTCATTTACAACAGACTTTATGGCTGCACAAAAGCCATCGACATTAGAGGCTTTAAGGCAGTTAGTTCCAGAAACCATCCAGTCTTTAAAAACGGGAATGTCTCTGATCACCACTGGACATCCCACCGAACAGGCTTCAAGCAGGGCAATCCCCTCGTTCTCTTCGTAGCTCGGAAAGAAAAAGGCATCTGCGGCGGATAGGGCACCGAGCAACATTTCGAAGGGAACATAACCAGGGAACACAAGGTTCTTCGGTGGGTTTCTCAAGAGTTTTCTTACCTTTGAGGGCTGAATATATGAAAACTTTGCGCCCATCCATATGAAAGTGTATTTTGGAAGCCTTCTCGCGACCTCTGCAAAGTCAAAGAGTCCCTTCCTTTCCAATGGAAGCCCGACATTTACAACCAGTGGAGTCGTTATCGTGAACGATTTTCTGAACTCTTTTGCCAGCGCTTCATCCTTTCTGAACCTATCAGTATCTACACCGTTTGAGACTACATACCCTGGAGTGGTAATCCCATAACTTCTAATGAGTTTTTCAGTATAATGCGAAGGAAAGATCAGATAATCCGCGGCTGAATACCTTTTCAGCAATTGTTTTTTCAGGAATGGAGCAATTTGGTTGCTGAACAGAAAGCTGTTTCGGAAGTCTTCGTACGTCATGTGAGTGTGATAGATGACCGGAATACCCTTTTTCTTTGAACTTTTTAAGAGCTTCCACGATTTCAGACCGATAGTGTTTATATGAACTATATCAAAGAAGTCTTTTGAATCGAGTGTAAACTCCACTCCGGCATGCTGGAGAGCTTTCATCTGATGTTTCAAAGCAACTCCAACACCAGATTTGCTGAAAAGTTTTTTTCCTTCAGAGAAAAGCAGGACTTTCACTGTTACACCTTCCATTAAAAACAGGATAATTTTCATGACTCCTCTGCTATTATATAGGGAAGAGGTGACTTTGATAAAATGAGGAAGAAAAATTTATTCTTTTGGGTAATTGCAATCGTCTTGATATTGACTTCCACTTTAAAACTGACACTGCCGATCATACAAAATGAATCCATCAAAGATATCATCTGTAACAGTATTAAAAGCATCGATCCTTCCGCGAACGAATTCTCCTTCGTGGTATTGGGTGATAACAAGAATTCTGTGTCAACCTTTGGCAAGATCATAGACGAAATAAACGCAAATCCTGATATAAGCTTCGTGATTAACACGGGAGATCTTGTCTTTGATGGAAGTTTGACAAAATACAACTATTTTCTGAAACAAATTTTTAAGTTGCACAAACCATTCCTTCCCGTTGTGGGAAACCATGATGTGGCTGACGGTGGGATGAACAATTACGTTGAATTTTTTGGTCCTCTGTATTACACCTTTGCCACCAAGGAAGCCTACTTCATCATCCTCAACGACTCTAATGAAGAAACGATTGATGGCTGGCAAATAAAATGGCTAGAAGAGCAATTTGAGCTTTCTAAAAAATACGAGTACACCTTTGTTTTCCTTCACGTCCCTCTTTTCGATCCGAGGTTGTCAATGGAAAATCAACCAGGACACTCATTGGAAAATATAGATAATGCAATGGAAATTTTACATCTTCTGAAAAAGTTTAAAGTGACCATGGTTTTTGCGGGACATATACATGGATATTTCAGGGGAAACTGGGACGGAGTTCCGTACACGATAACCGGAGGAGCTGGGGCGGAACTTGTCGGACTGGACAAAGAGCATTATTTCTATCACTACATAATTGTTCACGTGAAGAAAAGTGGTATTGAATATAATGTGGTAAGGGTCAATTCACCCGATTTCAATGTGATGGACAGAGTGGGCGCTTTCTTGTGGCTTTACCTGTACTCGTTCGTAGTAATAAATTATTGGTGGATTGTTCTAACCATTGGTGTAGTCATTTTCACAGTACTAATTGTTAGAGGGTTTAAAAAAGAAATAATGAAGATCTGGCATTGGCTAATAAGGCGAAAAATAATCAGGCTTATCTCAAAATTCTTTGTGGAATCAAAATCACATTAACTACTTTTAATAACGAAGTTTTCAGAGGAAAATGACTTTTCAATTGTTGGTGATATCTTCTTTTTTGAAATTTGCTCAGCTATTTTTCTGAAATGATAACCTGATATGGCAAGTGTAACGACCAGTGGAAAATGCTTTCTTTTCTTAAAAAGACTCCATATTAATAGTTTCCAGTACTCGAATCTTTCTTTACCAAGTATCCCTATCATTACAATCGATCTTAAAAAGGCTTTGATTTCTGTGAAAGTTATTTTTTTCAATCTCAGAGTCTTGGGGAATTTATAGACAGACAAAAAATTCCTCAATCGCTTATAGTAATTTGCGGGAGAATAAAGTTGTTTCATAAGATTTTGATAACCAGAAATGAGGGTTTTTATATTCATTTTTGGGATAAAATTTATAGAAATATCAACGTTGTTTTCGACAAACTCACTAATTAATCTGTTCTCATCCTGCATTCTTCTATAAAGCTTGCTTCCCCGGGGCGCATTCAACATACCCACCATAGCTGTCACTATACCCGTCTTCTGAATGAAATTGAACTGATGTTTGAATATAGATGGTGTATCATTGTCAAAACCTATAATAAAACCACCTTGTACCTCAAGACCAAAAGAATGTAATCTCTTAACTGATTTTTCCAAGTCATGTTTGATATTTTGGTACTTGTTTGCTTCCTTGAGGCTATCCAGATCAGGTGTTTCTATACCAACAAAAACTCTATTAAAACCTGCTTCGGTCATTAAACTCATGAGTTCATCGTCGTCCGAAAGATCTATGGATACTTCAGTGTAAAACGTGAAAGGATAGCCATGTGCTTTTTGCCAATTGATGATAGCGGGTAAAACTTCTTGTTTAAGGTCAATCTTCTTCCCGATGAAATTATCATCCACGAAGAAAACAGCTTTTCGCCATCCAAAATCATAGAGAGATTGTAATTCTTGAATGACTTGCTCTGTTCTTTTCGTTCGTGGGATACGGCCATTAAGTGCACCTATCTCACAGAATTCACAGTCATATGGACACCCTCTCGAGTATTGCACGCACATTGAGTAATACCATTTGAGATTCAAAAGTTCCCATCTGGGAACACGCACTTTTGTTATATCCGGGAACTTTTGGCTTGAGTAGTACTTTTTTACTTTCTCGTTTTCGATATCTTCCACGAGTTTTGGCATGATCTCTTCAGCTTCTCCTAAGACGAAATGATTTGCATTCGGGAAGTGATCAGGTTCCGTTGTAAAAAGCGGACCGCCTACAACAACCGGGATATTTAGTTCATTGCATCGTCTTATTACATCATTAACAGATTTGCGTTGTACAGCCATAGCACTTATAAAGACGTAATCGCTGTTTCTTATATCATTTTCTCTCAACCTCTCACAATTCATATCAACCAGTTTAACATTCCAACTTTTAGGAAGATAAGAAGCAATTGTCAACAACCCCAAAGGAGGTAATGCAGCCCTTTTAGAAGCAAACTTCAAGGCATGTCTGAATCCCCAAAACGTATCTGGATATCTTGGATAGATTAGCAGTATATTTTTCATAAATACCCCCCCTTCTCCTGATTTAGTGTACCATCTTATTCCTTTGAATTTGAACCTTTTACCTGCCTCTTAGATTTTTTCAATTGAAGTTGAAAGAAGGAGAAAACACCCCACTGCAGGTATTTAACATGCCATCTCTCCTATAGCTTCATCCTACTTAAGGTGCTGGTTTTTATTCCAATGGGGAAATGATCAGAGTGTCGCCAAAAACCGATTCTAGTCCATTCAAGCAATATAATGTGGCGTCATGGAGGAAGTGTATGAAAAGAATTGGACCAATCTTGTTATTGATAATTCTGATCATGAACGGTTATGTATGGCTGCTCCTTAGCTGTGTTGACTTTGAAAACTCGGCTGCTGGTACCACGGTCGTCGGCGTCTCGATAACCGTGACCATGTACACCATCGACAAGGATCTTCTGGTGCTCGAAGGAAACATAAATTCCTTCTCAACCAGCAGATAGGAACTCTGGATAGTCCACGTTTGTCTTGAGAAATGAGAATTTTAGCCTGTAACGTTCTATTGAAGAAAAAAGCTCAGCAATTTCTACTGAGCTTTTTTGTGGAATTTGCAAATTTCCCATCAGACTTGCTTTACATGAATTATCCAGCCCACTTTGGTCCTTCCATATCGTAAAATTCATAATAATACCCTGCGAATTTTTCCTCTATTGCTTTCATTATCTGTTCAACATCAGCTCTTTCTTCCCTGTTCATATCCGGGTATATGGGTTCTCCGTAATGAACCGTGATCGTTCCGCGTTTGCGGTAATCTTTAATAACACGCCTAACAGCTTTTAAAGGCGGTTCATCATCCAGTTCAGGTCTGAAAACATAACCGTTTTCTATCCCAACTGGCACAATTGGAACATTTGCTCTATGGGCTATAACAGCCACACCTGGATAAAGCCTCTTTTTCCAATTCCAGTAACCTTCGGGAAATATCATAACCGTACCCCCTCTTCTGAGATACAGTATCACATCCCGGATAGTTTCCTTATTTAGTGATTGCTTTATTTTTGGGTCCTGGGTAACTCTAAATCGCCAGATTGCCTTGTAAAGAAATCTTACCAGTGGATAAGGGCCATCCACCTGATACAACGCTTTCGCTCTATATCGCCCAGATGTTCTTACGACAAACAACGGGTCGAAATTACCAACGTGAGTCACGCACATTATAAATGGAGGTTTTGGAAGTTCCCCTCTGGCTTTTGATTTTGCAATCAACGGAAGGATAAACAATATGATTCCAGCGTAAAGTAACCAGATAACCTCGTATATTGTATGAATCAATAATTTCTTGATCACGTCTGGTTCACCCCCTTTGGTGGCTTTTTGCCGAAGCTTAGCAAAAAGTTCAAAAGACCAACAAATATCAAGGAGTGATAAGTAACAAACCTCCAGATAGAAATGCCAATAATCAATTGTTGATCTGGAAGTATGTTTTTTAGCATAACAAACATGCCGGATTCGAATCCCCCACTTGAACCGGGTGTGGGGATAAAATAAACTACAAAGCTTAAAAGTACCTGTACGGCTATGCTGTCTATAAAAGAAAACTGATATCTTAAACCATCGGGTGATAAAAGTCTGACCATAACAACGTGAAAAATACTATAGTTTATCAACAAATATCCTATGGCCAGTAAAAAGTCAACAATTAAGGTAAAGGGTCTTTTCGACCAGATATTAAGCATTCCAGCATTGTATCTTTCAAATGTTTCGCGGATGTTGTTCAGAATGGCCTCTCTGTCCTTCTTTGTTAGTTTGCATATTACTCTTAGCAAGAATTTTCGCCGTGAAATGAAATGCAGGAATTTGATTAACATTTTCCTTGAAAGCGCCAGGATGGTAAAAAAAATTCCGGCAATAATGGTTATTGCTATGCCTGCTGCAAAAACTGTTCCAGCAGTTTCTAAACTAGTAAAATAAGTCAGATAACGTGGCAACAGCAGGAGAGCAAAAAAAGTCGTAGCAAAATTGGTCATCAAATATTGAGAAATGACAGCTGCAGATGCGTTTGAAACACTTATCTGCGCTCTTGTCAAATCATAGATCTGAAACGGTTGGCCCCCAGCAGCAAAAGGAGTAATGGCACTGAAAAAGAAACTTAGAACTATATTCCGGTATGATCTAAAATAAGATAACTGCTCATTCAAGCTTCTTAAAAGCAAAATAATTCTCAATGCCGGAATACTCCAGCTTAGAAACAATAGAGAAATAGCCAAGAAAACGACGCTCCAGGAATTCATCAATAATTCAAAATCAATTTTGGCTCCAAAGGTTTTTTGGATAACCAGTAATACAACAATGCTTGTGATAACACCGAAGAGGATACTCCTAACTGGTAAGGAAGAGTTTTGCTTTTGCATCATTTCTCCTTTTTTTTGTAATAATCATCATCGTAATATTCATCGTAGGTAATCTTGTTTTTATTCAAAGCCACATCAAGCCATAATCTGAAGGCTTCTCTTAAACCGTGCATGAAATTAACCTTTGTATAGCGCCTGTTTGATGTATAACACACCATGGAAGGGCAAAACTTGACCTTTCCCGTTTTTCTAAGGCTTTTCACAAGCATAAAATCTTGAGAGGCGATCTTACTGTCCAGTTTGTAGCCACCGACTGTGAAGTATGCATTCTTTCTAAACCCAAGATTCGCCGCGCCGGATAAACTGACGCCTGCGAGATTTGAAAGCCCATTGAGGAAACAATAGCTGAATACGGTGAGTTTTCTCAAAACCGGTCCATTTTCTCTAAAGGCCATAGGCCCGTATACTGCAACAATGTTCTCTCTTTCAAAAGCTTTTGACATTTTGAGCAGCCAGTCACTGGGATAAAGCGTATCGGCATCACAACTGGTTATTATATCTCCAGCCGCAATTTCAAAGCCTGTATGCATCGCATAAATAGATCCTCTTCGTTTTTCGAAAACAACCTTATCCGCATACCTCAATGCGATTTCCGGGCTTTTATCGGTGCTCCCATTGTCTACAACGATGAGTTCGTAGTCTTTGAAACTTTGGGAACGGATCGATCTCAGTGTATCTTCTAAAAACTCTTCCTCATTGAGGACAGGTACAACCACTGTAATTAACGGAGACATTTTCTTCACATCCTGTTAGACACCTTATGTTTTTTCTCGTATTACCTTGTGCCACACACTCTTCTTTCCGAAGGCGTGTATAAGCGAAAAGATGATAGCAATCTGAAAGAGAAAATATGCTAAAGGGGCACCTAAAATGATATTAATTAACATTTCTTTTCGTCTATGTCCATCGTGTAGAATGTAGCTGGTTACAGTGCTTGAGAACAAAATACTAAGGAAAAAAGGCAAAACCACACTAAGCAAGTATTCAGCACTCAACAAATAAGCTAATATAAACATTAATACCGGAAAAAGCGTCAAAGCCCCAATTGCTATGAAGACCAAAATACCAAGATAGCGACCCTGGGAAATCTGCTTAGCAATTTTCTTTATTCCTCCGGTATACCATCTGCAATGTTGATAAAATAGGTCTTTCAAGCTTAACGCATACTGTATTTTGCACTTTTCACCCATTATAAATTTCACTTTGATTTTGTTTTTCATAAGCCGAAGCGCGAGGTCAAAATCATCTACAAGTGTTTGGGTGTCGAACTTACCAACGGCGTCAAGAATCTGCCTCCTGATAAAAACGCCACTATTCATGAAAATTGTTGGTGAAAACAAACCTGAGTAAACGAACGCCTTTATAAATGAAAAATATAGGTCCTGGAGAATAACTGCTAAAGTGCGCGACTGATTGTACGATTCGAAATCGGCGAAGACAACGTTGATATCAGGCGAATCAAATAGTTTGGAATATTTTCTAACAAAATCCCAATCTACGCGAGCATCAGCATCCAGAAAAAGTACGATGTCCTCTTTAATCATATCAAGGGCAACATTTAAAGCTCCAGATTTTCCTGGTGTATCAAAGTTGCGTTGCACAACGAGGTTTGGGTATTCTTTTGCAAGTTCCGTTAAGATCTCATATGTAGAATCCGTAGAATTGTCATCTACAACGATTGCCCTAAAGGTTTTCGGCGATCTGGATAATAAGCTGCGAACAGTGGTTTCTATAACTCTTTCCTCGTTCTTTGCCGCAATAACAGCGACAATAGAATACTTAATGGCATCTGAGCCCAGAGTAGAATCGTAAAAAAGATTCCTTGTGGAACGATTTTTCATGTAACCGATTAATGCTATTACAAAACCGATGGCTAAGCCATATAGAATTATCACCAAACCATTCACACCACCATTCAATGCATATGAAATCAATAATAAAGGAAACTGTTTGCAAATTCTTTGATTTTCCAGGGGGTTCATTGGTGTTTAATGCATTTCAATCAAAGAAATAAATTGCCAGTTCGTTAAAAGCTTATCATATAACAAGGTTTGATTGAAAGAGCGTTTCTTTTAGAGTTTCGGATGGAGAAAACTGGATTTTGCCCACGGATTTGAAAAGGCTTAGTGTCCAATGAAGTTTTGCTGTCTGGAAGTTAGTGGGATTCTATAAAAGCTTGAACGGTTCAGGAAATTCCCGGAATTCAGGTGTAATACTGTCTTTGAATTGCCATGATTGTAATGAAAACAAACAACAGGCGTTTAGTCAAATACTCTCGAGCTTTTTAAATGGCTTATTATCCAAGCAGTCATTGAAAAATAGATAAGAGGCTCTCCAAGAGAAATTTTTTCTGAAGGCGAAAGCATTTAGAATTCTTCATAAGACAGATGTTAAGTGCCTAAGTGAGAATGGCACATTGAGTACATGTGATAGACATATTAAGAGCGTCGAAACAGGGTACAATTTTTATATCCGAAAGGATAATTTGCTACTTGCAAGTGGTGCAAGTGATTTTCAGGAGGAAACATGAAAGGAACAGTTAAGTGGTTCAATGCCCAGAAAGGCTACGGATTCATTACCAGAGACGAAGGAGAAGACGTTTTTGTCCATTTTTCAGGAATTGCTACGGACGGGTTCAGAACGCTTGAAGAAGGCCAGAGAGTAGAATTTGACATTGAAAATGGCCAGAAGGGCGCTCAGGCAATAAACGTAAAAACAGTCGAATAATTCCAATAAACCTGAAAAGGCCTACCAGAGATGGTAGGCCTTTTTTATTGGGACTTATAGAAACTGAGATATAGAAGTAATGTTCTCCTAATTAATAATGAATTGACAACAGACCCTGTATTATCGTATAATACGATTTGATAATTATCTAATCGTTTATAAAAGGGGTGTGTTCCATGGAGAAAAAGGATTATTGCCAGATATACAAAACCCATATAAATACCGAAAAATTCAAAGAGAAAGCGAATGAAGTCGCGGGATTATCGGAGTTATTCAAGGTTTTATCTGATGAGACGAGAACTAAGATAATTTACTTGCTTTCATTGAAGGAACTGTGCACCTGCGATCTTGCAGAAATACTTGGAATAACACTACCTTCTGTTTCTCATCATCTAAGGTTGTTGAAAGCTTTTAGGATTGTCAAGTATAGAAGAGAAGGGAAAGTGGTCTTTTATTCTCTTACCGATAAACATGTTATGGATCTGATAAACGTTGCTAAAGAGCATTTTGAAGAATTTCTGGAGGAATAAAGATGCGGAAAAAATATAGAGTAAAAAATCTGGATTGCGCGAGCTGCGCGGCGAAAATTGAGAATGCAGCAAAAGAGCAAGGAATTAAGGTTACGCTGAATTTTACTACACAAACATTGCTTGTTGATGAGAAAGAGATGGAGAAAGTCCAGGAAATTGCAAGCAAAATTGAACCTGGAGTGGTCTTTGAGGATGGTACAAATAAAGATTCTGAAATGGAAAACGAGAATGAACTCAAAAGGCAGATAGTAAGACTAACAATTTCTGGTTCTTTCTTTGCAATTGGAGTGATTTACAGGTTCTTTGATTTGGGAATGCCAGTTGCAGTTAATATAGGGCTCTTTCTCACAGCCTACATTATTAGTGGCTGGGAAGTATTAGTCGGAGCAGTGAAAAATGCTGTGAAAGGTACTTTGTTTGGCGAAAACTTTCTCATGTCAATCGCAACTTTGGGAGCGATTTTTATCGGTGAATTTCCCGAGGCTGTAGCTGTAATGCTTTTCTTTTCAGTTGGAGAACTTTTTGAAGGTTTTGCAGTTGGAAAATCAAGGCGATCCATAAGATCACTTCTCTCTTTAAGAGCTGAGTATGCAAATTTAGAGGTTGATGGAAAGCTTGAAAAAGTCTCGCCGGAAGAAGTCAAACCTGGTCATACAATATTGGTCAAACCCGGAGAAAAGATACCACTCGACGGAATAGTTATTGAGGGTGAGTCATTCCTCGATACCTCTGCATTGACCGGCGAAAGTGTTCCACGAAAAACAAAACCAGGGGATGAGGTTCTTTCTGGAATGATAAATACTTCTGGTTTGTTGAGGATAAAAGTTCAAAAATCGCTGGAAAATTCTTACGCTACAAAGATACTAGAGTTAGTTGAAAATGCTGCTTCAAAAAAAGCTCCAACAGAAAAGTTCATTACAAAGTTTTCAAAATATTACACACCCTTTGTCGTTTTTGGAGCCGCAGCTGTGGCTTTCCTGCCGCCTTTGCTAATACCAGACGCTAGTCTGGCTGTCTGGTTACAACGTGCACTCGTGTTGCTCGTTATTTCGTGCCCGTGTGCCCTTGTCATTTCCATTCCCCTGGGATATTTCGGAGGTATAGGTAACGCCTCAAAGCATGGAATACTGGTCAAAGGTGGTAATTATCTCGATGCACTTAGAAACGCTGATACCGTTGTTTTTGATAAAACAGGTACACTTACCGAAGGGGTTTTTAACGTATCGGGCATAGAGAGTTTCAATGGTTATACCAAAGAAGAAGTGATAAATCTTGCCGCATTGGCGGAAGCTCATTCTAACCATCCAATAGCGATCTCTATTTATAGCTACGTTGGTAATCTTGAGAACAATAATGTCGAAAAATTCGAAGAAATATCCGGTCATGGTGTAATTGCGACGATTTCAGGGAAAAGAATACTCGTTGGAAACGAAAAACTCCTTAAAGCTAATGATATTGATTTCGAGAAAGAAGAACTAAATGTACCGGGTACTGTGGTTTATGTTGCTGTCGAAAATAAACTCGCAGGTCGAATAATAATATCCGATAAGATAAAAGAGGATTCTAAGAAAGCGATAGAGGAACTGAAAAAACTTTCCATAAAAAGGGTGATAATGCTAACTGGTGATAATCAAGCGGTCGCTGAAAAAGTTGCCTCGATGCTTGGTGTTGACGAATACCATGCACAGCTCTTACCAAATGAGAAAGTTGATATCTTGGAACGAATAAAGGAGAACAGTAAGAAAGTTGTCTTTGTTGGTGATGGAATAAACGATTCACCGGTAATTGCGAGCGCAGACATTGGAGTAGCTATGGGGGGGCTAGGTTCTGATGCCGCTATTGAAACCGCCGATGTTGTCATAATGGATGATAAGCCTTCAAAGCTTCCTGTTGCTATGAGAATAGCCAATTCTACTCATAACATTGTGATTCAAAATATCGTCTTAGCCTTAGGGGTAAAAGGATTGTTTATACTTCTTGGAGTCTTAGGACATGCGACCATGTGGGAAGCTGTGTTCGCAGACGTGGGCGTTGCTCTATTAGCCATATTGAATTCTACAAGGGTTTTGAAAGAGCCGAAGACCAATGCAGGAAGTGAATGATGTAATTAAACTAACCAGATTGAACATATCGAAGGAAAGACTTTAGAATTCCCACAAAATGAATACTCCTCATTCAGAAATAACCAGCTATGTCTGGTTATTTCTTGTTTGTGTTTACTTTAGAATTTCCACTGATGGTACATATATACGTGAAATAGAAAGTATCTCTATACTGTGCCGAAGCTCTAATTGAATGTACTACCTGTCCTGAAGATTAAAAGTAAAGTTTTTGTCATGAGGATATCAGACCTCAGGATCTCTTCTCTTTGTTGTATGCATGGAAACTGGAAAAATGAATAAAGGTGCTTTGTTGCGCTATAATTGATAGGAATCTTGTTGGAGGGCAGGTCATGAAGAATAACGTTATCAAAGGAACGCTGGCCTTTGGATTAGCAACAATGATTTCACGAGTTACAGGTCTTTTGAGAGACGCGTTCTTTGCGGGTTATTTTGGCACTTCCAGTCAGTACGATGCTTACCTCGTAGCGATTATGATTCCCTTTTTTTTGAGGAAAATTTTTGCTGAAGGTGCTCTTTCACTGACTTTTATCCCCATGTTCGCCGAAAGACGAAGAAAATCTCTTGAAGAGTCTTTTGAATTTACATCTACCGTACTGTTGCTCATTATCGCTATTACATCGGTTATTTCAGCATCGGGTGTGTTCTTTTCTACCCCTGTGACGAGGGTATTTGCCGGGGGATTTAGCCCAGAAGTAATCCAGCTTACTTCGAAATTGATGAAAATAACCTTTCCCTTCATCCTCCTCGTTTCCACTTGGAGTGTTTTTTATGGTGTGTTAAATAGTTTTGATGCTTATTTTCTTGCCGCACTTTCCCCAGCTTTTATAAATATCTCGACGATAATAGGTATTGTTCTTTCAAAATATTTCAATCCACCTATTCTCGCCCCAGCCATAGCATTCGTTGTTGGCGGTGCTGCGCAGGTGACCATACTGGCTGTTGCAGCTAAAAGGAAGGGTTTCAAATTCAGGCCGCGATTCAACAGAAAAGACGCTAAAGAGTTTCTAAAGTTATTCGGTTTGACGATGATTTCACCCGCTATCGCCCAGGTGAATTCACTTGTTGACACGAGGGTTGCTACAGAGCTCGGTTCAGGGGCAGTGTCGAGTCTGCAATACGCGATGAGGCTTTATCAACTCCCATTGGGTGTATTTGCTGTCTCCGTTGCGACTGTAGTTCTGGCAGAGCTATCAAAATACGTAGAAAACAAGGAGAAGTTCAACGAAACGATGTGGTCTTCCCTCGAGACGCTCCTGTATTTTGTTATACCGGCGATGCTTGGCCTCATAGTGCTTTCTGAGGAAATCGTATCTTTACTGTTTCAGAGAGGTGCTTTTACTTATCAGGACACGATAATAACAGCTCGCATTTTAAAAGCATATGCCGTGGGGTTACCTTTTTATGGACTATTCAATATTTTTTCCAGGGTTCATTATTCTCGAAAAAACCCAAGGTTCCCCTCCATCATAGCTGCTTTGATGGCGGGGATTAACATCTTGCTTGACATCGTTTTGGGGCTCATCTATGGTCCTGTTGGCATTGCTTGGGCAACGACTCTTGCGGGTATATTTGGAGCATTTGCCGTAGCCTCGGGAATACTCTTAAAGACCAGCCTTGCAAAAAAACAGTTGTTTGAATTATTGAAGATCGCCATAGTGAGCAGTCTCATGGTTATTGTGATCATTCTTGAAAAATCTCTGCTTCGTCCATCACTGCTCTCAAGTGCTATTGAAATTGTTTCCGGTGCTATCGTATATCTCGTGCTTTCAAAACTCTTTTCACTCAGAGAGTATGAAAACATAAAGAATATCTTCAGGGGGCGATAGATTCAACATAGTAAATTACGGGGGAGGGGACACAATGTAAAGACTATCCATATCTTCCCTACTATCCAACTTTATAGGGAAAACGAATCTATGGTTTCTAGAGGGAAGCCCGGGTCCTATCTCTTCAGCCATTTGAACTTCTCCGGTTTTCCCTATTTCAAAAGTCCATGAAAAATGAGATGACCTCAGCATTTAAACAATTTAGTCTTCTTAAAGAAGTATTTTCCAGTAAATCTCTCAAGATTCAAGGAGCTCTTTCAGTCTTTGAGTAATCGTTTTCTTTATTTTTTCTTTGAAAGGGAGCGCGAAAATGGGCAGCTTGAAATCGAGTATCACCCATTTATCGTTGATTGTCACAGTTCCATTTATTCTGGAGCCCATCACTTCAGAAAAGATGATCAGGACATCTCCCCGCCACTGTTTTTCCACTTTTTCCGAATAGCCCGAAAAATTCTTTAGAAGTCTATCTATTTCCTCAGTGATGATGCTTTTTACTTCTTCATTTTCCCGCTTGTGTCGGATTTCTATCCTCATCCGATCCCTCCTCATTGATAGTTTACAGCAAACACTCGATTTAGGTTCATGGAATTCCAGCAGATAAATACCTTTCAACGTGTTAAAATCTTCACAGGAGGTAATCGACGAGATGAACAAGGTATTTGTAGTCGTTGACACTGAAACAACCGGATCAAATCCCCTTCTTGGTGATAGGATAATAGAAATAGCTGCGATACCCATTTATCATGGTAAGATTTATTATGAGTTGCGCTTTCATTCTCTTATTAATCCTCAGGTTACCATACCAGCTGCCATAAGCAGCATTCACGGTCTCAAGAACACTGATGTCAATGATGAACCCAGTATGTTGGAAGTGTTCCCTAAATTCAGAGAATACGTAGGAAATGCTGTGATCGTTGGTCACAGCATTGCGGTGGATATGAGGTTTTTTGATATGGCTGCAAAAGAAGCGGGGATGTTTCCATTTTCCAATGACTATATAGATACATATGAACTGGCAAGAAGTCTCTTTAAGGAAGGTCCTTATAGCCTTGCAGGACTCGCTGCCAGATTGAAGGTCAGAGATGTACCAACTCATCGTGCCCTTGACGATGCCAGAGTAGCTGCGAAAGTGTTTCTGGCACTCGTGGAAAAGCTGGGAGGTTTCTCAAAGCTGGGTATATATTTGAGACATTGGAGGGGCTAGTATGGTGAAGAACTTCGTTCTTGATACCAACGTGTTGGTTCACGATCCGGACTGTATCGAAAAATTTGAAGACAATATATTGATTATCCCTTTCCCGGTACTTGAAGAAATTGACAAGCTGAAATCAAAGCCTGGTTCCCTCGGTCAGAGGGCGAGGGAAGTCAACAGAAAGCTCGATGAGCTCAGAAAATCTGGGGACCTCACAAAGGGTGTGCGTATCGATTCTGGTGGGTTGGTCAAGATACTGATATTCAACGAGTTCCATGCCACACTGCCACCTTTTATGGCGGAAAGTTACAAGGATAACAAGATTCTTCTATATTCATTAGAGCTGAAGAAACGTGATAAAAAACATACAATTCTCGTGACAAAAGATATCAATCTCAGAGTGAAAGCGGACGTGCTTGGGATTTCTACACAGGATTACCTAGCGGACAAAGTTGTAATTGACGAGATTCTCTCAGGTGTAAAAGAACTTCACGATCCTTCATTGAGGGAAAGGTTCAACAGAATTGGAAGTGTTTCGGTTAGGGATATTGGGACAGAGCTTTATCCTAATACATTTCTAGACTTTGGTGAGGGAGTTTACGGCAGGGTGGAACCGGATGGAAAGAGTGTGGTGAGACTGTCTGTTTCCGTGGAAACTTCCTGTTGGGGGATCTTTCCGCGAAACAGAGAGCAACTCTTCGCGTTTGAATTACTTCTGGATGACAGGATAAAGTTTGTTGCTATGCCTGGAATAGCTGGAACGGGCAAAACTTTGCTCTCTCTAGCGGCGGGAATGAGAAAAACTGTGGACGAAAAACTCTATGAGAGGTTGATTGTATCAAGGCCTGTTATACCGATGGGGCAAGATATCGGGTATTTGCCAGGGTCACAGGAAGAGAAGATGAGACCGTGGATGCAGCCAATATACGACAATCTTTTCCTTCTATTCACAAACCGTCACGTGGATCCTGATACATTTCTTAAACGAAGCGATAAACTGGGGGTTGAAGTACTAAGTTACATACGTGGTCGTTCCATACCGAATCAATATATGATTATAGACGAGGCACAGAATTTAACGCCGCATGAAGTGAAGACAATATTGACACGTATAGGAGAAGACACTAAGGTGATCCTTATAGGCGACCCTTACCAAATAGACAACATATACCTCGATACCAACAGTTGTGGTCTGGTTTACGCTGCTTCTAAATTTGTATCTCACCCGCTTGCGGGGCATATAACTCTTGTGAAGGGTGAAAGATCTGAGCTGGCCACCGCAGCAGCGGAATTATTGTAGAGAGGTGTGCAATGAGAACGAAAAGACAGATACCAAAAGAATATGATCTGTACGTCAGGATAGCGAGGCCGGATATTCACGTACTTTGTTATATTGCTGAAGCGCAAGACAACCTCATGAATATAAGGCATACCACTGAAGAGGGATACCTCAAGATCATCGTTCCAGGTGACCTTCTCGAAGAAGCCTTAAAATTCCTTGATAGCATAAAAAACGTTATAGATCTGGAAGTGGTGGAGATACGTGAAAACCCGGGTCATACTTGATCTGTTGAAATTACCGCTTCCCAGAGAAAGGGCGAAAAGCGTAAGGGATATAGATTACGATCGCCTCATTGATCTGGGATATGATACTATACTTTTCGATTACGATAACACGCTTGCAGTATGGCGTTCGGAATTTGATGCAAGAAACAGAGAAGTTATCGAAAAGCTCCTGGAACGCGGTTTAAAAGTAGCCGTGGTTACGAACGCGCCATTTGAAAGAGTAAGAAATATGCATGAGTTCTTTGGTGATCGCGTCAAACTATATTATTCTATGAGGAAACCTGGTACAAGAGAACTTCTGAAAGTTTTAAAAGAACTCGAATCCACACCGGAAAGAGCCGTGATTGTTGGAGATCTTTTCCTTACTGACGTTATTGCGGGCAATCGCATGGGAATGTACACTATCATGGTCAAACCGGTCATGAACAAAGACGCCGCGTTTTATAAGAAAGTCAGCGCCTTCATGACTATTGCGGCTTATACTGTTTTTTTCTATACAATTGGCTGGTTTTTCAGGATTACAGAGCTCATTTCTCCTCACCTCTTTGCCGATGATATTTCAGATATAGATTTTGAACAGTTGAAAGAGGCTGGTTATGAACTTATGATCCTTGACTTCGATAACACGCTTGAGCCCTGGGGAAGTGACGAGTTATCGAATGAAAGGGAACTTCTCATAAGGCGTATTCAGCTAATCGGAATGAAGGTAGTTATAATCTCTAATGGTAAGAGGAAGAGACTCAGAGGAGTCGATGCGTTTATTCAAGGTGTTGATGTCATTCCAGAAGCCCGAAAGCCTTTCCCATACAAAACCAGAAGATATTTGAGTAAAAGAGGCATAAAGACTTATCATACAGTCATTATCGGGGATCAACTTTTTACAGATATATTGATGGGGAATCTTTTAGGCTGTTTTACAATAAAAGTCAATCCAATTTCTGAGCAAGAGTTTTTCTGGACACGTTTGATGAGAAAACTTGAAAAACTACTCCTCAAATTTATAAAGAACAAAACAGTGTTGGAGGAAATGAAGCGGTGAAGTGCAAAGGATGCGGTATTGAGATTCAGACCACAGCAGAAAACGAACCGGGATACATACCGGTCGAAGTACTTGAGCGCAGGCTAGTAGAAGGGAAAGAGGTCTACTGTAAGCGTTGTTTTTCTTTGAAGCACTACGGGAAACTTATTGATGGCTTTGATTTTGACCACTCACTGGAACTATTAAGGCGTTATTTGAATCTAGCGCCCAATGTTCTTTATATTATTGACATCTTTGATTTTGAAGGAACGTTCAGAAAGGAAATCGTAGAACTTCTTAAAGACCACCAGGTTTTTTATCTGGTTAATAAAGTCGACCTGATCCCGGAGGAAATCACACCCATGGAGATAAAAAGATGGGTAAAGGATAGGTTTAAGGTTCAGAGCACAAGAATACGCCTCATGTCCGCAAAAAAAAGGAGGGGAGTGGCGAGCTTGCTTAAATTCCTGAAGGGAAAGAGATCGAGGAAATTTCTCACGATTGGTGTTACTAATGTTGGTAAATCCTCGGTTCTAAATGCGCTCGCCGATAGAGATACATTGACTATTAGTCGCTTTCCCGGAACTACCCTTAAAGCCATCGAGTTTCGAAACAGAGAACATGGTTTGACTTTCATCGACACACCCGGAATCATAACGAAAGACAGGGTAACCGATCTTCTCGATGCCGTTTGTCAATCCAGAGTATTACCCGAAAAAAAGCTGATGGTACACACCATAAAGGTCAAGAAAAAACCAAGAACAGTGTTTCTTGGAGGATTTGTTAGAATAGATGCAGAAACGGGCGAGCTTCCTGGACCAATTTTTCATGTGATTACCTCCGAAAATGTGACGGTGCACGAGACTAATCCCGAAACTGCTAATATCAAATGGTCTTTATGGTTCGGGAGCCTCCTTCAGCCTCCGTGTACCCAACAAAGTGTTGATGAATACGGTATGAGAAAAAAGAAATTGAAACTTGTGACCGGTCAGGAAGTTGCAATAAAGGGACTTGGGTGGATAAATGTCGCAAGAGGTCCACTGGAAATAACGATTAGCTACCCCGCTAATACGGAGCCGGTGGTCAGGAAAGGACTTGTTGGTCCATTGAAATTTAAGTATAAAAACTGACTTGGAGGTGTTTTGGTGAAACTCAAAAATCATCCGATCAAAGCTGGAGTGTCCAACAGGCACGTCCATCTCTCTCAAGAGCACCTTGAAATTCTTTTTGGAGAGGGCTATGAACTTACGCCTATTAAGGACCTTGGTCAACCAGGGCAGTACGCAGCTAAGGAAAAAGTGATCCTCGTAGGGCCAAAGGGTGCCATTGAGGGTGTAAGGGTTCTTGGACCCGTCAGGAAAGCCACTCAGGTGGAAATCTCCAGAACAGATGCGTTCAAGCTCGGAGTAAAACCACCCATAAAAGATTCCGGAGATCATGAGGGTTCTGTTGGACTCACGCTCGTTGGTCCAAAGGGCACCGTCGTGCTTGAGAAAGGCGTTATTCTCGCCAAAAGGCACGTCCATATGACCCCAGAGGATGCGGAAAAACTCGGCGTTAAAGATAAACAGCTGGTCATGGTTTACTGTGAAGGTAACGGCGAGAGAAAAACCATCTTCGATGACGTGTTAGTAAGAGTCAGCAGCTCGTATGCTCTTGAATTCCATGTAGACGTCGATGAAGCTAACGCTGCGATGCTCAATAATAATGATAACGTGTATATAATCGAGGAGTTGTAAGAGTGTTATATCTGGGAACAAGCGGGTATTACTTCCGGAATTGGATAGGAACCGCTTATCCCGAGGATATCAGACCTTCTCAGATGCTGAGCTATTATCACGCTATCTGGAAGTTCAATACTGTTGAATTGAACTTCACGTATTATCGTATGCCAGATTATCATACCCTTGCAGCTATTTCCAGAAAAGTCCCCGGTGATTTCGTCTTCGCGGTGAAATCACCGGGTTCTGTTACCCACGAACACTGGAAGACCCTTAATACTAATCAAGCTGTTGATGAGTTAAAGACTTTCAAACGTGCACTAGCACCCATAATTTCTGAGAACCGACTCGGGCCTATTCTTTTCCAGTTCCCTTCAACGTTCAGACCTACTGAAGAAAACCTTAGCTATTTGGAGAAGGTTATGAACACATGCATAGAAGATAGTGTGTTGCCGGCGGTTGAATTTCGCCACAAGAGCTGGGCTCGGAAAGAATACGATAACTTTTTGTTGGAATGTGGTGCTATTCCTGTGGTTGCTGACGAACCTGAAATTAGCACGCTCTTCCCCTATCGACCGGTTTCGGGAAATGGAATAGCCTATTTCAGGTTCCACGGTAGAAATCCGGATTGGTTTGTTTCGGAGGGAAGTGAAAGATACAATTATAACTATTCAGATGATGAGCTGAGATTTTTCGCGCTGGACGTGATAGAATTCTTATCGAAAGGGCTCGATGTGTACGTGTATTTCAATAATTGTCACATGGGTAATGCTGTACACAACGCGCTCCGTTTCAGAGAAATGGTAGGAGGTGCCTGAACATTTAATGAACTACACCGATTACTTCAACATCGTACTCAGAATGCTAACTGATGGCGCTGAACCATACGAAATCTTTGACGAACTTTCCAAGTTTGGCTTGAGGGAACAGGAAATCGACGAGATATTCAGTGTGGCTCTCAGGATGCTCCTCGCAGGTTATGACACAACCCAGATTGTCTTCCGGGATAATTATGATCTCAAGAGAAGGGTTTTCACCGATGAAGAACTGGAAACTTTAAGGACCCTTCCAGGGCTTTTTAAATCTTACCTGTGGGGTGAAATTTCGCCCTCTGATTTCGAGAAATCTTTAACGGATTTTTCTGACTTCGAAGAATAAAAAACGCGGGCGACGGCCCGCGTCTGGCGGTTTCTACCTTCTTTTTATACCCATTTGGCCAATGAAATGAAGTTATTGATTGGCATCATGTCAGGATTTGGCACAACACGCACCGTGTATGCCATTTTTCCTTCTTCTTCTACTTTGAATTTTCCGTAATACAGATATTCGCCATGGACATCATCTTTTTTGATTTCCATTGGATAGGTCTTGAATCCTATCATTCGTTCATCTTCGTCGAACTTAGCAACGAAGATCTCTACCTTGACCTCTTCGGGAGATAATTCACCGAGATAAACGTTAGCTGTGATTTCTATTGGCTGTCCAACACTGATGCTATTTCTCAAACCTGGTCGTGGAATGTTCGGCTTGATTCTTATGAAATCCCAGTTCTGTCTTAAACGTTGTTCCCACCTGGAAAGAGATACGGCACCTTCATAATTGTCTCTTTCAACGAATTCCGTGGCTCCTATGGCCTTGAGATAAATATCGTTAACATAGTCCATAAGCATCCGATGTGTGTTGAAATTCAAAGCCACACTCTTTATCGACTCTTTCATTTTCTTTATCCAATCTACTGGTATGCCATTTTTGTTTACCTTGTAATATAGAGGAACTATCTCTTTTTCTAGAGTACTGTAAATGGAGACACTGTCAATCCTGTCCTGAAGTTCGGTGTCTTCGTAATCTCTGTTATCACCAATTGTCCAACCGTTCTTGCCGTTGTATCCCTCAACCCACCAACCATCCAGGGCGCTGAAGTTTATTACACCGTTCATACCGGCTTTTTGCCCACTCGTCCCGCTTGCTTCGTGGGGGCGTCTCGGGTTGTTAAGCCATACATCTACACCGCTGACCATATGTCTTGCAATATTCATGTCATAGTTCTCAAGAATCACGATGCGGTTCTTAAACTCTGGCATTCTTGAAATCTCGTAGATTTTCTTTATCAAGGCTTTCCCCGGATCGTCAGCTGGATGAGCCTTACCTGCAAAAATGAACTGAACAGGACGTTCAGGGTCCGTTAGTATTTTCTTTAACCTTTCTATGTCCTTGAAAATAAGCGTAGCCCTCTTATAGGTAGCAAATCTCCTGGCGAAACCGATTGTCAATATGTTTTCAGGGAGTATCTCATCGACTTCCATCAGATCCTCAATAGTTTCTCCGAGCCTCATCCTTTGCCGCCTCAACCTGCCATGTAAAAAGGTACGCATTCGTTTTTTTAGATTGAGGTGTATCTGCCACAGTTCCTCGTCGGGAATATCATCAATGTGTTCCCACACCTCAGGAGAGGTAACGTTTTCGTGCCAGTTCTCGGGGAAGTATTTGTCAAAGAGTATTTTAAGATCTCTATTCAGCCATGTCCATATGTGAACACCATTTGTAACATGGCCGATGGGGACTTCTGGTTCCGGGAAATCAGGAAAGATGTGGGTCCACATCCTGCGGGAAACCTGACCATGCAGTTCACTAACACCATTGGAAACGGAAGAAAGTCTCAAGGCCAGAACAGTCATACTAAAGTGTTCTCTTCCATCCTTGGATTTCTCAATCCCCAGATCAAGAAATTCTCTTCTTGAAGTATTTAACTTTGGCCAGAAATCATTGAAATACTTATCCACGAGATTTATATCGAAGACATCGTTACCGGCTGGAACCGGCGTGTGAGTTGTGAAAACGTTGCTTGCTTTTGTTGCTTCGACAGCACTTCTGAAATCCAGACCTTTATTTTGAATGAACTCTCTTATCCTTTCGAGACCGAGGAAAGCTGCATGCCCCTCGTTCATATGCCAAACTTTCGGATTGTATCCGAGGAGGCGAAGTGCCCTCACTCCTGCGATTCCGAGTACTATTTCTTGCTGTATTCTCGTTTCTCTATTGCCTCCGTAAAGTTGCGAAGTGATTTTCCTGTCCTCAGGATCATTTTGCGGAATATCGGTGTCCAGAAGTATGAGGGGTGTTCTTCCCACATGCGCCTGCCAGATTTTTACCCATACGCGCCTTTCTGGAAAGTCGACCTTGACATATACCTCATCACCGTCTTCATCGACAGCTGGTTTCACAGGAAAATCTTCAAAGTCATAAGTCGGAAATTCAGCATGTTGCCAGCCTGTCTCATCGATAAATTGGTTGAAATAACCATGCCGGTAAAGCAATCCAACTCCAACAAGGTTGATACCCAGATCACTGGCCGTCTTCAGATGGTCACCCGCGAGAATGCCAAGGCCTCCGGAATAGATAGGGAAAGACTCATGAAGTCCATACTCAGCGCAGAAATAGGCTATCTGTTCGTGGGCTTTCTCAGGATGGGTCCGCTTCATCCACGTATCCTCGGCTTTCAAATAATGTTCAAAATTTTTCATTACAGCATCATATTTCTCGAGGAAAGCCTCATTCTTTGAAAGCTCGTTTAATTTATCCTGATCGATCCGTCTGAGGAGCTTTACAGGGCTTCTTTTGACTTCATACCAGAGGTTCTGGTCCATATCTTTGAACAATTCTTCTGCTTCGGGGTTCCAAGTCCACCAGAAGTTGTAGGCCAATTCTTCTAACCTCTTGATTCTGTCTGGCAACCTTGGAATAGCTCGCATTTTCTCGATGAAGTACATTGAAGGACCTCCTTCCAGAGTCATTGATCAATGATAATTATAAAGCAAAATCCTATAAAAATCCATGATTGATACATGTATTTGCAGATAATCCGGATTTTTGCCAGAAAATGCCGTGTTTTCGAAGAGAAACATGTCAAAGGAAAGAAAAAAAGGAGAGCCCGAGCTCTCCTTTCGATTACCTCTTTGATTATCTCTTTTTTATTCCGCGTTTCTTATCGAGTCTTCTTCTGTAGTCTGAGATCTTTCTCGAACTGTCCTTCAAGAACTTGGCAAGCTTCCTCTCGAACTCCTTATCGGCATTCTGACCTTCACTACCCGTTTCCCCCAGGTCCTTGATTGAAAGTTCCCATTTCCCGTCTCTCGTTGTGCCAACGACCTTTACTTTGACTTTTTGTCCTACTTTTAGATGGTCGTCAATCTTCTTTACATAGCTCTTGGAGATCTTGGAGATATGAAGGAACCCCTGCTCACCACCTTCCAGCTCAACATGAGCTCCAAACTTCATCACAGCGGTGACCTTTCCTTCAACAATGTTGCCAACTTTCACGCTCACATTCCTAACCTCCAATGGTTTTCAGATATGAAATTAGCGACAACTCAATAGTTGTCGCCGTACTTGTTTTTGAATTTTTGTACTCTTCCTTCAGTGTCGACGATCAGTGAACTCGTGTCACCTTTATAGAAGGGATGACAGTTGGAGCAAAGGTCAATCTTTATGTCCTCGCGCGTTGACCAGAACATATGCTCTGCCCCACAGGTACATTTCACAGTGACGAGCTTTAGCTCGGGGTGTATAGCTTTTTTCATCGGGCCTTCACCTCTTCAATAGTTTAATTTTACGAAGTTCATTATATCATAAGCATAGAAGACTGTCAAAGGAAAGGAAAAAGAGGGAGTAAAAACTCTGTATCAGAGTGATTATCCTTTCAGAAAAAGGTGATGATCATATGGACATACTCGAAGCAGCTAAAGAAAAACTCTACGAAGACGGCTTTTTTTCGTATTATTCGACGCGAAAAAAGGAAATAGTAAAGATTTCTTATATACTGAGAAGTGCAAAGCCTGAAAAGGGCAGGAGCTTTTTAAAGAAGGAACTTGGAGCACTAAAATTACTTGAATATGAGGACGAGTTTGTTTTTTTGATAGAGGTGCTTTCAGAGAGAGAGAAATCATTAGAAGAAAGAGTTAAATTTGTTGTAGAACTGAGCGAATCAGAGAATTCAGAAGTGCTCAAGTTGCTTTATTATATCTATCCCTTTTCTTATCCACCCGTTCCTTTGAATGAAAATTTTCACAGTGTTCAGGAGTATCTTCTATGGAAGGAAGAATGTGACGCTGTAGTTGGGAATATTTTTGACAACTATATCATGCTGGAATGCGCTTTGAACTTTCATGTTCTTCCAGTACCTGAAGATCTATCGAGTTTCCTGCTTAGTATAAAGCTCACAGATATCAAAAAGCTGAAAGAAGGACGTGAGAGAATAGCTTTTCTCAATAGTACTGCGAGAAAGAAACTTAAAAATTTGAGATATTCTCACCCATACGTACGTTCAGTGCTTTTTGCAAAAAATACTATTCCGATCATCATAGACGGCAGCAACATCGCATATTCAAAAGCTGAATTTCCTGATTTAAAAAATCTGAGTAGAGTCTTTGAACTTCTTGCATATTGTTCACCCGTTTATTTTCCTTACAGGATTGTATTCGATGGAAATGTGAGGTATAAAATCAGAGGAAGCCAGCAATTGGAACTAGAAAGATGGTTGATGTTACCGCACGTTGAGCTATATTCTCCAGCTGATGAACGAATTATACAGCTTGCTAAAAGTGTGGGAGGTAGCGTATTAAGTTATGATAGGTTCATGGAATACGATACGGAAGGAATAGAGATAATAAGACCGGAGGATTTGAGATGAAGATAACCGATTTTGATTACGAACTACCAGAGGAACTGATAGCTCAGGAACCCATTTTGCCAAGAGACCATTGTCGGCTTCTGGTGATAAGGAGAGATTCTGAAAATCTTGAACATAGGAGGTTCTACGATATAAAGGAATACCTTGAGCCTGGTGATCTCCTCGTTTTGAACGATAGTAAGGTGATCCCGGCACGGCTTTATGGCCACAAGAGCACGGGAGCGAAAATAGAGGTCCTTTTGATAGAAAAAATACATTCTGGTATCTGGAAAGCCATTGTGAAGCCAGGCTCGAAGATCAAGAAAGGCAGCCAATTGCTCTTTGAGAAATTGAGCTGCCAAGTTATCGAACACCTTCCCGATTCCACACGGATTCTGAAATTCAACGAACCAGATGCAGAGGAGATAATCAAAGAAATCGGGAGACTCCCTATACCACCATACATAAGCAAATATCCCAATGATCCCGAACTTTATCAAACCGTGTATGCAAAGACTGAAGGTTCTGTAGCAGCTCCCACTGCTGGCCTACATTTCACCCAACAACTCCTCGGTGAACTTAAAGACATGGGGGTTAATATCGCGTACATCACTCTGCACGTTGGACTTGGCACTTTCAGACCGGTAAAAGTTGAGAATATCGAGGAACATAAAATGCACAGCGAATTTTACACTATTTCTGAAGAGACTGTTGAGAAGATCGGCAAAACCAGGAAAAATGGAAACAGAATAATTGCTGTTGGAACTACTGTAGTGCGCACATTAGAGTCAGTTGTAGCTGAAAATAAGGGTAGGCTTATAGCTAAATCGGGATACACCGATATCTTTATTTACCCACCTTTTGAATTCAAGATCGTTGATGGTATTGTTACGAACTTCCATCTACCACGGTCAACACTGTTGATGTTGGTTTCTGCCTTTGCCGGGAGAGAGAAGATCCTTAAAGCATATGAAAAAGCCGTGGAGAAGAGATACCGTTTCTTCTCCTTTGGCGATGCATGCTTGATCCTTTGATCACGTTTTTTCCATCCAAGGGCTAAGAAAATGCTCCCAGAATTTTTTCAGTATTATGGTTAGAGGAACAGCAATGAAAGCCCCTGGAACTGAGAACAATTGTCCCATGATTATTATCATCGCGATGACCACAACAGGGTTTATACGGTTATATCCTCGCATCAACTTGAGAAACACAATGAATGCCATGACGTGAATTGACGTCAGGAAAAGCGACAATACAAGCAGAACTGCCCAGCTTTTAAGAGATAAGCTAAGTAATAAGAGCGGGATTACTTCCAATATGACCCCCACTATTGGTATGAGATTGGTTATTGCAGCCCAAACTCCCATCAGGAGGCTAAACTTGATACCCAGTATCTTCACTACGATACCCACACAAACTCCTGTTAGCAAAGCAACCAAAATAATGGCTACCACATACCGCTCGAGATTTCCATAGGTATCTTTTAAAAAGTCTATTGCCAGTTTTCTTGAGGATTTTGGGTAAATTCTGGGTAGATGCCTTTTGAATTCATCGAAGTAGTAGCTCGAATATATCGTGCCTATGATAACGAAGAACATCACAGTAATCATTGATGACACAAGACCGGGGATTTTTTCCAGAAAAGCGGTGAGATATTCTCTAAATTTTGCCTGAATTTCTATCAAAAGGCTCCTTATACTCGTGAGTATCTGTACTTTTCTTTGTTCATCAAGATTTTTATTCAGTTTGTTGATGAGCCATTCGAAAGCAGGTTTCCAATCTTCACTGGAAGTGAAACTTGTGGTTCGCTCTTTAATCTCTTTTGCCAGTGAAGTGGCATCTGCGGAAAATTTATCGTATTTGCTTATAATCGCAGCCACTTCTGTTTCATCAATTTCCCATCTTTCTGAGGGCAAAATAATAACAAAATTTTCTCTGGCCAATTCTTGCAGGGGTAGTTTTGATTTCAAGGTTTCGAGGTTCGAAATATTGCCATTAACCATATATTGTATAAGTTCATCTTTTAGGGCTTTGATATCATTATCTTCTACCGCAGGATTTTTCTTTTCTTTGTAGTTAGTGAGGATGTTTTCAATATTGAGTTCTATTTCAACTGGAGTGAATTTAGTGTTTTCTTCGGCTGGAAAGAAATTTAACGCGGTTGAATAAAAGCTAGAGGCTTCTTGAATAACAGTGGGAATCAAAAAGACGGTTACAAGAATGAGTAAAAGATAGAGTGTTCCAAGGCCAAGAGCTACAGCTATCGCGCGTCCCAGCTTCAATGTAGTTGTAGCGAACTTCATCCATGGCTCGATAATGAAGACTATAGCAATAGCAAGAATAAAGATAGCAGATATTGTCGATGAAATAGTCAAAACAAGCGCACCGATTAGAAAATAGATTATTGTACAAAAGATAGCCATGAACCTTGGTGATCTTATTATGCTCTTATCCATCCACGGCCTCCTCTCGAGTGAACGAAAAACTCCTTTATCTGTGAAAGTTTATTGGTGATTCCCATGACAATCATCAATTTTATTCTGGCTTTCTGGGAAGAAAGCCCTTGCGCAAAGATTGCACCCGCCATTTCCAGGCTTAGCCCCCCACCTTTGTATCCGTAGACTCCAAGCACTCTTCCTTTGAAACACCTCGATGTTATGATTACAGGGATATGTTGCTTTGTTATTAATTCTTCGATGCTATCTGCGACCTTTGGTGGTACATTACCCCGTCCAAAGGCTTCAAGGACGATGCCTTTAAAACCCATTTCAGGTAGTGTTCTAAGTATTCTACCATCGTCACCAGTAAAGGTCTTGAACAGGGCGATGTTCTCTTCAATTTTTTCAACTTCGAAACTTTCCCTTAGAAGCGGTTTGCGGTAGAATATAACTTTGTCTTCATCTACTATTCCCAGAGGGCCGTAACCGGGAGAATCAAAAGTCGCTACATTGCTGGTGTATGTTTTTGTTACCTCACGAGCCGCATGTATCTCATCATTCAGGCACACCATCGTTCCCATACCTACACTTATGGGATTTACAGCGACACGTACAGAAGAAACGACGTTCCTCGGTCCATCAGTACCGAGTTCATCTATACTGCGCATGGCGGCCGTACACACAACTGGTTTTTCACTACCAACTGTGAGGTCAAGGAAGTAAGCTGTTTCTTCAAGTGTGTCTGTACCGTGGGTTATAACGGCACCAGATATATCATCTCGTTTGAGAAGAGAGTTGACCAACATAGAGAGCTTCCACATAGTCTCTGGTGTCATGTGGGGGCTTGGAAGATTTGAAAATTCGTGATGCTCTATCATAGCTATCTCCTTGAGTCGGTCTATCTCCGTAATGCTCCGGTTCGCTGAAAGGGCGGGAATGGCTCCCCCTGTTCTGGGGTCTTTGGTCATGGCTATTGTCCCGCCGGTGGTTATAAGGGCAATTCTCTTCAAGTTAACCCCTCCTGTATTATTACGCCAATTTTTCTTAAGGTCTCGCTGACTTCTTTACCTAAAGAACTTTCAACTTCTTTCCATGAAGTAAAGGGGCGTTTTAAAAGTATACTCGTTGCCCTGTTTTTTCCGATACCAGGGATGCTCTCTAAGACCTTTATGTCCATCGAATTCAAATTACTATGGAGAGGGATTGCTGTTATGGAACGTATTCCATGATCAATAACAACCATATCAGTTGGCCTATCGAAAGGTGCGTAGGTTCCAATGAGAATTGGATATGTCCCGAGAGGTCGACCAAAGCTCAAGGCACCTCTCTTGAATTCGGGTATCACCCTTCTTATAATCGCTCCGACGGGGAAAACCCTGCGGATCATTTGATTGTCTATAGAACTTCGTATAGTTCTTTTGTGTTTCTCGAAAAGACTTCTATTTATCTTTGGAAGTCGTTGCTTCGACAGCGGCGTATCTGGAAAAACCATCACCTGGCGTATGTTCAGCCTTTTTATGATGAGACCGTCTTCGAGAATTTTTTTCAACATAGCAAAATCGATCTCAAAGGTGCGCTTTGTGGTTCCGGGCAAACCATACAAAAGGTTTATACCGGGTAGTAGTTTGGGAATACCATCGATTCTTACATTACCTATTTCGTTTACCAATTTTATCGCATCTATAATCTCTTCCGCAGTTCCACCAATACCGTTCATCTGTCTTACAACGGGATCGAAGCTCTCGACTCCAAAAGATATTGTATCACCGGGTGTATCATATTTGACGATGCTCTCGAGTATTTTTATGGCATCTTTTCTATGCTTCGCTATAAAAATGGGATTGCCATTGTCTATATGTAACACTTCGGGACGTAAGAGTTCTGAAGTAACGCGGAATAGTGTCTCAACGGCTTCTGGGTTTGGAAGCTTTTTCTTTCCATCGTAACCATAGGCTATGACATTGGCGCTTCTGCCGAATCTTACAGCTTTTACTCCAACAGTTTTAAGGGCTTCTAGTTCTCTCACAATACCCTTTAAATCCCGACTTTTAAATCTACCGTAGAAAAGGGATTCAGTACAGAAAGAACAGAAGCCATCCTGTCTTTCGCAGCCGCTGGAGATGTCGAATTCGATGATCACATCGGGATATCCAGGATGTTGCGGAATAATGGCTGCACCGAGTCGATAAAACTCGTTCATTAGTTCGTAGTAATCCTTTCCTGTTTCGATTCCAAAGTATTCTGCCAGCTCCAGTTCCTTCGAAAATAAAACATCCGCTTGTCCAAATGAAATTTCCCTGGCTTTTCTGCCACCTTTCAGGGAATATCCAACTACTATCGGTCCCTCAATTATTTTTACGGGATGATTGTTTAAAGAAAGCAGCTTTTCAAATTCACTAAGGCTTGCTGGGGTTCCACCCACATAATGTCCCGGTGTAGTGAGCCCACCGTGAAGAATTAGATAATCATATTCATTAAAGGCGCCCCACAGCTCCTTTTTTCTCACCTCATCTATTGTGTGGTAATCAACATCTATTCCTCTGGAAAATAAGATTCCCGCTATCGCTCGAACACGTTGAGAAATATACGGTGGCACACCAAGAGAGGCGGGTTCATCTATGTATCCATCTATCAATGCAGCTCTCAAAAGATCACTCTCCTTCGGTGAAATGATAGCATCAATAAGTTACGTGAATGAAAAAGGCGCTATTAATTAATTATTCACAACACTTTGAGGGAGTAGAGTGTATAATATATTCAGTAACCTTTAGGAGGGAATAGACTTGCCATTAGAAAAACATTGTTCATTTTGTGGTAGGCCTTCATCTCAGGTCAAGAAGCTCATTTCGGGTGCAGAGGGGTATATCTGTGATGAGTGTGTTGATCTTTTTCATGATATTTTGAAGCAGGATGTAAAAACGATAAGAGAATCGAATAAGAAGCTCCCAACACCTGCTGAGATAAAGGCTGAACTTGATAAATATGTGATCGGTCAAGAAGTGGCCAAAAAAGCTATCTCCGTGGCTGTATATAACCATTACAAACGGGTATTTAGAGGAGTAGAAGACGTAGAAATAGAAAAATCAAATATCATGCTAATTGGTCCTACAGGATCCGGTAAAACTCTGATTGCGAGAACCCTTGCCAGAATTCTGGACGTCCCCTTTGCGATAGCTGATGCAACACCACTTACGGAAGCGGGATATGTGGGCGAAGATGTGGAAAATGTCATTTTAAGGCTTCTACAATCTGCAAACTTCGATGTTGAGCGTGTGCAGTATGGAATCGTCTATATTGACGAGATAGACAAGATAGCCAGAAAGTCTCCTAATCCCTCGATAACAAGAGATGTTTCTGGAGAGGGTGTTCAGCAGGCCCTTCTGAAGATAGTTGAAGGTACGATAGCAAATGTCCCACCACAGGGTGGGAGGAAGCACCCTTATCAGGAGTTCATCAAAGTCGATACCACGAATATTCTCTTCATAGTAGGTGGCGCCTTCGACGGTCTTGAAAATATTATCCAAGAGAGGATACTCACATCCACCATGGGGTTTGGTGCGGAGATAAAAAGTAAAAAGGACTACCGACTCGGTGAAATCCTTTCACATGTGGGACCGGATGACTTGATTCAGTACGGTCTTATTCCAGAATTCGTTGGAAGGTTCCCTGTACTCACGACGTTGAACGATCTGAGTGTCAAAGATTTGAAGAAAATAATGCTTGAGCCCAAGAATGCGATAGTGAAACAATATCAGAAGATTCTTGAACTCGATGGAATTGAGTTAGAATTCACAGAAGACGCTCTTACGGCCATTGCAGAAAAGGCTCTTTTAAGAGGAACGGGAGCCAGAGCCCTGAAGAGCGTGATAGAAAATATCATGATGGACATTATGTTCGAAGCTCCTTCAATGCAGAATGTTGAAAAGGTAATCATCACCCGAGAGGTAGTTGAAGGGCGTAAAGAAGCCAAGGTAATAAAGAGGGAATCTGCCTGATGAAAGTTCTTGCAATTGAAAGTTCTTGCGATGAAACAGCCGTTGCTATTGTTGAGGACACAGCGTTGCTGTCAAACACCCTCGCTTCTCAGATTGACATACACAAAAAGTACGGTGGCGTCGTACCGGAAATAGCTGCCAGGCACCATCTGGAAATACTCGCTTCCCTTGTGGACGAAACGCTTGAGAGAGCGGGACTTTCTGTGTATGAGATAGATGTTTTTGCAGCTACCTACGGCCCCGGCCTTGTGGGTTCGCTTCTTGTCGGTCTCTCCTTTGCAAAAGCACTCGCTCTTGCCCTTGGTAAGCCTTTTGTTGCTGTGAACCACCTTCACGGTCATCTCTATGCGAATCTAATTTCTTTTCCCGACTTGAATCCCCCATTTCTCGTTTTGCTGGTCTCTGGTGGACACACTGAACTCTTTTTCCTTAATTCATGGGATTCTATGAAAAGGATAGGAAAGACCCGGGACGACGCTGCTGGCGAGGCCTTTGACAAGGTTGCGAGACTTCTCGGACTGGGATATCCTGGAGGTCCCGAAATAGAGAGAATTGCTAAGTCTGGAGAAGAAAAATACAATTTCCCCCGCTCTCTACGAGAAAAGGGTAATTATGATTTCAGTTTCAGCGGTTTAAAAACATCTGTGCTCTATTTCATGAGGAAGAACCCCGAAGCTAAGGTCGAGGACATCGCAGCGTCTTTCCAGGCCGCAGTCGTTGACTCCCTCTTAAGTAAAACTTTTGCAGCTGCCGCAGAGTACGGCGTCAAAGAAATCGTATTTGCGGGGGGCGTTGCCGCTAACAGGTATCTAAGGAACAAAGCTCAGGTGCTTTCTAAAGATAAGTACAATCTTTACTTTCCACCCATCGAATTATGCACGGACAACGCTGCTATGATAGCGATGGCAGCTTATAATAAAGCCAAAAGGGGAGAGTTCTCTCCCCTTGATACCAATGCTGTACCCTATCTTCAATTTTAAGTTTCACTGGAGCTTTCAGACTTTTTCGTAGAGCTTTTGGAGTCTGTTGAGTAAAATCCGCTACCTTTGAATATCACGCCAACGTTCGTGATAGCTTTTCTAACGCTTCCTCCGCAGGAGGGACAGCTAGTCAAAGGTTTGTCACTTATTTTTTGAAAGATTTCAATTTCTTCTCCACATGTTTCACATATGTATCTGTACCTTGGCATGACTTTCCCTCCTCTCTATTCTCCGGCATATGCTGGAATGACACAGATAAAGTTCAACGTTTCCGTGGAATCATTTCTGAACTGATGTTCGACATTTTTAGGAACATACACGAAAGAACCTTCCTCCAATTTAATTTCGCCTTCGGGGGTTACAACCGTGACCGTTCCCGAAACAATATATACTTCGTGTTCCCAATTGTGGGAATGTTTGGGACTGTATCCACCGGGTGCTACCGTAAAGAGTCTCATGACGAAATTTGGTGCGTCTAGTTTTTTCCCGATCAGTACCCTCTTCTCCACACCTTTTACCTTGTCGTTGTCAAACTTCTGTGGCGTTATTTCGAGTGCTTTTCCTGTGATTATTTTGCCTTCCATTTACCCAACGCCTCCCATAATTCCTGTGATTTTTTCTCGTCTCATACTCGATGACCACTCTTCTATAAGGTTCAAGCCCCACGGAATAGCTTCTGAGGTTTCTGTATTTTGAAACAACCTCGTGTACAATTCTTCTCTCTTTAGCAAACATCGGCTCAAGCTCCACCCTATCCTTTTTTTGCAGAGCCAGTTTTGCCATTTTGTGCGCAAGGCTTTCTACACTCTGCCTTCTCTCTTCTTTGTAATTTCCAACATCTACTGAGACATTGAGTTTTACGTCAGAGAGCCTGTTTGCATAGATACCGAGTATGTGTTGAAGGGCACTGACGGTTTTTCCATGTCTACCAATGAGCCTTGAGACATCAATCCCTTTTATATTGACTAATATAGTCTTTCTCACCACAGAGATATCATAAATGACTTCTTTGTCAAAATGCTTCAATATTCCCTCAAGGTACTCACCTATTTTTCTCTCAAAATACGTCGGTAGAAGTTGCACTTCAATTACGGCTTCTTTGCCCCCGAAAAAGCCAAGAAATCCCTTCGATCCCTTTTCAACAATATTAATATTCAGTTCGTCTTCATAAGCATCGTACCTTAAAATTGCGACCCTGACCGCTTCTTCAACACTCTGTGCTTTGATTGTATCGAGTTTCACGCTGGAGCACCTCCTGTGTCTGTCGTCTATTCATTTGGCTGGTTTGGGTGGAAGACCGAATGCTTCCCTTAGAGTAATACCTTTCATACCGTATCTTCTATAAACGTAAATGGTTATCAGCAGCTGAATTATGCTGTTGGTAGCATAGTAGATGAAAAGACCTGTTGGCAATGTGTAAAAGAGGAATGGAAAGATTACAGACATGAGCATAGCCTGTCTTGCGGTTCTTCCATCCTGACTGGTCACAGTTGCAAGGTATATGCCGGTTACAATACTGATCAAAATGAGCAGACTGTTCTGTAAAAAACCACCTGTAGACAGATCCGACCAGAAAAGAAACTTTGGAGCATACGCAAACATTTCACTGAAATATCTTATAACTGAGTACAACACAAAGAAAACAGGGAGCTGAATGAGTAAGGTCAAACAACCTGTTGCAGGATTGATGTGCTTTTCTCTATACAAAGCCATTAACGCTTGCTGTTGTTTATGAGGATCTTTGTATTTCTTCCTCAATTTCTCTATCTCTGGCTGAATCTTACGCATTTCGATCATGGATTTTGTCTGAACATGGTATAGAGGATAGAGAATGCCTCTTACCACAAGCGTGAAGACGATGATCGCCCAACCAAAGTTGCCTGTGAATTTAAAAAGGTAATACAGAAAAGCCACGAGACCGTGATAGATATAACTAAAGATGCTTAGAGCACCGAATTCTGAGAGGTTCTTCTTTATCGTGTCGTACATTTCAGGAAGAGCTTCTGAAATATAGATGAGTTTTATAGGTCCAGCGTAGAGTTTTATGGAACCTTTACCAGTTTCCGCCGTTAAAGTTCCATCCGAAAAAGTAACGTCGGTTGAATAGATTGCCATAAGAGCTTTTGGTTTTTCTGAGTAGCTCATGTGATAACTGCTAGCATCGAACATTTTGATGTTGGAAATGTAGGGGAAAGTCATAGACACAGGTTCTACGAAGTCAAACTGAACTTCAAAGTCGTAGAATGGATTGTCTTTAATAATAAAAGTCTTAGTACCGTTTTCATAGTCAAAGCGAAGTATAAAATCTCCGTTTCTGTCTCTAAAATATTCGTGAAATACTGGAAGTAATTCTTCATCTCCAGCGAAGACATTAAATCCGTCGTGCCCATAACGGGATATCAGATCGGTTCTTCTATCGACCTTTATGTATATATCTTTGAGTACCCCGAGATTTAGGTCAAAGGTGATTATGAATGTCTTGGTTTCCAGTGAGAGCGTTCCATCTGTTGCTTCTTCAGAAGTCATCTTATAAGCGAATAGTGCGGAAGAGAATAATACTATGGAGAGTAGAAAGATGCTAATAACGTACTTTTTCATTTTTCTTCCTCCTCGGAAATGAAAGTGATATGGGAAATTCTTCCGGAACGGGATCTTCACCGCCCGGATTGAATGGGTTGCAACGAAGAATTCGCCAGGTTCCAAGCAGAAGTCCTCTGAAAAGGCCAAAGTGCTCTATAGACTTGTACATATAAGTAGAGCAGGTCGGCGTGAACCTGCAACTGGGAGGTTTTAGAGGAGATATGTGCTTTTTATAAAACTCAATTGATTTCAGTGCCGCTTTTTTCGCTATTCCCATTTTTTTCTTGCTTTTCATCGATTCGTCTCGCAATCTTCAATAGTCTCTCGCAAAGGAAGTAGTAATCAGCCTCTCTACGCTTAAACGAGTCGGATAGTTCTTTCCTTGCAATAAAGAGTATATCATAGCCCTTCGGGAAGACAGCTTTGTGTCTTCTAAATATCTCTTTTACAAGTCTTCGTAGACGGTTTCTAACATGTGCTTTTCCAAATTTTTTTCTTACGGATATACCTATACGAGAAAAAGGCAGACCATTCTTGATATAAATAACAACAAAAAAAGGGTCTTGAATCGCGTCGCCGTATCTGAATACCCTGTCGAAGTCTGCCTTCTTTCTCAGTCGCTCTTCTTTTTTTAGAAATTCCCTTTCAGGACTCACACGGCCAGTCTCTTTCTGCCCTTTCTGCGTCTTCTAGCAAGAACGGCCCTACCGGACTTGCTGCGGCTTCTCACAAGAAATCCATGGGTTCTCTTTCTCTTGATTCTTGAAGGCTGGTATGTTCTTTTCACGGGTCTACCTCCTTTTCTCGCTGTCTTTTTTCATTATACGTATCACTTGAAAAGCTGTCAAGAAGGTTATTTTACGATTCTATTTGGATTTTTTTCTTGTGCTGGTTACAGAACTCAATTCAGTCCGTATTAAGAAGACTGAAATCATCGGATAGTATAATTAATAGGACATTATGATTTGGGGTGATCTAATGATACTGACCCTGAGGGGTAGAAGATTTCTGACATTTCCGGAGTTTTACATTGAATTTGCTCCAGGACTCAACGTTATTACAGGTGAATCAGGAGCAGGTAAAACAATAATTTTGAGAGCCCTAAAGTCCATCACCGGTAACACTGGTAACTGGGAGGTCGAAGATGACAGTTTTGTGGAAGCAACCTTTCTGGGAAATGAATCCCTTCTATCCAGAGCCGCTGAACTCGGTATCGATCTCGGGGGTGAAGAATTCCTTATCAGGGTGGATTTCCATCCACAGAGGACACTATACAGGTTGAATGGACGTATTGTTCCGAAGCAGCTAATAAAACAATTACTGGATGGGCACATTGAAATCCATTCGCAGCATGGAAGTGTGAAGTTGTTTGACGCGTCAAAGCACCATTTCATACTCGATAAAACGCTTTCCAGGTCATTAATTGAAAGTTACAATGAGAAATATAACCGTTTGCTTATGGTGAGAAGAAAGCTCAGCAGACTCCACATTGACCCTGCAGCCATTGAACGTGAGAAGGACTTCGTTCAGTATCAAATAGCCGAAATTGAAAAAGCACGACTCGATCCAAAAGAAGACGGGCAAATAGAGTTAAGATATAAAAAAGTCCAGAATTTCAAGGTTCTCCAACAGACTTTTGAAATTCTTTCGAACCTGCTGAAGGATGCAGATGATTCTGTATACGCAAAAATCTCAACGGTTATTCAAGAATTGAACAATTTCAAATCTCTGGGATATGGTGAACTCTTGGAACACGCACAGCTTGCCCTTGAAGAGATTGAATACCTCCATGAACGGGTTATTGAAGAAATGGAAGCTTTTGATATTGACGAGGAAGAACTCATCAGACTCGAAGAGCGATTGAATCTCATTCAGGGCCTTAAACGCAAATACGGCAGTACAATTGAAGAAATCCTGGAAATGAAAGAAAAGCTCGAAAACAGACTGAAGGAACTCAACCTTCTTGAGAAAAGTAAAAATGAACTTCAAACAATTGAAAGGGAGCTCCTTGTAGAATTAAAGGAGCTCGGTAATAAACTCGATGTTGAGCGTAAAAAAGCCGCTAATTATCTATATGAGGAAGTGAAAAACCATCTCCGCGATCTGAAAATGCCTTCAGCGGATCTGGAATTCAGATTTTTTCCAGAAGAAATGCCGTTACCCTACGGCACTTCAAGGATAGTCCTCTATGTTCGAACAAATCCCGGTAGCGATT
The DNA here is from genome assembly GCF_001027025.1 of Kosmotoga pacifica. Taxonomy (GTDB): domain Bacteria; phylum Thermotogota; class Thermotogae; order Petrotogales; family Kosmotogaceae; genus Kosmotoga_B; species Kosmotoga_B pacifica. The sequence continues at coordinate 2,046,392 of NZ_CP011232.1, forward strand.
TTTTAGAACTTGGGCGTGTAGCTTCTGGTGGTGAACTATCGAGGATAATCCTTGCCATTGAAGCGGCAGTGAAGGATAGTCTGGATCTGGGGACAATTGTTTTTGACGAAATTGATGTAGGAGTTGGCGCGAGGCAGGGACATGTCCTTGCGGATAAACTGCTGGAGATATCTGAAGGAACGCAGTGCATAGTCATAACTCATCTGCCCCAGATCGCTGAGAAAGCTCACAGACATTTTGCAGTAGTGAAGCAAATAGTAGAAGGTGGCGTATTTTCGAATATTAAGGAGCTCACGGGAGAACAGCGTGTAAAAGAGATAAGAGACATGATAGGAAAATTAGAGGTGAGATGATGGACAGAAATGAACTGATCAGAAAAATAGTGGATGAAAAAGGTGTAGAAGCCATTCCTGTACTGATGGAATTGTTGAGGAAAGAAGATGATGAGACAGCACAAATCTGCCTTGATGCACTCGCACAGATCGGTGAAGAAGGCCGTAAAGCTCTCATCAACGAACTGAAACACATTGAGAAAGAACAGGTAAGAAATGATATCACAGTTCTATACATTGTGGACAAACTTGGTGAAATTCGCGAAACCAGAGCTGTTCCAACACTTTATTCGCTACTACAGCTATACGACAATGAAGACGCTCAGGTTGTCATTTATGAAGCTCTCGCAAAGCTCGGAGAAGGGGAAAGAATTGTTGATGTCCTCACATTACTCCTCGAGGAGGCTCAGACACTGGAATTTATCGACCAGCTTATAATGGCTTTGAGCCATACTAAGTCCATTAAAGGACTCAAAGCCCTCGTGAAGCTCTATTCAAAAGCCGGACTCGATAAAGGCACAAAGGCATTCGTTCTCGAAGGCATTCAGATAATGTTGATGGACAGACCTGAGTTCAAAGACATTCTCGGAACATTACAAAAAGGCGATGAGATACTGGAAAAGCTTTACTTCTGGAGAAGGGAAAACGAAAAGAAATGAAAGAACAGCTTTTTAAAAGTTTATATCTTGCTGGTTGTGACGTTCGCCTTGGAGAGAAGTTGTCACAATATACTACGATAAGGATAGGCGGGCCCGCAAAGGCAGTTGTTTTTCCTCAAACTGTTTCGGCCTTCATCGATTCTTTAAACATTCTCAAGGAAGCTGGAGAAAGCTACAAAATTTTAGGTGGAGGTTCTAATGTTGTTCCACCCCCGGAGTTCAATGGCATTGTGGTGAGTACAAGGTTCCTTACCGGATATGAAACGGTAGACAATAGGGTTACTGCTGAATGTGGGATCACCATGAGACGACTTTTAAGAATTTTGGTAGCTGAGGAGCTTTCCGGGCTCGAATTCCTCTCGGGATTACCGGGAAGTCTTGGTGGAGCGCTTTTCATGAATGCAGGCGCATTTGGTGGAGAAATAGGGAGCTTTGTTGAAGAGGTTACAGTGCTCGATGATAATCTGAACTTGAAAATCTTGAGAGCGGATGAGATCGAATTTTCTTATCGATATAGTTCACTACAGAAGTATGTCATATTGAAAGCTGTACTAAGACTCAGGCATGCTCCGAAAGAGAAAATTCGCAAAGAGATGGAACGGATATTGAGAAGAAGGCTCGAAAAACAGCCTCTTGATCTGCCAAGTGCGGGAAGTACTTTTAAAAGACCGCGCGAAGATTTCTATGTAGGAACAACCATCGATGCTCTCGGTCTCAAAGGGTTAAGAATCGGTGGAGCGGAAATTTCTACGAAACACGCGGGTTTTATCATCAATAGAGGTAATGCCACACAAGAGGATGTAAAGATGTTGATAGAGAAGATACAAGGGCTTGTCTTCTCAGCGTATGGTGTTAAACTTGAACCAGAGGTAAAACTATGGAAGGGGGGATCATATGTCTAATGATTTCAACGATGAATTTGAAAAGCCAGGGAAGAAGCCAATATTAAAACTCACTGTTGGATTTATCTGGTTGATAATTCTTATTGTTGTCGCTGTTTACTTGCTTTCGGGATTTTTCTTTGTGGGACCAGCCGAAGTTGGTCTTGTGAAAAGATTTGGCGCGTTCAAAATATCTGTTGGGCCAGGATTGCATTACCATCTGCCGGCACCCATAGAGAGCGTTGTGAAAGTTAATACCTCGGCACTCAGAAAGGAAGAAATTGGTTTCAGAACAATATCACCCGGGAGTTATAGATCCTACGAAGATGAGGCACTCATGCTTACAAATGACGGAAATATAGTTTACGTCGAGGCAGTTGTTCAGTATTATGTTCTTGAGCCTGAAAAATTCGCGTTTAATTTAGTGGATCCATCTATAATTGTGCGTTTCACCACTGAAGCTGTCATGCGCGAGGAAGTTGCGGCAGTTGGGATCAACGATATATTGACCGTTAAGAGAGAAACCATTTCAGACAGAGCCGCTGAAAGAATTCAGGAGGAGCTCGACAAGATCGATGCAGGTATTGCAGTGAAGAATGTCTATCTGCAGGAAGTAAGTCCGCCATCGAAAGTCATAGCAGCCTTTGATGATGTGAACAACGCAAAACAGGACAAGCAAAAGCTCATCAATGAAGCTGAACAGTATAAGAATAATGTTGTACCCAGAGCCCAAGGAAACGCAGCGCAGTTACTTAGAGAAGCCGAGGCTTACGCTCAGGAAAAATATCTGACTGCCTTCGGACAGGCTGAAAGATTCAAGAGCGTACTTAGGGAATATAAGAAGGCTCCTGAAATTACGAAGAAAAGGCTGTATCTTGAAATGCTCAACAGTGTGCTCGGAAACAGCGAAAAATACGTTATTACTGGCGACTCCGGAGTGTTGAAGCTTCTCAACCTCCCGTTAATGGAAGGGGGGAATTGATATGAAATTTTTAATAGCGTTGGCCATTATCTTCATTCTGGCTCTTATTCTTCTTCCCGGATTCTTTTACACCGTGGATCAAACGGAGCAGGCAGTGGTATTGAGGTTTGGAGAAATCGTTAAGGTGGATACAGAACCCGGTTTATATATGAAACAGCCGTTCATTGACAACGTTGTGCGCTTTGAGAAGCGTTTGCTTGTATACGATGTACCCGCAGAAAGGATTTTTACAAAAGACAAAAAGACTTTGCTTGTGGACACCTATGCACTCTGGAAGATCGTGGATCCGGAGAAATTTGTTAAATCCATGAAGACCATTACCATCGCTCAAACGAGAATAGATGATGTTGTCTATTCCAAGGTCAGGAACATCATAGCTGGGATGAATTTTGAAGAAGTGATTTCTGAGAAACGTCCGGAAATCTTAGATACGGTTACAACTCAATCCGCTCGGGAAATGACTGACTTTGGTATAGAGATAGTCGCAGTCCGCATAAAGAGGGCCAACCTCCCACAGGAAAATATGAACGCAGTGTTCAATAGAATGAAGTCCGAAAGATATCAGGAGGCAGCTCTCATCAGAGCGGAAGGTGAAAAGGAAGCGAACATGATCAGAGCAGAAGCGGACAAGACAGTGACAATAACGCTCGCAGAAGCTGAGAAACAAGCGGAAATACTCAAAGGGACCGGAGATGCTTCGGCTCTTTCGATCTACGCAGAAGCCTTCTCCCTCGATCCAGAGTTCTACGATTTCTGGAAGAGAATGGAAGTTTATGAAAAAACCCTGGGAGGATCTAAGTTCATACTTGGCTCTGAAATGGACTTCATTAACGATTTGATGAAAGGTGAGTGAATGTGGACTGTTACCTTTCATTGATATCCGACACACAGTTCAAAATGAACATAAAACGTTCGGTCTTTATCGGACATGCTGCTCACTGCGAGAGTGAAGAAAAGGCGAAGGAATTTATCAGAGAAATCTCCCGCCGTTTCAAGGATGCCACTCATAACTGCTGGGCATACAAAGTAAACATGAATGGTGTGGAAAAATTTAATTTTTCGGATGCCGGCGAGCCTCATGGCTCTGCCGGCAGGCCGATTTTTTCCGCAATAGAGTCACTCAATATGACCAACATAGTGGTGGTGGTAACTAGATATTTTGGTGGAATAAAACTCGGTGTCAGGGGACTTATTGATGCCTACAATTCCACCGCCAGAAAAACACTGGAAATGGGTCAAAAAGGTAAATATTGTCCCGGAAAAAGGTTCAGTATAGAAATTGATTACAGTATGTGGAATACTTTCATAGGAAAATTTGCTCAAGGAAAGGACTTCAATATTGTTGATGTAGAATATGGAACTTCTGTAAGAGCTACGCTTACATGCAAAAGTGAAAATTTCAAAGCTCTTGCCGATTTCTTCGTTGAAAGGCGTATTCCCATAGAAGAACTCGGTAGAGTTGTCTTCGTGGAAAGGCTTTAGTCTGATACCAAAGCAACTCAAAATATTTTATCTCACTGCTTGGTAGTCTACGGCCACTTAATTGTGATGGGGATAAATACTTACAATCCTCTGGACGATATGGGAGTATGAACCCACTGAAAATTTCTTTCTAAAAGTTGACCCCACCAGCATCGAACCTTAAATAAAATTGGTACAGCTGTATGAATGCATGAACAAATGACAACAGGCGAATAAGGTATTACCTGATGGCTTCAAAATTACCGGTACGCGATGAATGGAAAGAAAAAGACAAAAGATTAAAAGAACTCTCTCAAGATGCTTGAAAAAGAGAGTTCTTTTGAGTTTTCGAGCTTTTTGATGATATTTCAGTTTTCAGCTCAAAACACCATAGGAATATATTCATTGTTTATGAGCTCTGAAATCGGTTCGCCTACGTAATCGACTTTCAAGCCAATATGAATCAAATACTCAGAAATATTATTTCTGTCTGAGAGGAATTTGCAGGCTGTAGCAAATCCTCCCAGATTCTCGATCTCTTTCAACAGCTTTCTGGGTCTTTCTGATTTTGTAACGCGCATTTCTGCTGGGCCAAAAAGAAAAATTTTCACATCTTCAAACCAGTGGTATTTAATGGCGTTTACGGCGAACATCAAACCGGTGATGAGTTTTTCTTCTTCACCTGTTGATAGTATGATAACAACCTTTTTCATACTCTCACCTCCGGGAGTCTTTTCAGACAAATTTTTATCGTTTTCCATCTTCTTCAAAGATGTAATTATTCGATTCCAGCGACAGTTACGCCCTTCAGTTTCACCGCTTTCGGTCCCTCATATCTTTTTGTTTTCTGTGTTTCTTTGGAAAGGTACAGTTCCTTCTGGATCTCATTTATGTTGCCACTTATGGAACCGCCGGTGATCGGGTGCTTCACTTTGCCGTCGAAATACCAACCCAATCGAATCTCACCACCGAAGTCTCCGGTAATACTGTCCACGTTAAAAGCGGAAAAAGATGTGATTTCCAGATGGGGCTCATCCCGGAGTTCCTCAAGTGAATGACTACCGAGTTGCACCGAGAAATTATGAATATTTCCAGTAGGTTCCACGCCCAGATAATGGGAATAACGCACATCGCCCCAGTACTTCAACAGCATGCCGTCTTTGATGATCTCTTCCTTCTTCAATGCGTGACCATCGTGGTCGTAAGGGGCAGAATAATACGAGCCGGTCATAAAAGGATCTAATGTAATGGTGAGTCCGTCACCTGTGAAATTCCCCTGAACACTTTTACCAGCTTTAAAGGACGAGATCTTTTCGTATACAGCCTTCGCATTTGAATTTATCACGTAATAGTACAGAAATTCTTCAACAGGTTCAGAAACCTGCAACACGGTGGAGGATTTCAAAGCTGGAGTAGGCTTTGCCCTGGCTCTTTCAGAGGTTTCTTCAAGAAATTCAGCTATCCGCTCCGAAATTGAACCAGGCTCGTAGTCGGAAAATCTCAATTGATGATACAGTTCTACTTCCTCTTTTCCCTGGGCTGCAACAATGAGTTCTATGAAGGTCCTTACAGCGTCAAAATACGCGTCCACACCTCTGGAGTTCAGAATATGTGTCTGAACTTTCGTAAGATAGATTTCCGTGGAGTTCAGGAAAGCACTTTCCATTTTATCTGGTGAAAAAACTTCTGAAGCTATTTCCACTATCCAGTCCGATATATCTCCCTTTTGAAGCTTGGACGATATTTCTCCGCTGGGGTTTGAAGGTTCGGCGATGGGATAAGGTCTGTTCCTGACAAAGCCTGCCGCGAATATGCTCTCTTCGATCCGTCTCTTTATTTCCTCTCTCGACATGGTTGGGTGAATAGTGGTACTGGCCGATCCCTTAAATTTTTTTCCCTTTAACTCGAAATCTCGATACACTGTAACTTCGTAATACCGAACCCTCTTTGCCCGGTTCATATCCAGTTCCTTCTTTATGAAATACAATTCGTGTCCTTCTTTGATGGTTTCCACGATTTTCCAGTCCGTCACATCGCTCGTATTTTCGAGAACGTCTCTGATTTTCTTCAACATCACCCCAACCTCGCTTTTGCCTTTATGTACGGTCCCCCTGAGGAAACCTTGACCCATTCCTTGTGCCCCTTACCACAGGCACCTGTTCCGGAGAGCTCTAAGTGATTAGAGACCATGGTGATGGATTTCAAAAGGTCCGGTACATAGCCAGTCATGACTACTGGAGAAACGATTTTACCTGTGAGTTTGCCATCTTTTATTTCCCTTCCATAGGCAACGATACATTGTATTCCCCAGTTTTTAGGGTCTTCCATACCGCTGTAATAATCTTCTAGCAGATAACCGTACTCTATTGAAGCTATCATATCTTCCAGTGAATCTTTCCCAGGTGCGAAGAAGGTGTTTGTCATCCTTGCGTAGGCCTTCCTTTCAAATGATTCTCTTTTTCCGTTTCCCGTGGGGGTGGTTCCGAGCTTAAGTGCAGAAAGCAGGTCTGATATACCCGTTTTTGATAATCGTTGTGTCCGTTCCCAGTGTTCCCTCGTCATCGAAGAGGTATGACGAGACCTCCTCGGTTGCCAAAGCACCATCGTGCATTTCCACGAGCTCTGAAGCTACTGGTTTGTTGAGGTATTCCACTGCCTTTGCCCTGTTCTTGACGAACATGTCCATTTCTACGCCATGGCCGAAGGCTTCGTGGGCGATGAGCCCGGCAACCTCCGGTGAACATATCACATCATATACTCCAGGCTCAACAGGTGTGGCATCGAGAAGCATCACTGCTTTGTCGACCACGTTCTGGACATCTTTGCCCATCTCATCTATGAGTTCGAGCCCTTTCAGTCCAGAATAACCCTTGTATCCATAACGATCTTTTCCCTCTCTGCGAACAATGGCGTACAAATAACCTTGAGACCACATATATGACTGCATGAGTTCTTTCTGCGATGAAAGGAAGAGCTTTGAGACCACGACACCTTCATAAACAGCCATAAAATTGACGAGCAAATCGTTGTATCCGTGCGCCTTATCCTTAATGGCTGTAAGATTGTCGATTATCTTGGAAGGGGAAGAGTCTTCTAGGGTCTTTTCCACTTCGCCGTTGAAGCTCTTTGTGATTTTTTCTTCTACAATGCACGGGTAGGTACCTGTGTGAAAACCTCTGTTCTTGACATTTCTTAGACTTTTACCGGTTTCACTCTTTATGCAATCCAGCACTTGTTGAAAATTGTCCTCAAAAAGCTCGTTGAAAGAATACTCTGAATAGATCCCCCTGTTGTAAATCCTAACCACAAAGCCCCTCTCCGTCCAGCTTGAATCCGAGATAGAAGCACCGGTGGTGCGCACTGTGTAGCTCTTGCCGGATACGTCCGTGCCCAGAACCGATACATAGTCGAACTCCCTTGAAAGTTCGTTAATCAACTTTTTGAGTAATGGCTTTACCCCCAACAGGAACTTTGAGTCCCGTATTTTCACAGCACCATCTCCTTCAATAATATCCGCCTTTCATTATACACGATTCGACATTTCATCTAACGAACGCTCTGCGGGGACACATGCAAAGAACAGGCTATCTGTTCAAGATGAATGAAACTATTGTAGTGTTTGGAGATGTGAACTCCTTTGTTCGAATGTTCGTAGCCACCAAGCGGAGAACGCAGAAGGATTAAACCAAGCAGCAAGCACATGGTTCTTCTTATATGTCCACTTCTAGTGCTGAACAAATATAAGAAATTACTAGAGAAATCTTATCACTTATATTCAGGAACAAAAAGAAAGTGTGGTACTTGTAAGTTAAAATCATTCTGAAAGATTCTCTTTGTAGTAAAATTCCAGTATTTTACGTGCTATGGGAGCGGCAACTGTGGAACCATAGCCTCCATTTTCTACGAAGACCGTGACTATAACCTTGGGATCATTAACAGGTGAAAAACCCGTGAACCATGAATGCGGTGTACTACTTGTTTCTGCGGTTCCGGTTTTCCCTGCAACTTCATACTTGAAACCTGCAAAGGCGTGGTAAGCTGTACCTTCGTCAGCTGGAGATTTTCCCTTTTTTGATATGACTTTCCTCATGGCATCAATTAATATATCCCAGTTTTCAGCAGGCAATTCGACGACGGTTGAAGTTTGAGAGAGCCCTGGTAGGAGGTGTGGGATCACATCTTTTCCGCGATTAGCAATAATTGCCGTCATTCTGGCAATTTCAAGGGGCGTAGCGAGTACGTATCCCTGTCCTATAGAACTGAGAATTGTGTCGCCGGGGTACCATTGCTCGCCGTAGTTTTTTAGTTTCCACGCAGGATCTGGAAATATACCGGCCGTCTCTTCGGGAAGATCTATGCCTGTTCGCTCAAAGATTCTCCAGCGGTGAGCAAATTTAGAAAGAGTATCGATATGCAGCTGAAGTCCTAGCTGGTAAAAATACACGTTACAGGAGACAGTGATAGCTTTTTTCAGATCCACGATTCCGTGTCCGTACAGATACCAGTCCCTGAATACAGAGAGAGTACGCCCTTCTGAGTCTTTGAACTGGTAGCTTCCATTACAACTCAAAGTGGCATCGGGAGATATACCTGCTTTGAGAGCTACCATCGATATGAAAGGCTTGATAACGGATCCAGGAGAATACGGGCTGATAGCTCTATTTAACAGAGGTGCTTGGGGATCCAATTTGAGTCGCTGCCAATCTTTTTCTGAAATACCATGAGAGAATAGATTTGGGTTGTAAGATGGATATGATACCAGCGCAAGAATCTCACCATTGTTTGACATTACCACAGCAGCACCAGGTTGGCCGATTTCTTTGAAAATAGCGTATATTTCCGAACTCAAAGAAGCATCTATCGTGATCTGAATGTCAACACCTTTTTTGGGAGGAAGTTTACTCTTTGTGAGGATCTCTCTACCAAGACTATCCACAAGTAACACTTTTTCACCAGGTTTACCTGATAGGAGATAGTCGTACTGTTTTTCTACTCCTCTTTGCGGTATTCCTTCGGTGTTTATATAACCAACCACATGAGATACTCCCATGTTTTCACTATATCTTCTAACAGATTCGTCTGTTATGGTTATTTCCGTAATGTTTTTGGCTTTGTAGAATTTATCCGGGGTTAGGTGAAGTATTATCTCTCCAGATACTTCGAGTCTTTTCAACGTTTTTTCAGGGTCCGTTTCTTCAGAAAAAACGTCCAGCAATTCGTTTCTTGCGGTATCAGAGAAATGAGCCACCTTCTTGTGTATTACATGATATCGCGAATCCCACGCTAAAGGCTCTCCGTTCCTATCGAGTATTTTCCCGCGTTCAGCTGGTAATTTCAGAGTTCTCGTTGTGATTTTTTCTACTTCTTCTTGATACTTTCTATGTTCGATCAGCTGGAGTTCTACCAGTCTGAAAACAAATATGGTCATCGCTATGAAGAAGATAAATATCAGTAGATCACTTCTTCTGAAGTTCAAGTTTTTTCCTCCTGAAGATAATGAATACGATAAATACCGGTATCAGCGCTAAATACCAGATCTTCATATAAATGCTGGCAATCGTGGCGAATAACAGACTGGAGATAAATGATGAAAAACTCTGTTTCAAATGCGAGCGAAAGAGGTAATGGCTTATCAATATTGAAATTATAAGGAATAAGAGGAAAACATAGCTACCAAGATTGACAGAAAGCACGAAAGCTCCTGCCAGAGAGATTCCTACAGTTAGCCAATCTCCCTCCGAAGATAGTATCAGCGGTATGTATACGGGAAATAAGGGTAAGATGTCATAAAAACCGAGGTCATAATAAATCAGCAACGGAAATACTATGTAAAATAGTTTCATTCATCATCCTCCAGGAAAATATAGTATCCGGGTTTCATTTCTTCAAAATTCAGGAGATATCCCTCTGGCATAGCAGAGAGGACATCACCGATGTATGTCGCTTCGAGTGAGTAAAAATAACCAAATCCTTCCATCTCAGAGGAAATAAATACTTTATCACCCGGAAACAGCTCTTCAGGATCAAAGGTTCGAAAATAGAGATTTTTTCCTTTAGACTGAAGAAACCCTTCAATGCTGTGTGTCTCATGAAAAGCCACCGCCGGAAGTTGAGAGGAGAGATTTCTCAGTGGTTCAACGATAACATGATTCCGATCACTTTTGACAACAATACCCGAAAGTCTTTTGCTCTGGACAGATATTACAGGACTTCTTTCCAAGGCTGTTGCAGGGGAATCAAGAATTACATAATTTCCAAAAGTGTGGTTATAAAATCCTACAATCAACGGAGAATGAACCTCGATTCCGCTGGGGCTCTTGATTGTTATTTCAGGAAAAGTCGTAGGTGTCTTTTCGATTACCTTCGAATAAATGTTTACTATTCCCCTGCGCAATTCAAAAGATGGCTTTGAGAGTTCAAAAAGATTTGACCTGATTCGCTCATTAATGCCTGCACTTTCGAACAGAAAAAAGACAAGGATCACCCCAAAGGACAGGGCTATAAGGGTTTCAAGTTTTTTCAAATTTAGCTCCCCCTGGAAAGTCTTTCCAGGATAGATACCTTTTCAAGGACACTTCCAGCCCCTCGAGCAACACAGGTCAGAGGGTCCTCAGCGATATTGACTGTGATACCTGTTTCATTTTCCAGCAGTGTCTTCATGCCCTTCAAGAGAGAACCACCACCAGCCACCGTTATTCCGTGGTGAACGATATCAGAAACGAGTTCTGGAGGGGTATTTTCGACAGCAACTTTTACCGCTTCTATAATTTTGCCAACGGGTTCCCTGATCGCCTCTCTGATTTCCGCTCCTGTTACTTTTACCTTTCTCGGAAGCCCGGAGTTCAGGTCAAGGCCTATTACTTCTGTCTCCAGAGAATCATGTTCATCCGATTCGATCACATTTCCTATTTCTATTTTCACCCTTTCAGCAGTCTTCTCACCTATTACAAGGCGGTATTTTTCCTTTATGTACTGAACAATCGATTCGTCAAGTTCATCCCCCGCGACCCTTATCGAGTTGCTCAAGACAATGCTTCCAAGGGAAATGACGGCTATTTCCGTGGTCCCACCACCGATATCCACGATCATGTTCCCATTCGGTTCCTCAACATCAAGTCCAGCTCCAATAGCGCTTGCCATCGGTTCTTCAATGAGAAACACCTTTTTCGCCCCAGCCTCGAGTCCGGCATCGGTTAGCGCTTTTCTTTCAACTTCAGTTGCTCCTGAAGGGACACCGATAACAACACGCGGTTTTAAGAGGGTGAATCTTGTGGAAGCCCTCTCTATGAAGTATTTAACCATAGCCAGGGCGATGTCATAATCTGCTATTACGCCATCTTTTAATGGTCTTATTGCAATGATGTTTGCCGGAGTCTTTCCGACCATTTTCTTTGCTTCCAAACCAACCTGCAATATTTGCTGGGACTCAGAGTCGATAGCAACGACCGAAGGCTCATTTACTGCCACTCCGCTCCCTCGAAGGAAAACAAGTGTATTCGCGGTTCCAAGGTCTATTCCCATATCCTGTCTAAAAAACATTTACGAGGCCTCCTGTAAGCTGAAGTTTTCGCCCAAGATTTTACCATAGGGACGTTACACCTGTTAACGAGGTTTTTACAATCAGTGTTTGACTTTTTGGTTCAAAAAAAATTATAATGCATAACGCAACATATGAGAATAAAATGACCTTGCCCTGAATGGGGGGGTCATAATTTTTGATATATGGAGGGAAGTAGAAGTGAAAAAAGTCAGGGCTCTGGGCCGTCACCTGGTGGCGGAATTTTATGGGTGCTCTTTTGAAGCACTCGATGACCTTGACCGCGTTGTAAATTCCATGCGAGAGGCTGCTGAGGTGGCCGGAGCTACTATCGTTGATTCTTCTTTCCACAGGTTTCTTCCCCATGGTATAAGCGGAGTCGTTGTTATCGCTGAATCCCACCTTACCATTCATACATGGCCTGAGTATGGTTATGCTGCTGTCGACCTGTTTACCTGCGGAGACGAGGTCAATCCCTGGAAAGCTTTTGAATATTTGAGAATAAAGTTGGAGGCAGATAGAACCGATGTTGCCGAACATCTGAGAGGCATCTATTCAGAGGTTGGAATTCCCGACAATGCCCCCCACAAGGTAGAACAATGAGGAGGAGATAATATGGCAGATATACCTGAAAGAGAATTGCGGACAATGAATCACCTGATGTACATGGAATACTATACAGGCGGTAACGCGGGAATCTTCATGAAGATGAAGAGATTGCTTCATTCTTACCAGAGTCCATATCAGAGAATTGATATCTTTGAGCACCCGGATTTTGGGATGGTTTTCTCGTTGGATGGGATCACTATGATGACAGAAGTTGACGAATTCATGTACCATGAAATGCTTGTACACGTTCCCCTTTTCATGCACCCTGATCCTAAAAAAGTCCTCATAATAGGTGGAGGCGACGGCGGAAGTCTGAGAGAAGTTTTAAGGCATCCCAGCGTTGAGGAAGCTATATTGTGTGAAATCGACCCTTACGTGATCGATGCCGCGAGGAAGTACCTTCCCACATCGGTGAAATTCGATGATCCACGAGCCAAGATCGTAAATGAAAACGGTGCGGAATACATTAAGCAGTTCAATGATTATTTCGATGCGATAATAATCGATTCTACCGATCCCACCGCCGGTGAAGGCGGTCACCTGTTCACTAAAGAGTTCTATCAGAATTGCTACAAAGCCCTTAGAGAAGACGGGGTTTTTTCAGCAGAGACTGAAGATCCCTTTTACGATAAAGGCTGGGTAGCTATCGCATACAATAGAATATCTTCTGTCTTCCCTATTACCAAGCTCTATATGGGTTTCATGACAACCTATCCTTCGGGAATGTGGAGCTACACGTATGCATCGAAGAAGTATCACCCGGTCGATGACTACGATCCCGAAAGAGCAAAACCCTTTGAAGGAGAATTAAAATACTATAACCCGGAGGTTCACAGGGCCTCGTTCGCTCTTCCAAATTTTGTGAAAGAAATCATAGGGGAGAAGTGACCCCAACCAAAATTAACAGGGGAGCTTACTCCCCTGTTTTTTTGTGTCACCCATTCGTGTTAACTCCACTGTCTCGAAGAAGTCGCAGCCATCTCACAACAAATCTGATAAAATCTATTGTATAAGGAAGTTTTAGCAGGAGGAGACGGAATGCATAAGAGAGACTTGATCAGAAACATTTCTATAATTGCGCACATAGATCATGGGAAAACAACACTGGTGGACAGGATTTTAGAATGTACCGGCACTATTGAAAAGCGCAAGATGAAAGAACAGTATCTAGACACAATGGATATAGAGCGTGAACGCGGTATAACCATAAAGGCTACCCCTGTGAAGGTATTGTACAAGGCCAGTGATGGGCTCGAATACGAGATAAACATCATAGATACACCGGGACATGTCGATTTTTCTTACGAAGTATCACGTAGTCTGGCTGCCTGCGAAGGGGCTATCCTTCTTGTCGATGCAAGTCAGGGTGTGGAAGCGCAGACCTTTGCGAATACTTATCTTGCCCTCGAAAACGATCTGGAAATAATCCCTGTGGTCAATAAAGTGGACTTACCCAATGCCAATATCGAGGAAACCGTCGCGGAACTGGAAGACCTGATTGGTTTCACAGCGGACGACTGCATCTACGCGAGTGGAAAAACAGGTCAGGGAATTCCAGAAATTCTCGAAGCTATAGTACATAACATTCCAGCGCCATCAGGCGATATAAACGCCCCTCTAAAAGCTCTGATATTCGATGCAGAATACGATAAGTATCGGGGTGTCGTCATACATGCCAGAATAGTGGATGGGGAAGTCACTGTGGGGGACAAAATCAAGATGTTTAGTACAGGGGAGGAATTTGAAGTTACCGAGGTGGGTATTTTCACCCCTGAACTTGTTCCAACGGATACCCTGAGTGCGGGTGAGGTTGGATACATAATTGCGGGAATAAAAGACGTGGACAGTGCTAAAGTCGGTGACACGATAACCTCCGCAGCAAATCCCGTGACCACCCCGTTGCCTGGGTTCAAAGAAATAAAGCCTATGGTTTACGCAGGTCTGTTCCCGGGTTTGCCCGAATATTATGAAGAATTACGAAAAGCAATAGAAAAGTTGAAGTTAAACGATGCTGCTCTCTCCTTCAAACCGGAAAACTCTCCTGCTCTCGGGTTTGGGTTCAGAGTGGGGTTTCTCGGATTGCTTCATATGGAGGTCGTGAGAGAAAGGCTGGAACGCGAATTTGAAATAGCCTGTATCCTGACTGCTCCCAATGTTGTCTACAAGGTGAAATTGAGAAACGGTGATACAGTGGATATCACTAATCCGGCGAAGTTTCCTGACGACTCCCAGATCGAAGAAGTTCAGGAACCTTTCGTGACTTTGAACATAATAACGCCATCTGAATATATGGGTAGCCTCATTGGATTCATCACTTCTGAAAAGCGAGGAGAATTCAAGGAAGTTGAAAATGCCGGTAAAAATAGGGTAGTTCTCAAATTTGATGCACCCCTTGCTGAAATAATGTTTGACTTTTTCGACAAACTCAAAGCAATTTCCAGAGGTTATGCCTCTATGGATTACGAGATCATAGGTTACAGACCATCTGATGTCGTGAAGGTCACCATTCTCGTCAACAGAGAAACGGTGGATGCACTCTCTTTTATCGTACATAGGAGTAAGGAATACACCGTTGCACGGCGGGTGGTCGAAAAGCTTAAGGATCTCATTCCCCAGCATCAATTTCAGATTCCAATTCAGGCTAAAGCAGGTGGCAGGATAATAGCACGAAGTGACATAAAAGCATTGAGGAAAGACGTTCTCGCTAAGTGTTATGGTGGTGACATCACCCGAAAGATGAAACTTCTCGAGAAGCAACGTGAAGGAAAGAAAAGAATGCGGGAGATCGGAAAAGTAAACATACCTCAGACTGCTTTCCTGGCGCTCATGAAAATCGGTGAAGACGAAGAAAAATAGGAGGCCAGAAAATGGTGAAGATAGGTGCCCATATGAGCACTTCAAAAGGTTATCACCGCGTCCCATTTGAGACACTGGAAATCGGTGGAAACACGTTTCAAATATTTCCCCACAGTCCCTCAATGTGGAAAGCTAAGCTACCCGAAGAGAAGAAAGTAGAGCTACTCAAAGAAGCGATGGCTAATACCGGCCTGAACCCTGGGGATGTTTTGGTACATTCGGGGTATCTGATAAACCTGGCAAGTCCCAAAAAAGAGGTCAGGGAAAAATCTATAGAATTGCTGAAACAAGAAGTAAGGATTGTAGAAATGCTGGGGTTAAAATACTTGAACTTTCACCCCGGAAGCCATTTGGGAACAGGTCTTGATACCGGGATTGATCGGATCGCAAGTGGAATAGATGAAGTTCTTTCGACTGTTGAAAATTCAGAGATAATTCTCCTCTTAGAAAACGTCGCTCCGAAGGGGGGCAACATCGGTAGTACATTTGAAGAGCTTAAGTTGATAATCGAAAGGACTTCTTATTCCGACCAGATTGGGATAACATATGATACCTGCCATGGTTTTGACAGTGGTTATGACATTTGCAGTCGAAATGCGGTAGAAAAACTCCTTATTGAAATAGACCACTGGCTGGGTCTTGAGAGACTGAAAATGATACATCTTAATGATTCGAAGTACCCACTTGGAGCTGCGAAAGACAGGCACGAAAGGATCGGAGAAGGTTACATCGGTTATGAAGGTTTCACGGCTTTCCTTTCCAATGATGAAATCCTGAAAAGGCCCCTCCTTCTTGAAACACCTGGAGGGAATGCAGAACATGCTGAAGATATACAGCGGGTAAAGAAAATCCTTGGAATAGAGAGGGATGTAGATGAGTAGAAAGTATGTTGTGGTCACCGGTGGCGTATTGAGTGGTATCGGTAAAGGGATCATTTCCGCTTCTATAGCAAGGGTTCTTAAGGAGAGTGGGATACAGATAAATGCATTGAAGATAGATCCCTACCTGAATGTAGATGCCGGTACGATGAACCCTAATCAACACGGGGAGGTCTTTGTTACTGAAGACGGTTATGAAGCTGACCTTGACCTGGGCCACTACGAAAGGTTCCTTGGTATCGACGTAAGACGTACCAACAACATGACAGCAGGTCAGATATATAAGGCTGTCATTGACAAAGAAAGGGAAGGACGCTATCTCGGAGGCACCGTCCAGATGGTCCCACATGTCACCGGGGAAATCAAAGATAGGATCCTTTCTGTTGAAGGACAGGTGGTAATGATCGAAATAGGGGGAACCGTAGGGGATATTGAAGGCGAGATTTTTCTCGAAGCCGTTAGAGAACTAGCGTTTGAATTGGGCAGGGAAAACTTTTTCTTTGTCCATGTGACTTACGTACCTTACCTTAAAGCGACAAACGAATTCAAAACAAAACCCTCTCAACAGTCGATACAGCTTCTCAGACGAATAGGTATTCATCCGGATATGATCGCGGTTCGCTCCGAATCCCCCGTTACGAACAACGATCTGAAAAAGGTGGCTCTTTTCGGTGGTGTTCCACAGGACATGGTATTCAACTTACCCGATATGAACAACGTGTACGAAGTACCTTATAGACTCTATACTCTCGGTATTCACGAAAAAATCGCTAAAGCTCTCAACCTCTCCATTTCTGGTGAATTTCACTGGGATTTCCCAAGAAGTTTCAGCCCTTTGAAGATAGGTATAGTTGGAAAATACCTTGGCACGGACGATGCATACAAAAGCCTCATTGAAAGCATTGTTTTGTGCGGTGCAGAAAAGCCCGAGGTTCTGGATGCTCAAACCCTGGAGGAGATGACCGATGAAGAGCTTGGCTACATGATTTCGACCTACGATGGCATCATAATACCCGGAGGATTTGGCAAGCGAGGAATAGAGGGTAAAATACGGGCAATTAAGTATGCCAGGGAGCACAACGTTCCCATAATTGGCATTTGTTTGGGAATGCAATTGATGGTGATAGAGTTCGCCAGAAACGTCGCAGGGTTCAAAGGGGCTAATTCAACTGAATTCGATCCGGAAACACCGTACCCGGTGATAGATCTCATGGAAGCACAGAAAAAGATACTCCATCTCGGCGGTACCATGAGACTTGGAGCACAAGAAACGCCCGTGTTTAAAAATACTAGACTGTATAATATATATGGACAAGAAATGATTTCCGAAAGACATAGACACAGATATGAAGTTAATTACGATGCTTTCAAGGAACTTTTTGCACTTCCAGATGAAGAGGTTACGAATCGCAAGCTCGTGATATCGGCAAAGGCCGATTTTGTTGAGGCAGTTGAGTTGCGTGAACATCCATTCTTCATAGGTGTTCAATACCATCCCGAGCTGAAATCCAAAGTAGGAAAGCCCCACCCGTTGTTCAGGGCTTTTGTGGATTCGCTCAAGAAGTAACAAGGTGATATTATGAAGCTTCTTGCTAGAGGAAGAGTACTTGAAAGAGAAGTTGCTGTAATGGGGATAGTTAATGTAACGCCCGATTCTTTTTTCGCTGGTAGTCGTGCCTCGAAGGTTGATGAAGCCATTGATCGAGCCCTTAAAATGTATGCTGCAGGGGCGGATATAGTCGATATTGGTGGTGAGTCCTCAAGACCCGGAGCTGACCCTGTTCCGGTCGAAGAAGAGATTGCCAGAGTAGTACCGGTTATTGTTGAACTCAAGAGAAAGGAACCAGAACTTTTCATTTCTGTCGATACCTACCATGTAGAAACGGCTGAAGCTTCACTGGAGGCCGGAGCTGATATAATAAATGATATCACGGGTCTTAGGGACAATCGGATGCTTGAGCTGGCTTCTCAATACGGTTCAGCGGTCGTGATCATGCACATGAAAGGTTCTCCAAAGACGATGCAGGACTCTCCATATTATGAAAATGTTGTGGACGAGGTAAATTCTTTTCTGTTAGATAGGGTGAGGACCGCAATAGGGAAGGGTCTGGATCCTCTAAGTATCGTGCTAGACCCGGGGATAGGTTTCGGCAAACGCTTTGAAGACAACATCGAGCTCCTTAAAAGTGTTGATATATTCAAAGCCTCAGGTTTTCCGGTTTTGATCGGGCATTCACGGAAGAGTTTCATTGGAAAGATTCTCGATCTCCCACCTGAGGGACGTCTCGAAGGAACTCTTGCGGTCACAGCTTTTTGTTATCTCAAAGGAGTCGATATTTTAAGGGTTCATGATGTGGAAGAAAACGTTCGTCTGTTAAAAACACTGAAGTGGCTTAAATGAACCTGATATATCTGCTTTCCGGGAGGGTTTAATGTGGCATACACCAAGTACTCCAGGAGATATTGGCGGGAAACCCTGCAAGCTTATTTATTTCTGTTGCCCTCTATTGTTATACTTGGGATTTTCGTTTTCTGGCCGATAGGCTTTTCCCTGGTATTAAGTTTCTTCAAATGGGATTACACCAGCGCTGAAAAGTATTTCATCGGACTGGAGAACTACAAAGAGTTATTCAGAATGTCGTATCCAATCGATCTGAATCTTTTCTATGCCCTGTTGAACACAGTGGTTTACCTGTTTGGTGCGATGCTTTTTGTCAGGCTAGTTTATTTCATCTCCTCCAGCTTAACAAAATACTCCAAGCCGGACAAGAAATTTCTTCTGCCGTACAGCTCGTTGATAGTTCTTTTTATATTATTTTATATAACGAAATCAGTAAAACCCGGGCTCTCCATTGCGTGGTTAACACTTTCCGTGGCATTCATAGGTTACTTTCTTTTTGTTCTCAAAAAATTTAAAAGTGATAACCATATCACTATGATGCGTTTGAGAAGTTGGACAACGCTTGTGTTATCCATCTTAACGTACATAGCCCTTGCATTTTGGTTAACGCATCCGGGTGATGAACTGATCAGTTACTTCAGGCTTGCCAAGGAAAGTTCAGATTTCCTTAAAGCCATTTACAATACTGTTTATTACGTAATCCTTTCAGTCCCCACTCAGATTGGTCTTGCTTTGGTTATTGCCCTCTTGCTAAACAGGAACATCAAGTTCAAGAACCTTTTCAGAACGGCTTATTTCATTCCATTCGTCACTTCTGTCGTTGCTGTTTCTCTTGTGTGGCAATGGATGTTTAATGATCAGTTTGGTTTGCTGAACTACTTTTTGTCCTGGTTTGAAATAAACAAAATAGCCTGGTTAAAAGAAGAACATTGGACGATCCCGACAATTGCTATCGTCTCTGTCTGGCAACATCTGGGATATACTACGGTCATTTTCCTTGCGGGATTACAGAATATTGATCGCTCGTATTATGAAGCTGCCAATGTTGATGGAGCTAACGCTTGGCAGAAGTTCAAGTACATTACGTGGCCGTTGCTTTCACCAACCACTTTCTTCATCATGATAATCACCATGATCGGTTCTTTCAAGATCTTCTCCCAAATCTTCATTCTCTACCAGGGACTACCTGGACCAGTGAACAAGAGCGGGTTAACACTAGTATATTATGTTTTCCAGAAGTTCTACGACGAGCAAAGGATGGGGGTAGCAAGCGCGGCAGCCTATATGCTCTTTTTGATCATACTTCTGTTGACCTTTATTCAGTTCAGAATAGGTAAAAAACGGGTTCATTATGAGAACTGAGGTGAGAGAATGAAAAACACTTCATCGAAGACTTTAATGCAGGTCTTTATATATTTGTTGGTTATTGGCGGAGCTCTTATGATGTTGCTCCCTTTCGCCTGGATGGTTGATACCTCTTTCAAAGCTTCCAGCGAAGTATCGAGCTGGCCGCCCAAATGGACAACCAAGAACGCCCTTACAAGTGTGGAGTTCAAGACAAAGATACGATATCAATCCAGCGGAACTGGTATAGATCTCTCTTCCCTCAGTCTTGAAGAATTCAAGAACTTTGCTTCACTCGTTGGTAATAAAGCTGGTGAAGACACCCTTATTGTAATGCTGGACGATGATTTCATACGAAGAGGCAAGATCACCCTTGGACTATTGAATGAGAGCGGAGAGCCCGCTGATTTCGCAAAGGAGATTGACTCCGGCGAATTCAAACGCCTTTCGAATACCGTGGAATCCCATCTTGCAAACTATCCATCGAGCTATGCTAAGAAGCTGGAAGCGATCCCTCATGATGATGTGGCTGGCTTTTTCGACGGGTTCTTGAACATTGCGGAATTCAGTGATGATGGTTTCGCGAGAAGAGTTGTTATGATAACAGCTCTGCAATCCTCTGCGCAGGTAACAACGAAGAAGGGAAAGATCCTAATCACCTCTTCTTTCAAAATTCTCCCCACCGATTCTGAGAATACGAAAGAACTGAAGGAAGGTATCATAAACAGAGCACTGGAAATCTTTCAGCCAGTGGAGGAAGAACTTACTAGGTTCGCAACTGAACTTTCTGCTTACCGTACAGGGGAAAAGAGGATTCCTTCGATTGAAGAAGTTCTAGAAATCACTGCCAGAATCGAATCGCTCATAAAAGCCTTTGATGATAAGAAGACCGAAATGATAAAGACGCTAAGTGAGATGGTTCCCGACAAGGACAGGTTCCTTCAGATGATGTTGCAACGCTTCTCTGCTAACATCGGCAAAACAATGGACGAGCTGAAGCAGTGGAAGGAATTACTTAGTGATTACGTTGAAGTTAAGAAGTTCTATATAAATGCTCAAAAGAGCATATTACCAGATGCCTACATCGTGGGGAAAATCAGAACGGATGCCGAAGTCCACACTCTTCTCATGGAAGCTATCGATAACTGGAATATTCCGATTGAGATAAAGACATATCTGAAATCAAGGATCACCGAAAAGAATGTAAGGGATGCGTTGAGAATATTGATTTCATATCTTGATAGCAATTTTAAAGCTGATTTGAGGAAATACTTCGGCGAATCCACTAATGAGGTTTTTGATAAGATAACAGAAGCGATAAATCTCATAAAGACTGCTACTATTATCGCGACAGACGAAAGTTTCACCGAATCCGTGAACAGTTTCATGAATAGTGATTTCAACTATCAGGATTTAAAGGAAATAATGAGAACAGCGGGAAGTAAGAGCGGTCAGAGTGCCCTTTTCAATGCAGTTCTAGCTTATCTTGACAGATACGCCGGGCGGATAGAGGAGAACGTATTCTCTTCACTGATTAAAAGAAGATGGGTTGAAACCGGTTGGATTGGGGCTTTTTCAAGGATGCATTCGGATATTTTCAGTGAACTCGACTTGCTTGAAAAGCCCCCGCAAGTGTCGAAGGTCTTCTACCGGGGAAGAATGACGAAATCCGGAAGCAAGTCTTTTGAAATAAAGTTCAACGATATTTCTGCTGTTTGGTTTAAAGATGATATGGTCTATGGCAGGGCGGAGTTCAACTTTATGGAGTCATTCGCCAACTTCTGGCAAAATTACGTGGATGCCTGGAATGCAGCTCCTTTTGGACGTTATTATTTAAACACGGTCTTCGTCGCAATAATGACAACGTTCCTCGAGATAATATTTGCTGCAATGGCTGCCTTTGCTTTTGCTAAGATGGAGTTCTTCGGTAAAAACTTCATGTTTACACTCTTTCTGGCAACCATGATGGTTCCGGGTGAAGTCCTGTTGGTACCGAATTTCATCACGCTTACTGTTTTTGGCTGGATCGATACGTACTATGCACTCATCGTGCCATGGGTCGTAAGCGTTTTCGCCATTTTCCTTCTAAGGCAACACTTTATGACAATTCCCGATGAACTTTACGATGCTGCCAAAATCGACGGGCTATCAAAGTGGAGCTTCCTTTGGAAGATTATGGTGCCTCTCTCAAAACCGGCTGTGATCACGGGTGCTTTACTAAAATTTGTCGGAAGCTGGAACTCCTTCCTTTGGGTTCTTATCGTTACTAAAAGCCCCGAATACAGGACTTTACCTGTGGGGCTTCAGAACTTTAGTAGCGCTACGGGAACCGAATACAACCTGCTTATGGCAGCAGCTACTTTCTCAATCGTGCCGGTCGTAATGTTATTCCTCTTCACCCAGAAATACTTTATCGCTGGAATAGCGAGGAGTGGCTTGAAATAATGACCAGGAAAAGGCAAGGGCATTTAATATTCTTCATTTTTACAGTCTTTTTCCTTGTTGTTCTAGCAATCACGAACTACAGGGCGTACACTAATTATAAAAAGGCGGAAGAACGCCTGAAAGAAGTCGAAAAACGTTATGAAGAACTTTCGAAAAAGCTCGAGACCCGTCAACAGGAACTGGAAACGCTTCAGAAACTATTGGAGACATATCGGGAGGAAAAATGAAGTACATAGTCACTACGTCACATAAACCCTCAGCGGAGCTTATAGCGAGAGCGAATAAACTGGCTGAAGAATATGGAGTGCCTTACATTTCAAGGCGCAAGTTAGTGGAACAGCTCAAAGAAGGTAAGCTGGATATTGACTTTTATTACGTGCTTGACAGAAACGAACAGCTGTGTATCATTTATGACGAACATAAATTCTTTTTTCACCCGTCGATGGCTAAGTTGCGACTGAAGAATTATCGCGAAGGGCAACGTGACCATCTGATTGAAAATTTGAAACTCGAGGGAAACGAAGAGATACTTGACACAACATTTGGACTTGGTAGTGAAGCCTTGCTGATGGCTTACTTTTTGGAGACTGGAAGAATTGTAGGGCTTGAAGCTTCTCTTCATGTGTATAGAGTAGTAAATCACGGGCTGAAACACTATCCCTTTCAGTATCAATGGATGCGAGATGCCGTTTCGAAAATAACACTACTTAATCAGGATCTCAGGAATTTTCTCAGGAATTGCGCTGACGAAGCTTTCGACATCATTTATTGTGATCCAATGTTCGAAGTGCCCCAGTACAGTTCGAGCTCTCTCAATCCATTGAGACCATTCGCTATTTACGATCCTATCACTTTGCATGATGTCCGGGAAATGATCAGAGTTGCAAAGAAGAGAGTAGTGTTGAAATCGAGGGTCACCGACACCCTCTTCGAGGAACTTGAAAAGCATATCGAATTCTCGAATATCAGTGGCAGCAAAAGTAGCGGAGTGATATACGGAGTAATCGAAAAGCTATGACAATTCCGATGATCCTTGGCCCCACGGCAGTGGGAAAAACAGAAATTTTACTAGCATTATCGGAACGCTTACCGATTGAAGTTGTCTCTGTAGATTCCAGACAGATCTACAGGTATATGGATATCGGTACTGCGAAGCCCTTAAAAGAAGAGCTGAAGAAAGTTCCACATCATCTGATAAATATCGTCGATCCTGACGAAGAATACAATGCATATAGGTTCAAGGAAGAAGCGAAGAATGCCATAATCAATATCAAAGCCAGGAATAAGATTCCTGTACTGGCCGGTGGCACGGGACTGTACGCTGATGCGTTGTTAAAGGGTTTTGTGAAAGATGTACCGCGAAATGAAACCGTGCGCAATGCCTTGAGGGTCATAGAAGAAGAAACCCCAGGAGCCTTGAGGAAAATCCTTGAAAAAGTTGATCCGAAGGCCAGTGAGAAGATACACCCCAATGACTTGAAGCGGACAATAAGATATCTTGAAGTTTTCTTTACCACGGGTATTACTCTAAGTTCTATTCAGAAAAATACCAATATTTCTAAAGACTACACTGTTATAATATTAGATAGAGACCGTAGTTCTTTGCACAGACGTATAGAAAACCGGGTGGATCAAATGATGAAAGCCGGGCTGCTTGATGAAACGAAAAAATTATTAAAAATGGGCTTTTCCGAAGATCTTAACGCTCTACAGACAATAGGGTACGCTGAGCTGATAGCATATCTAAAAGGTGTTTTCTCCCTTGAAAAAGCGGTGGAACTGATCAAGAGAAATACCAGGCGTTATGCTCGTCGACAGATTATCTGGTTTCGAAGATACAAAAATGCATGCTGGCTGAATCTATCTGAATTTGAATTTAAGGAAGTAGTTGATATAATTAACGAGAAAATTCTTTTTGCTTGGGGGGGTAAAGGTGGCTGAAAAATTCAATCTTCAAGACCGTTTTTTGAACCTTCTTAGGATTAACAGGATTGAAGTAAAGGTGTATCTCGAGGGAGGTTTTCAAACAAAGGGGCTTGTGCGTTCTTTCGACAATTTTACCGTTCTCCTGGAGGATGAACAGGAACAGACTCTTGTGTACAAGCACGCAATCAAAATGCTTGTGCCTACAAAGTATGTTAAACTGACACCTCAACAACAGAAGAGAGGGGAATAGTTAATTAGGAAAGCTATTCTAGCCTGCGTATTTAACAGGCAGGAGCAAGGGGCCAGAAGAGAAGTAATTTCTGAGCTCGAGCGTCTTGCGAATACGGCCGGTTATTGTGTAGTAGATACGCTCATTCAAAATCTCGATTCGCCGAATCCCAGACATTACTTTGGTGCCGGTAAACTCGGGGAACTGAAACATCTGGTTCAGCTTTTTGAACCAGATGTTGTTATTACCCGTCACAATCTCACACCTTCTCAGAGAAAGAATCTTATTCATGAGCTTGGTATTGAGATTGAGGATAGAACTCAACTCATACTGGAAATTTTTGAAAAACATGCCTTCACACGGGAAGGGAAATATGAGGTTGAATTGGCCCGTCTCAGGTATGAAATGCCTTTTTTCAAAGGAAAAGGCGTTGAACTGTCAAATCCTGGAGGTGGTATAGGAACAAGAGGCCCCGGAGAGAAGAAGTTGGAACTCGACAGGAGGAAAGCTTTGCAGAGAATAGCTTTTCTGAAGAAAGAATTGGAAAAGCTGGGACTTGAAAGAAAGATTATGAGGAAAAGACGCCAGAAAGCGGGTATTCCCCTTATAGCTTTGGTTGGTTATACAAACGCAGGCAAATCATCACTTCTGAATGTTCTCTGTGATGCCGGGGCTTTGGTTGAAGACAAACTATTCTCCACCCTCGACACAAGAATCAGAAAGAGCAAGTTGCCCAGTGGAAGAGAGGTTCTTTTCATTGATACCGTGGGGTTTATAAGAGAATTGCCACACCAGTTGCTGGAATCTTTCAAGTCTACCCTTGAAGAGATCAACTTTGCGGATCTGCTTTTGATTGTGATGGATGCTTCTGAGACAAATGAAGAAGGCAAGCTAACAGTTATAGAAGAAACTCTGAAAAAAATCGGTGCTGAGGACGTCCCAAGATTGCTGGTGCTGAATAAGGTCGATAGATGCACGAATGAACGAATCCAAATGCTCGAGAAGAAATTTCCTGAAGCGGTCTTTGTGAGTGCCCTCAAGGGCTTTAATCTCGATGAACTCAAATGCAATATAGACAGAATATTTAACCTCATGCGCAAAAAGTATATCTTACGAGTACCATTCGCAGAGTATGAAGCTATTATGAAAGTCAGAGAAAAACTGGAAATCCTTTCAGAAAAGTATGAAAGTGATTTGATTGAAATAGAGTATGTAACTGACAGTGCGACAAATAAATGGCTTTTGAACAGGATAAAGGGGGCAGGGAAAAGATGAAGAGATTTTTAGTGATGCTTATCGTTACATTGTCTATTATAGCCCTTGGTGAAACCTATCTGAGAAGCCCTCTCCGGATACCTCTGGAGATTACCGGTTACTTTGGAGAGTACCGTCAGTACAGATCCCAAGACAACCCCGCCCATTTTCACAAAGGAATGGATCTTTCTACGGGTGGGAAAACTGGTTTTGAAATTCTTTCGCCTGCAGACAGTTATGTTGACTCGCTTGTGCTCAACGATCCCGTCTACGGAACCAAATTAACACTGGTTCTTCCTGAAGTGAGGGATTTTTACAACAACGAAAATGGTATTAAGATAATCTTTGCCCACCTTGAAAGCGTTGGTGATTTGACCACAGAATCGGGAAGAAAGTTAAATCTGATTTATAGAAGGCTTATGAAGGAATTCAATGATGGATATGTAGAGGCTCGTTTCCATCCAGGCGAAATATCGTTCGAAATGGGAGATACTGTAGCTTATAGTGGTGATTCTGGCGGTGTACCACCTCATCTGCATATGGAGATAAGAGACCTCTCTGAAAAGGTGTTGCTAAATCCCGGTCTCTATTTCAACTTTCCCAGAAAAGGCACCGAGATTCAGATACTTGGGCTCAGAGCGGGTGGAAAAGAATATATGTTCGATAGTGAAACAGTGGTGATAACGCCTTATTCTCCTCTCGCCATTAGGAGTCGGGTATTAGTAAGGCACTACATAAGTCCGAAGAAGATCTCTCTGTATATAGGAGAAAAACTTGTCTATCAGATAGATTTTGAGAACTATTTCTTTATTGATGAGGTGGATAAAGTGGATGAAGTATATACAAATTCCACATCTTCCGATTACTGGTTCAAATTGAAAGATGGGGAAGCCCTTTCCATCATTGCTGTAAATAACTGGAAAAGTGTAGATCTTTCGTCACCGAAAACTGCGAAGGTAGTTGTCGAAGATCACTGGGGCAATGTCTCTGAGAAGACTTTCACCATTGTTATGCGGAGGTGATAGTGTTGTTCTTCAAAAAGAAGAGAAAGGACATAACGAAGAGTCCATTTTATGATAAAGGCGATACACTGGTTGTCCATTTTAGATGTTCGAAGTGTGGAGAGATCTTCAGGAGTCATTTAAGAAAATTCTATGACATAAGTGTTAACTATGGAAGTGGTAAGGCGGCTTATAAATTAGATAAAGAATTTATTGGAAGCAAATGTCAAAACAAGATACAAATTTACGCTGAATTTACAAGAAGCTTCAAAGCCTTATCTTTTGATATAATAGGTGGGAATTTCATATCCGAAGAAGAATACAATGTGGATAAAACAAAATAAACATTATCAAAGGAGGCACGCTGATGAAAAAATGGCTGTTCACCAGTGAAAGTGTTACGGAAGGTCACCCTGATAAAGTTGCTGATCAGATTTCTGATGCGATTCTTGATGCTATGCTTGAGCAGGATCCAACCTCAAGAGTAGCCATTGAAACACTCGTAGCAACAGGTGTGGCTGTAATTGCCGGTGAGGTCAGTACCAGAGCTTATGTAGATATCCCGCAGGTTGTGAGGGATACGATACTCGACATAGGCTATACGAGAGCAAAATATGGTTTCGATGGTGAAACCTGTGCGGTTCTCAGCAGCATCGATGAACAGTCTCCTGATATAGCGCTCGGAGTTAATAAATCTCTTGAAGCCAAGAACGATGGTAAAGATAGATACGACGAAATCGGAGCCGGGGATCAGGGAATGATGTTTGGGTACGCCACAAACGAGACTGAGGAAATGATGCCTCTTCCAATAGTTCTCGCTCATAAGCTTGCCCGTAGACTCGCTGAAGTGAGAAAAGAAAAGATCGTAAATGGATTCCGGCCTGATGGAAAGACCCAGGTAACGGTTCTTTACGAGGATGGAAAACCCATTGGAGTTACAACCGTTGTTGTGTCAACTCAACACGATCCCACAATGAGTAACGAAGAGATCAGGGAAGCTGTCGTGGAATATGTCATAAAGCCCATCATTCCTGAAGATCTGATGCATGATGATATGCAGATCTTTGTTAATCCCACTGGAAGATTTGTGAAAGGTGGACCTGCCGCTGATACGGGACTTACCGGTAGAAAAATCATTGTTGATACGTATGGAGGCTGGATTCCACACGGTGGAGGAGCTTTTAGCGGTAAAGATCCGACAAAAGTCGATAGATCGGCGCATTACATGGCAAGATACGCTGCGAAAAACATTGTAGCCGCGGGGCTTGCGGACAGAATTACACTTCAGCTCGCTTATGCCATTGGTGTAGCCCATCCTGTTTCTTTCATGATCGACGCTCATGGAACTGAGAAAGTAGATCTCGATAGACTTTCTGAAGTCGTTCAAAAAGTCTTTGACTTCAGACCTGCGGCTATCATAGACAAACTCGACCTGAGGAGACCTATATACAAACAAACAGCCGCTTACGGGCACTTTGGACGTACAGACATCGACCTGCCGTGGGAGAGAACGGATATGGTCGACGAACTGAAGAAAGCTTTCAATCTTTAAAATAGACAGATAGAATATAGGAAGGAGGAAAGAACGTGCCGAATATCAAATCTGCTGAAAAGCGCGTAAGACAGATGAAAGTCAGGAGACTGAGGAACAAGAGCGTTAAAACGAGGTTCAGAAACGTTACAAAAGAGCTCCTTACTGCCATAGAAACCAAAGAATCCCCGGAAAAGATCAAAGAATTGCTCAGTCTGTCCTATTCTGTTCTCGATCGCGCTGCTAAAAAAGGTGTCATCCACAAAAAGCAAGCCTCAAGAAGGAAGGCAAGGCTTACAACTAGAGTGAAGAAATATCTTGAGAGTCTTAGCTAATAAATAAAAAAGCGGGGATATGATCCCCGCTTTTTTATTGAAAGGTCACTTCGATTCAACTTTTTCCTCTGAAGAGTGCATACCCACCAGTACATTCTTTTCGGTTTCAATATCGAATACGTGAACCATGCTCATGTCAAAAACAAGGTCGATTGTGTCACCGGCTTGTGCTCTTGTCTTCGGATCAACCTTAGCAATGATATCATCACCGCTGATGGTGGCATGAATCAGTGTTTCGCTTCCCAGTGGTTCAACGACATCGACTTTTCCTTTCGCGACGAATTCGTCACGGGGACTCACAGCAAACATCTTGTCATAAATATTCTCAGGTCTGATTCCAAAAATGACGTCCTTACCAACATAGGGCTTAAGCTTTTCATAGTATTTTTCGGGAATAAGAAGTTTCATGCCTTCTTTATGTATCCAGAGCTTTCCGTCTTCTTGAGAAACCTTAGCGCTTATAAAGTTCATAGATGGTGTTCCAATGAACCCAGCGACGAATTTGTTTACCGGTTCGAAGTACACAGAATAAGGATCACCAATCTGATGAATGACGCCGTCTTTCATGATAACGATCTTATCCGCCATCGTCATGGCCTCAACCTGGTCATGAGTAACGTAGATGATCGTGGCCTGCAGATTCTTGTGTAACCTCTTTAGCTCAGCCCTCATCTGTGTTCTGAGCTTTGCGTCGAGGTTAGAAAGTGGTTCGTCAAAGAGAAAGACTTTGGGATCTCTTACTATTGCCCTTCCGACCGCAACCCTCTGTCTCTGACCACCGGAAAGTTGTTTCGGCTTTCTGTCAAGAAGGTTCTCGATTCCGAGAATTTTTGCAGCTTCTTTCACTCTTTTATCGATCTCAGGTTTTGGTATCTTTCTCAGCTTTAAACCAAAAGCCATGTTCTCGTAAACGGTCATATGTGGGTAAAGAGCGTAATTCTGGAAAACCATTGCTATGTCTCTGTCTTTTGGTTCAACGTCATTGACAACCTTACCGCCAATAGTTATCGTACCTTCAGTGATCTCTTCTAGGCCAGCGATCATTCTCAGTGTCGTGGTCTTCCCACAACCAGATGGCCCGAGTAGAACCACGAATTCTTTGTCTTTAACCTCAAGATTGGCTCCATGAACAGCTTTAAAACCGTTCGGATAAACTTTTACTACATCTTTGAGGGTAACCTCTGCCATTCCTTACACCTCCAGAAATCAGTCTTCAGAAGTATCTTCAAGAATATCTTCCGCTTCCATACCGAACGCTTTCTCTCCGGCATCCATAAGATAGAGTTCATATGCAGTAGAGAGGAAGTTTAACATTTTTGTGTACTTTTCATAAGAGATTAAAACGGCTCTAGGAACGCCATTTTTTGTTATAATTACATCGTGTTTACCATTGGCAGCGGTATCAACGGCTTCAGAAAAATGAGCTTTTGTATCAGCGAGTGATTTAAAAACCAGCTTTTCGAGTCTCACAAGGATAACCACCTCATTCAATGTTACCCCATTATACATCATGACTATAATTATAGTCAAGTTCAAAAATGGGGGGACAATGTGGGAACCAAACTCTTTCAGAAACAACCGATAATGTGTAAAGTCATATATGCATTACTTCCTATTCTGATATACTCGATCGGCGCTTTCGGGTTCCGAATTCTATTCCTGACAATAACCTCTGTTGCCTCCACTTCGTTTTTTGAATATGTGTTTGAAAGAAAAAAGAAGAAAAAGCCGATAAGCGAAGCGGCGATTGTTACCGGTATGCTTTTCGCTCTTATTCTTCCGTCCACAATACCTTTTTGGATAGTTATCTTCGGAAGTGCTTTCGGAATAATCTTTGCTAAAGAGGCCTTTGGAGGGTTTGGTAGAAACGTATTCAATCCAGCTATGGTAGGTAGGACTTTTTTATGTCAGCTTTCCTACTGTAATGACCATGGACTGGATAAAACCTGTAAACTTCTGGGGACAAGGATTTTTGAAGAGTTCTCGAATTGATCTGATCTTTGCGGAAAATTAACATAGTCCTTTGTGAGAGTACGATAGAGCCATAACATTCTGTGATCGGCTATTATAGAGGTTTTTAGCTGATTGAAAATTCACTGCTCGGCGGTAACTATTATATAATAGGAACTTCCGAGCTCCATAAGTTGCATCAACGGGCCAATAAATGCTAAAATATGTCTGACATCACATTTCAGGTATAGGGGGTGTTTTTGTGAACAAGAAAGAACTCGTCGCGGAAATCGCTGGAAGAACCGGTATAACCAAGAAATTGGCTGCAGAGGTTCTTGACAGCTTTGTCGCAATTGTTGGCGAAAAACTCGCTAAGGGTGAAGAAGTTAAGCTCGTTGGCTTTGGTACTTTTGAAGTCGCAGAGAGAAAACCCAGAAAGGGCGTCAACCCCAGAACCAAGGAAGCTATCGAGATACCCGGTGGAAAAGTACCCAAGTTCAGAGCCGGCAAAGAACTCAAGGAAAAGGTTAAGTGAGACTTTTTTCGAGAAAAATGGCGGGGTTACCCGCCATTTTCTTTTGCCCACTGAAGAATTTCGAAAACGACTCTCCTATTTTTAATGATTTGCATGAGCTCCTTTTCAGATGCTTTCTTGATTTTTGTAACACTCCCGAAGTGTTGTAATAGCTGCTTTTTTCGTTTTGGACCAATTCCGGGGATTTTGTCGAGTTCAGAACCCAGATACCTACGTTCCCTGATGTAACGGTGATAGTTCACTGCAAAGCGATGGGCCTCGTCTCTTATAGAGAGCAATAATCTCTGCACAGGGTGATCCAGAGGCAATTTGAGTTTTCCCCTTTCATCAGGAAAGACTATCTCTTCCTCCTCTTTGGCGATGCCTATGAGGTCCGTGTCCAATTTAAGCTTCGATAGGGCTTCTGAAACAGCTCTCAATTGTGGCACCCCTCCATCTATGAGTAGTAGGTCCGGGAGAGGGTGCTTGGAATACCTGCGTTTGATAACAGTTGCAAGTGCTTCGAAATCATTGGGAATTTCAAGTTCTCTTATCCTGTATCTTCGATATTTCGATTTCTCAGGTTTTCCAGAATTGAAAACTACTACGGAAGCTACAGTCATGAGTCCCTGGGTGTGCGAAATATCTATCCCCTCTATCAATCTGGGAACTTTTTTCAATCCGAGAAGATTTTTGGTCTGCTTCAGGGAATCTATAGCCCCAATTCTCACCTTAAGTTCCTGTTCGATGTTTTCGAGAGCAATCTTCATGAGCCTAGCCTCAAATTCATTTCTCGGTTTCCCCACATATTCAAAATAAGAACTGATTTGAGAGATTTCATTTCTGTTAAGGGCAAGCACCAGAAGATTTTTCGGAAGCCTCTTCTGTTCAGCAAAATAAAATTGACTTATAAAATCAAAAATTGTTCCGTCTGGGAATTCATATACCAACTTTCCTAAAAGCATACCGCCTCTTATTTCAAGGAGTGTAACGATTCCAGATGACTGCGCTACAACATCAACGCTGAGGTCCTGTGGAACATCCACCGCCTGCCTCGAGTAGAGCCTGTCCATAGAGTCGAGAACATCACGAATTTCCTTTGCCTGTTCAAATTGTAAGTTTTCAGCTAACTTGTACATTCTTTTTTCGAGGGAATTCCTCACTTTGAGTGTATTACCTTCAAGGAATTCGATGAATCCGGAAAGGTTTTTTTGATATTCCTCCATTGATATTTTCCCGATGCATGGGGCGGAACACATTCTCAGGTGATAAAGAAAGCAAGCTTTCTTTATCCTGCTCAGCTCCTGGCTGCAGCTTCTGATCTTGAAAATCCTTTCAAGAAGCTCCAACATCGTTCTTACGAGTCTTGCGCTTGTGTAGGGACCAAAATACGTTCCTGGTTTCTTTCTATCTCTCCTCAACTCCACATAGGGGAATTCATCGTTCGAAATGTATATATAAGGATAAAATCTCGATTCTTTCAAGAGAATATTGTACCGTGGTTTGTGTTTGTGAATCAAATTAGCTTCGAGCAGGAGGGCTTCCCTTTCAGTAGGCACGACGATGAATTCGAGATCAGAAGCTTCTTCAGCTATTTTTTTTGTTTTCTCATCCCTCCATGAAGATTCCCTGAAATAGGACTGAACACGGCGTTTAAGCTTTATTGCCTTACCGATGTAGATTATTTCATTCTTTTTGTTCTTGAAAATGTAGACTCCGCTGGTTTCTGGTAGTGATCTAATCTTTGCCAGCAGTGCGTTTTTCATTATCTCCCTCCAGTGTTTTGCAGAGGACGTTGTCTTCATTGCATTCTTTTATTGAGAGCATTTTCCAGACACTTTCTCCAATTGGGTTCTTAATGCCGCTCAAATAGTTAGCAAGCTGCAGATGAAGACATTTTACCGTTTTTAAATTCTTTATTCCTCCGATACCCCTTCCGAGTAATGCCTCTTTTTGCCAATTTTTCAGGTTGTTTGCTTTGACGAGGGAGGCTTTTAACTCTATTGTTGCCCTATGAGCCTTCAAATACCGTTGAAACAGTTCCTCAGAATTTTGGAGGTTCTCTTCAAACCTCTTTATCCAGCCTTTTTCCTCCAGTCTGGATACTTCTTTACTGAGAAGGGGGCAGGTAAGCCAGAACAATGTGGGGAAAGGTTTACCTTCGGTTATAAGAGATGATTGTATGCATTGAGGATAACCCCAGCGACATTTCTTAACTACTGTAAAATTATTCTTTACTTCACGTCCAAGCTGTTGTTCCACTATCTTTTTCTCAGTACAACGGCTTTCCATTCATTCATTTCCTCCGTTTCTAAAATCTCAAAATCGTTTTCAAGATTTCTGATGAACGAATCATATTTCTGTGATAGAATCCCGGAAAGTATCAAAAGGCCCCCATCTTTCAGGTGAAACACTGTCTCTTTGACAAAACGTTCGAGCAATTCAACGATCATATTGGAAACAATTATGTCGAAATATTCTTCATGCTCAACAGCGCCTAAAAGGTCTGATACCCGGGCATCAATTATTACACCATTTATCGACGCTGTTTCATGACACTTTTTAATTGCCAAAGGATCAATATCCAATGCAACCGCTTTCGCTGCACCCCTCTTCAGAGCCAGCGCGCATAGTATTCCAGTGCCTGCTCCGACATCCAACACACGATCCCCTAGCTTCAGATGCTTTTCCAAAAGAGAAGCAGCAAGTCTAGTTGTTTCGTGCTGGCCTGTTCCAAAAGCCTCACCAGGTACAACCCCTATTATTTCTGCTTTCTTTACGGGAGCGGGGTCTTCAAGTGGAATCACTTTAGTGTGTGGTGTCAGCATGAAAGGTTTGAGACTTTCCTTCCACTTTTTCCACCAGTCCTTTTCTAGCTCTTCACCGCCGTATTCAAAAGGGTAAGCTTTTAAAAACTCAGGAAACTCTTCAGAGGATTCTATATAGACCTTCACCTGCCAGAGGTCTGTGTCCCGTTTTTCCGAGAAATAGTTGAGAAAACCTTTTGACAGGCAGAGTTCCTCAATTTCATTGAGTAATTCTCCATTGGCGTAAAGAGTAAAGTACTTATAGTTCAAAACCATCACCCCGGAGTAATTATATCGCCTCCAATTAAAGAAAGAAATCGCATGCACATGATGTTTTTATTGAGCCATGTTAGAATTAATTGAACTATGGGAGGTGACCTGCTTGAAAGGAGACTTTTTAGAACTCAAAATATCCGATATTTCAAAACTCACTGATGATGAGAAGAAAAGAGTTATTTCTTTCTATCACGAAAGAACCAAGGCTATCAACAAGGAATTGAATGCTTTTCTCGAGATTTCAACTCTCCCGGAAGAACTTTCTTCAGGTCCTCTTTCCGGGGTACCGTACGCTTTGAAAGATAACATACTGGCAAGGGGGACCCGAACTACCTGCGCTAGTAATATATTGAAAAATTACGAATCTCCTTATGATGCGACCGTTACTATACGCCTGAAAAACGCTGGGGCGGTTTTGCTGGGTAAGACCAACCTCGATGAGTTCGCCATGGGTTCATCCACAGAAAATTCTGCATTCGGACCCACGAGGAATCCCTGGGATCTAAACCGGATGCCCGGTGGTAGTAGTGGCGGTAGCGCAGCAGCGGTAGCAGCTGGCATGGTACCTTTTGCCCTTGGTAGTGATACAGGAGGTTCCGTCAGACAACCCGCAGCGTTCTGCGGTGTAGTTGGTTACAAACCCACCTATGGACTTGTTTCGAGGTACGGACTCGTCGCCTTTGCATCTTCACTGGATCAGATAGGACCTATAACGAGATGTACAGAAGATGCGTACACAGTTTTAAGGACAATTGCGGGGAAGGACCCGCAAGACGCTACTACAGTCCATCGCAAGATCGATTTTAGGGAAGACAAGTTACCAGAGATCGATCTCAAAGACATCCGGATTGCTATCCCTGCTGATGCCCTGGAATTCAGCGGACTGGACGAGAGAGTAAAATCTAGATTTCTTGAGTTTGTAGAACGCCTTAAAAGGAAAGGTGCATGGGTATCCTTTGTGGAACTCGGAATTCTTAAATATGTTGTGGCCACCTATTATCTCATAGCTCCAGGTGAAGCCAGCTCAAATCTTTCGAGGTATGACGGGGTGCGATACGGTTCTCGAACGAGAGATGATAATTACGAAACCATGATAAAGCGGAATAGGGACTCCGGATTCGGTGACGAAGTAAAACGCAGAATATTGCTGGGCACTTTCACGTTGAGTTCAGCATATTACGATGCTTATTATCGGAGGGCTTTGAAGATGAGAAAAATGATTTCAGAAAGAATAGAGCAAGTTCTCGATACCCACGACTTCATACTGAATCCTACTGCCCCTGCCCTTCCCGGTAAACTAGGTGAAATCAGTGATCCACTTTCATACTACCTGATGGACATTTACACTATACCCGCTAACCTGACAGGTGGCCCGGCTATTTCTATTCCTATCGACCCGGTTGAAGGACTTCCGGTGGGTATTCAGTTGTTGGGAAAGCGTTTTGCGGATGTTAAACTCCTTTCTACTGCGAAAGTTTTGGAAAGCATTTCAAGTGCATATAATGATAAAGGACTCGTCAAGATTTCTGAGAGGTGGTTACATGTATAGAACAGTAATAGGACTTGAGATTCACGCACAACTTTCGACAAAGACGAAGGCCTTTTGTAGCTGTAGTGCGGATGTTTTTGAGCTGGAAGCCAACACAGCTATATGTCCTGTTTGTACGGGACAACCAGGTGCCCTTCCCGTGTTAAATGAAAGCGTGGTCGAATACGCAGTAAAAGCTGCTCTGGCTCTAAATTGCAAAATAAATCTGAAATCGACTTTTGACAGGAAGAATTACTTCTATCCCGATCTGCCAAAAGGCTATCAAATAACACAGTACTTTACTCCCATAGCTGAAAATGGTTTTTTAAAATTCAAAGTCGATGGAGAAGAAAAGAAGGTCCGGATCAGGAGGATTCACATTGAAGAAGATGCGGGCAAAATGATTCACCAGGGATCAGACTCCATATCCGAGGCCACTGGTAGTCTTGTAAACTTGAACAGGTGTGGAGTGCCATTGATAGAGATCGTTACAGAACCGGATATTTCCTCCCCTAAAGAAGCTAGAATTTTCATGGAACTTTTGAGGGATACACTGCGAGCCCTTGATGTCTGCAGCGGAGACATGGAAAAAGGGGCATTACGTTGTGACGCGAACATTTCTATTGTTGATGAAGAAGCGAAGAAAGCATCGAATCGAGTGGAAGTTAAGAACATTAATTCCTTTAAGTTTGTTGAAAAAGCTCTTGAGTTCGAACGAGAAAGGATTATCAAAGCTCTTGAATCGGGGTCGAATGTTGAAAAAGAAACCAGAACGTGGAATTTTGCAAAACGTGAGACCAGCTCCATGAGATCTAAAGAAGAGGAAAACGATTACAGATACTTTCCGGAGCCTGATTTACCCCCGCTTCGACTCACTAGAAAATACATTGAGATGATTGAAAGAAGTCTTCCCGAGCTTCCTCAGGAAAAGATTGAACGCCTTGTGAGAGAATACGGTATTCCAGAGTATGACGCAACCGTTCTCGCTTCTGATGGTGAGGTAGCACGATTCTTTGAGGATGTGGCGAAAAGGACTGGAAACCCTAAAGAAGCATCTAACTGGATAATGACGGAACTATTGCGAGAAATCAATCAGCGGGGCATCTCATTGAGAGATATGCCTATTAAAGTAGAGCACTTTGTAAGGCTTTTTGAGCTCCTCAAACAGGAAACAATTTCTGTTAAGATTGCCAAAGAATTATTCCCCATAATGGTCGAAACTGGAAAATTTCCTGACCAGCTTGTGAAAGAGCGAGGTATGGAACAGATCAGCGATAAAAATCTCATCGAAGAGATCGTTTTAAAAGCTATGAAGGCCAATCCCAAAGCTGTTCAACAGTACAAAGAAGGTAAAAAAGGAGTCATGGGCTACTTCATTGGAGCTGTGATGAAAGAAACTAAAGGCAAAGCAAATCCTGCTGTGGTTAATGAAGTCGTGAGGAGGCTTCTGGAGACATGAAAAGCAAACTTTCCTTAGTGGCACTGTTGATAATAACAGGTGCCCTTTTATTTGGCAGTACCTATCTGTCAATTGTTGGTGAAAACTGGACGAATGAGGTCGAAATCCCGATATCTGAGCATTTTTCATGGGGAATACAACTGGGGAATGCTTCTCCTCAGCTAGGAGTTATTTATAAAGAAAGCTGGGTGAAGTACTCGACGGGTTTCTTCAAGTTGAAAACCCGAGAAGGGAATTTTAGTGTGAAATTCTATATTGGTGAAAGAATCTCCCTCTCTACCACGTTGATTGAAGGAACTTACACTCCACCAGTATATTCCCAGCAGTTCAATACACTTCAGGTGGATTCTGATGGAAACTACCGTTTATTCTCTTATAATACATACAGAATCCCTTTGGGGAAGTGGAGTCTGGGTCTAAAATTGCTGAATATAAGGGATAACCAGAATAACATCAGATACTTGCAGTCATATCTGTTTATGAAAGACTTCAGCAGAAGTATCAGACTAGGATTCCTGGGAAACACCTTTGCCCTTGGTGTTGATCTGGTTTCCATCGGCTCCCTTGGAGAGCTGGGATATGGCCCCGGTCTTTGCTATGATTTTGACACAGGCAAAATAGGCCTCACAGCTCAATGGAGTTTCCCCCTAAATCTTGAAGGCATGAGTCTTATAGGAGAGACAATGGTTTTCTTTAAAAACGGAGCAGTAGATACTAAAATTAATTTCAGAACCCCGGGAGGGAAAAACGTTTTGCTCTTTGGAGTTGGTTTCAGCAATCTCACGCCAAAGGAAATATTTTTCGAGCTGATGGTAA
This sequence comes from Kosmotoga pacifica, assembly GCF_001027025.1. Lineage (GTDB taxonomy): Bacteria > Thermotogota > Thermotogae > Petrotogales > Kosmotogaceae > Kosmotoga_B > Kosmotoga_B pacifica. The sequence continues at coordinate 2,084,403 of NZ_CP011232.1, forward strand.
GGTGATGAAAGCTAGTGTATATGTACATCTTCCGTTCTGCAAGAGATTTTGTCATTACTGTGATTTCGTCAAATTAAAAGAGCATTCTGAGGTTGTTGAGAATTACCAGAAATTGTTGCTCCAAGAATTTGAACTCTGGTTTGATAACAATCCTCCCGTTTACGTGGAGACGCTGTATTTCGGGGGTGGATCCCCTTCATTATATCCTATAAGATATTTACACCAGCTCATCGAAAAGCTGAAATCACTGATCACTTTCTCACCCATTGAGGTCACATTAGAAGCGAACCCATGGGAACTGGAGAAAGATAAAATCGAGACATGGTACGAGCTTGGCATAAATCGTCTCAGTGTTGGAGTTCAAAACGCGTCTAATGAAATATTAAGAAATGTTGGTCGTGTTTCTCCAACAGATTTACTAGAACGTCTCAAAATGGCTAAAAACACTTTCGATATTCTCAATCTGGATTTTATTCTTGGTTTACCTGGCGAAAACGAAGAAACACTTGAAAGAAACATCGCGTTAGTTAAAGAACTACTTCCGCACCATATCTCTTATTATTTCCTCGATACCGACCATGATACTCCTTTGATGAGAGCTGTGAATGGTGGTAAGATTAAGTTGCCAGACGAAGAGATAATAGACAGACTATACGAATCAATGAAAGAAAGACTCTCTTCTCTTGGTTATGATCGTTATGAGATATCCTCCTGGCAAAGGAGTGGAATGACCTGCAAACATAATTTAAATTACTGGAAAAATGGCAACTACATTGGGTTCGGGTTATCAGCAGGAGGTCATTTCAAAAGACTCAGGTATGTCAATACTGCTTCATTGGAGAACTATGAAAAAGCTATCATTGACAATGAATTTCCGAGGGAATACAGTGTATTGAACAACGACTTTCAGGAAGACATAGAAACGTTATTTATGGGCTTGAGGCTCAGCGAAGGTGTTTATTTGAAGACGTTAACGATGGAAGAGCACAAAAAAGCGTTCCTGGTGGAGAAAATGCTTGAAAAACTCGATGACTTTGTAGAATATAACGGCGAACGTATCTATCTTAATGAAACCGGGATGGACAATTCGAGATTTGTTTTCGAAAAAATTCTCGAAATAAAGGAGGAAATGGAAGATGTTTTCGGCGCATGAAATTCTGGACATCGCTTTGAATATTGAAGTAGAAGGTTTCAAGTTCTACAGGGAGATGGCTGATAAAGCAAAAGATGAAAGTACAAGGTCTACTTTTAAGTTTCTTGCGGCTCAGGAAGAAGAGCATATGGTTACTTTCAGAACCCTTTTAAAGAAATTCGAGGATGAAGCACAGGATCTGCTGAACTGGGATGAAGCTACAGAATACCTTAAAACCCTCAGCGAGCACAAAGTCTTTCCGGATGCCAAAACTCTTGAAGAAATGTTCAAAGACAGTACCCCAGAAGAGGTCATAAAATATGCTATAGAAAGGGAGAAAGATACAGTCATCTTTTATTACGAACTTCTGGATATGCTCAGGGATTACGAAGCAAAAGAAGCTGTCAACAAGATCATAAAAGAGGAAAAGAAACACGTTGTGATATTGAGGGAACTGCTTTGATGAGACGGGAAGAGCTTGAAGCCTTTCTCAAAAATTTTAATGCAAAAGAAAAAATCAGAAAGAAAAGTGACTGGGATAGATACTTTATGGTTCTGGCCGATACGGTTAAAGACAGGTCGAGCTGCATTCATCGCAAGGTTGGAGCGGTAATCGTTAAGGAAAACAGAATCCTTGCCACGGGATATAACCAGCCACCATCAGGCTTTCCTCACTGTGATGAAACTACTTGTATTCGCGATGCACTCTCTATTTCATCCGGAGAAAATCAAGAAATCTGTTATGCCGCCCATGCTGAGCAAAACGCGATTGCTCAGGCTGCGAGATTTGGTATTCCAACAGCAGGAGCAACGATTTACGTTACGCATAAACCGTGTTCTATATGTGCGCGAATACTGATAAATGCCGGGATAAAACGCATAGTCTTTGTGAAGGACTATCCCGATCCTTTGTCAGAATTTTTATTAAAAAAATCTGGTGTAGTTCTGGAACAACTCGAGCTTGAAGGAGGTAGTCATGGCGACATCTAGATTGCTAACCTATTTAAGACAAGATAGGATGCCGCACGTCTGGTGTCCCGGTTGTGGTAATGGTGTAATAATGAAAGCCTTCGTCGATGCTATTGACAGATTGTCTCTTGATCCCGGAAGGATTGCCGTTGTGTCTGGTATTGGTTGTTCGTCACGTGTCACTGGTTATTTAAATTTCAACACCATGCATACCTTACATGGAAGGGCAATCGCTTTTGCAACAGGCGTGAAACTCGCCAGACCCGAATTTAAGGTGGTCGTCATGGGTGGGGATGGCGATATCCTTGCCATTGGTGGAAATCACTTTATTCATGCATGCAGAAGGAATATGGATCTCACAGTGATTATCTTTAACAACAGTATCTATGGCATGACTGGTGGTCAGTACTCGCCAACCACTCCGGAAGATACGTATGCATCCACGGCACCTTACGGTAACATCGAAGACCAGTTTGACGCTGTAAAGCTCGCCATTAACTCTGGGGCGACTTATGTGGCAAGGAGTACCGTTTATCATTACGCACAGACCGCGCAGCTTATTCAAAAAGGCCTCGAACACAGAGGAATGTCCGTGATAGAGGTCATGACTAACTGCCATACATACTTTGGAAGGTACAATGGTATGCCCGAGCCCATTCAGATGCTCTCCTATTTTAAGGAAAAGGCTGTTACTGTGAAAAAGGCTGAAAAAATGTCGCCCGAAGAACTGAAAGATAAGATAGTGATAGGAGAATTCCTGAACGTAGAAAAGGAAACGTATAACGAGAAATATGAACAGCTCAAGAAGAAATTAGCGTCCAGCGAGAAGGAGTGATTAACATGGCAGTGCGTCAACCCCACTCTGTTAGGATATCAGGCATCGGGGGACAGGGGAATGTCCTGATGGGGATTATCCTGGCCGATGCCCTCGTTTCGATGGGACTGTGGGTGGTTCAGACCCAATCATATGGTGCTCAGGTACGTGGAGGTCTATCATATTGCGATGTGCTTTTTTGTAAAGAACCCATTGACTATCCCAAGGCGAACAACTTCAATGTGATTTATTCCATGCATCAGATAGCTGTAAACGCTCATGCCAACCTTTTGAAACCTAATGGCATATTCATTATTGACAGTTCTTATGTGTCTGATATTCCCAAAGAAGCCTTCAGGCTCACAAAAAAGATAATTATGAAACCCATCTCGAAATTGACACAAGAGCGCTTTGGAACCGCGCTGCCTTCCAATATGGTGGGATTGGGTATCATTTCCCGTGCTTCCAGCATAGTCCAGCCTGAAGCTCTGAAAAAGTCCATGAAAAAGCATATAAAAGCGAAATACCATAAACTGAACGAAGAGGCCATTGAATTTGGTATGTCTCTGGTGGAAAAGTCATATACCATAAAGGAAGAAATAAGAGAGTTCATTCGAGGTTTTGAATGAGAACTTTTTTAAAAAGTTTTGAGTTTGCCATCAGAGGGCTCAAGCATCTACTTTTGAAAGAACGCAACTTCAAGATACAATTTACAATAGGACTGACGGTTCTTACGCTGTCCTTATTGGTTGGTTTAGAGGAATGGGAATTTCTGTGGATATTGTTTTCAATTTTTTTTGTACTGAGCCTTGAAGGAATAAACACCATCGTTGAAGAATTGTTGGACTTCATTGAGGAGCGCTATCACAAGAAGGTTGAAATCGTTAAAGATCTTGCTGCTGGCGTTGTGCTTTTGGGTTCAATGTTTACTGTAATAGTTGCCACTATCATCTTTGGTAGGGCGTTATTCGGAATTTCAAGAATCACCGGACTATTTTTTGGTATAATATTAGATGCTTTTCTCTTTGGCCTTGGCCTTTTTGGAGGTGGAAAAAGGTGAGTACTCGCAGATCGCTCGTACTACTGGTCGTACTTATGATCATGGCTGTGTCTAGTTTTGGGTATATTATTGTCACTTATGTTATCAAACCGGGGGATACACTGTATTCCATTGCCAAAAAACATGACTTGCATGTCTCAACGATACTCGACTTCAACGAGATCGAAGATCCGAGAAACCTCAAAATCGGTGATACGATATTGTTTCCTCAGCCAGATGGTTTGCTATATGAAGTAAAAGAAGGAGAGACGTTAACATATATTGCTAAACTCTTCTTTGCCCCTGTTGAAGATATAGTTAAGGCAAACAATATCAAAAACAGCGACGTAATAATACCCGGACAGAAATTGTTCATCCCGATGGATTCAATCAACAAATATGGCTACGAACCAATGGAACGTATTTTCAGGTGGCCAGTGTACGGAGTGATTAGTTCGAATTATGGTTGGCGCACTCATCCTATAACGGGTAAACTCGCTTTTCATACAGGTCTTGATATCGCCGCACCTATGGGTGCTCCGATATTTGCTGCGGCCACTGGTTACGTTGTCTTTGCCGGACTCAAAGGTGGTTATGGTTACATGGTGGAGATACAACACGATAACGGGATGATTACCCGCTATGCTCATATGAGCCATATAAGTGTATACGTTGGTCAACGAGTTTTTATGGGTTCGTTGCTCGGCAGGGTTGGAGCGACGGGTCTCGCTACCGGTCCACATGTACACTTTGAAGTGAGGGATAATGAATATAGGACTGTAGATCCTCTTTCCACACTTCCTGCCAAGGATCTTATGTACGTGATAAGGGGATACCAGGACGGGAACACCGACGCGGGGGGAAAATGAAGCGAATACTGGTAAGTGCCTGTCTTTTCGGAATAAATTGTAATTATAAGGGTAAAAACAACCTGAATTACAGGATATTTTCTCTCATGGATGATTTTTCCCTTATTCCGGTTTGTCCTGAGCAACTCGGCGGATTGCCCACTCCGCGTCCCAGAGCGGAGATTCAGGGCGGCAAAGGATGGGTACCGGGCTCAAGAGTGGTGAATGAGTTTGGAAATGACATGACGACGGCTTTCAAGCGAGGTGCAGAGGAAGTTCTTAAGATTGCAAAGTTGTTTGGTGTGGAGTTTGCAATTTTGAAAAGCACCAGTCCTTCGTGTGGTACGCAGTATGTTTATGATGGTACTTTTAATTCGATTCTTGTTCCAGGAGTGGGCGTCACAGCGGCGCTTCTCAGGGAAAATGGAATAGAGGTCTTTTCAGAAGACGAAATAGAATATATCGGGTCCTGAGGTGAAGTAAATGGCTTCGAAAAAGCGCAGCAAAGGTACTCTGAGTCTAGCTGAAGCAAAAAGACTTAATAATAGGTTCAGAAGATTCAGTCTAACGGCATGGATAATGGCTCTTTCATCTATTGGGATTCTGCTATTTCTGAAACAGGGAGAAGTTCTATTTCTAACACAGAATCGAACGCTTTCAGTTATGACTATCTCTGCTTTCGTAATCTACTACCTCTCTCTGCTCTTTTTTGTTCTGGCTATCTCTTATTGTTTCATTCAAGGAAAGAACGTGTGGATCATATTCAACGCGCTGTTGATGATATTACAGTCTACTGCACTGTTCTTTATTGCAGTTGAAATCCCTTATATCGACAGATATGGAAAGTTAACGGCAATAACTCCACAACCAGTAAGGTATTCCGCTCTTGTGGTAATCATTCTGGGGATTATTGTTGGAACTATTGGAAAGTTCAATAGCAAAAAATAAGCACCATGCATCCCCCTTCGACTAGCCGCAACCGGACCGGTTATGCCTTTAGACTCAGGCTGAGCACCCCCACGGCACCCGGTAAGCCTGCTTATGGCTGCTTCCTTCCGGACCTGACCAGGTTCACAGGTTCCCGTTGCGTGGGACCCAACCCTCAACATCCTCCAGCGTACCGCGTTCCGACTGCGGTAGCCTCAGGGGGCATTCGGCCCCGCATATGGCGGATTTCGGGTGTAGGGAACCGCCAGCTCCCCGCCTAGCATGGTGCAAATAGATTATAACCTGCATCGTTCAACTATTCAAGGGGATATCATTTGAGAAAGCATTGAATATGATTGCTTTTATGATCACCTTTTAAACCCGGTATCAAGATTTTTTTGAATCCCATTGATTCCAGTTTGATGAGTTCTGTTGCCGATGGATCGATATTCAAAGCCAGTACCGAACCCGAATTGTAGTCGAGTCCCTTCATTATCAGAAGCAGCTCATCAACGACACCAGTGTTCAACACCCTTGCTTCCCCTCTGTCGCAAATCGCAGCAGAAACAACAGGATTACTCATCACCGATGCGATAGCCAGTTTTTCATCTTTCGACCACTTTTCCAGGTTTAACGTGGTGTTTTCTTTCTTTACTAGATAATTTTCGGAGCTAAAGAAGTATTCTTTTCCCTCGACAAGGACAGATTTATCCGGGATTGTGAAAATTCTAAGATCATTTTCGTGAGCGAATCTCACAGCTTCTCCATTGAAAACGCCACAGAAAGAAGTCACTCCGAGCGCCGATAGTTTCCTTATAGTCGAATAGTCAATCGTGAAGCTGGAAGCATACATTACTCCATGACCACTGTAAAATTTATCTATATGCGAATTAGCAGAGACATGGAGTACCTTACCATTAGAAATAAAAGCTGAAATGTCGCCGAAGAGGTTGTAAAGTCTCATAAATGTTGCGGCGTTCTGCACATCCACCAGGTCTATTCCCACAGCTGGATTTGCAAGGTGAACATCATCGAGAAGTCCTGGATAGCCTTCAATTTTGTAAAGAAAACTTTTGGACAGTAAAGGCATTATGTATTGAAGAATTATATATTCATACTTCTCTGAGGCGAAGACCTGTGAAAATTCTTTATGAGCCGCTGATACATAAGAGGAAATGGTATATAGCCCTTTTAAAGCCAACTTCCTTCTCTTTTGCAACAAAATATCGCCACAGTATGTTATGTTATCGATCGCTTCACTATAGTCATCTGGGTCAGTTAAAGAAACCACGTCACGATAATTCTTAACAGAAGCGGAAATGAGTGCGAGTTTTCCTGTATCTATGTTCAACTTATCGCCTTTTTCTAGTTCAAATGCACCTCCAAAATTCGCGATGACCATATCGAAATGAGATGCTTCTTCGCTGTCATTGCGATCCAGATGTATGGCTGCATTATACAAGAGTTCAGGACCGGAACAAGATGCACCGAGAAAATCTTTCAGTTTAATTGAATGGATTCTGAATTCCCTGAGGTAGTTATAATTGGTATCATCGGCCACAATTTCTACATTTTTTGAATTCAGAAAGCTGCACAGTTCCAACAAGTTTTTTCTGTCATTGACTGCAACAAGGACTCTTTTTATATTCAAGATTTCACCCCCGCTTCTTTTTCTTATTTTATCAGAAGGGATGTTCTTGCCTTTTAAGGGAATAAAATAGTATTATAAAAATTAATATTCTTATCTTAATAGGGGGTGATTCGAATGGTTAGGAAGATTCTCGAATTCGTCGAAAAGGAAGAGGTGAAGTTAGTACGCCTCCAGATAACCGACATCAATGGAACACTCAAAAATGTTGAACTTCCTGTCAAACGCCTGGGAGAGGCACTCACCAAAGGTGTGATGTTTGATGGTTCTTCTATTGATGGTTTTGTTAGAATAGAAGAATCTGATATGATCCTTTATCCTGATACCGAAACAGCCTCTTTGCTACCGTGGAAATCTGAATCTGAGAAAACCATAAGACTCATATGCGATGTAATGCTTCCCGATGGAACACCGTTTGAAGGAGATCCAAGATATCGCTTGAGAAAAATAGTCGAAAAGGCAAAAAAAATGGGTTTTGAAGCTTTCGCTGGTCCGGAGCCAGAATTCTTCCTGATCAGGAAAAAGTCGGGCGATCCGAAGGAGATAGAACTACTGGACAAGGGCGGTTACTTCGATATGTTACCCGTTGACAAAGGGGAAGAGGTCCGAAAGAGCATCGTTATTGCGCTTGAAAAGATGGGTTTCGAGGTTGAAACAGCGCATCATGAAGTTGCTCATTCACAACATGAAGTGGACTTTCGTTATACCGATATTCTGAGAACAGCCGATAACATTCAAACCTTCAAATGGGTGGTAAAGACAGTTTCGGTATTAAACGGATTGCACGCAACCTTCATGCCGAAACCTTTCATGGGGATAAATGGTTCTGGAATGCATATACATCTGAGCCTTTTTTCCAAAGGTGAAAATGCTTTTTATGATCCTCATAAGCCTTATGAATTGAGTGAGACAGCAATTTTCTTTATTGGTGGCGTACTCAAATATGCCGCTGAGATAACCGCTGTCACGAACCCAACGATCAACAGCTACAAGAGGTTGGTACCCGGATACGAGGCTCCTGTTAACATATCCTGGGCACTTGGAAATCGGAGCGCCCTTATCAGAGTTCCATCTGTAAGAGGAGAAGCCACAAGAATCGAGATAAGGAATCCAGATCCAACATGTAATCCCTATCTAGCTCTTGCTGTTATCCTTGCTGCCGGTTTGAAGGGAATCGAAGAAAATATCTTGCCTCCAAAACCCATTGATAGAAACATTTTTGAACTTGACAGTGGCGAGAAATTGAAACGTAAAATTGAGCACTTGCCTGCGGATTTAAAAGAGGCTACGGCAAAATGCGAAAAAAGCGAGCTTGTCCGTGATACTCTGGGTGAACATATCTTTGAAAAATTTATCGAGACCAAGAGGCTAGAATGGACAAGATTCATGAGGAGCGTGACAGACTGGGAACTGGCCGAATATATAGATCTCTTCTGAGATAGGGTATTAAAATTCAGGATTTCTTTATGAAACATTGTGTTTCGATAAGGCACGTTATTATATGTTATAATGCTTTAACGTCAAATCCCGCTTTGTCTCAGGACAAGGCCATAAGTCCATGGGAGGAGGTTGAAAATGGTAGAGAAAAGGATTTATGAGACTATGTTTATAGTCTCGCCGAAGCTCGATGAAGAGCAGCGTAACGCCATCGCCGAAAAGGTGAAGAACTACATTGAAGAAAGGGTCGAAGGAAGTATTGAAAAGTTCGACCGTTGGGGAATGCGAAAGCTCGCATATCGTGTGAGAAAAGGCTTTACTGAAGGTGATTACACCCTCATTCTTTTCCGCGCTGATCCGGAAAAAGTTAATGTGCTTGAGAGACTTTACAACATTACTCCGGATATATTCAGGTGGCAAACTTTCAGAAGAGAAGATCTCGAAAAAGAGGAAAAAAAGAAGGCAAAAACTGAAGGGAAAGAAGAAGAAGTCGAGGTAGAGGCTGAAGAAATTGTTGTGGAAGAAACAAGCGCTGAAGAAAAGCCTGAAAATAAAACGGAGGAATAATTATGTCGATCAGCTACAACAGGGTCGTTCTTGTAGGAAGATTGACCCGAGACCCGGAGATCAAATTCAGTACGAGTGGAACGCAGATTTCTCTTTTCACCCTTGCCGTTGATAGACCTACAAGGGGTGGTGTGGACGACAATTCAAACACGGATTTTATCAGGATTGTCAGTTTTGGAAAGCTTGCGGAATTTGCTGGCAACTATCTGACCAAAGGAAGACTGGTTCTGGTTGAAGGGTCGCTCAGAATAAGGAAATGGAAAACAGCTGATGGTGATCCAAGGAGTACAGCTGAAGTTGTAGCAAGTGGCATAAGATTTCTCGAAACAAGGTCTCAAGTAGATGTTTCTCCTGAAGTTGTAAATGAACCTGAGAAAAATGCGGAACTTAACGACGATATTACGTTCTTCGGTAGTGAACCGACGGACGCTGATGGTGACGATATCCCATTTTAACGAGGAGGAATGAGGATGAGGGAAAGAAGAAGAAAAACTAAGAAGAAGTGTAGGCTTTGCAGCATGAAGCTCACCTATGTTGATTATAAAAACACCTCCCTTTTGAGAGATTTCATGACAGACAAGGGCAAAATCATCCCTAAAAGGATCACAGGAAACTGCGCCAAGCACCAGAGGATGATCAAGACAGCAATAAAGCGTGCAAGACATATGGCACTGCTTCCGTACACCAAGGAATAAGAAAAGGGGAGGCCTGAAGCCTCCCTTTTTTAACTGGGGGTGAAAGAGTGAAAGTCATTCTTCTAAAGGATATTCCGAAACTTGGAAAGAAAGGGGAGCTCAAAGAGGTTTCTAATGGCTACGGAAGGAATTTTCTCATTCCTAGGGGCCTCGCTGTTGAAGCAACAAAAGGTGAACTCGCAAAGCTTCGCTCAGAGCAAGAACAGAAAGAAAAGCGTGAAGAAAAGGTTCGTAAAAGAAGCGAAGAACTGTTGAAAAAAATTGTACAGAAACATTTTAGGCTTAAAGTTAAAGCTGGCGGATCTGGAAAGCTTTTTGGCGCTATTACAAGCAAAGACATAGCTGAGCTCATCTCGAAGGAACTACAGATTGAATTCGATAAAAAGAATATCATATTACCTGAAAACATAAAAAAAGTGGGGGAATATGAAATTGAGTTAAAACTCCCTGGAAATGTGAAAGGAAAGATAAAGATCACAGTGGAAGGACCAGAGGTGGAATAGTTTGGAATTCAAAATATATTCCAAGGCACTTTATTCCACCTGGATACTGTATCGTCCGGAACGTTTGCTTTTTGATGTGGGTGAAAGTATCTCAAGTGTGCTGGGGAATAGTGTCTATGCTATAAAAGATGTCGTTCTCACTCATGGGCACGTGGATCACATTGCGGGACTATGGGGACTGATCAATACGCGGAACGTGGCGATGGGTGATAGGAAAAAACCGCTGAGAATTATCTTCCCCCGGGGCAACAGAGCTATACAAGCATATCTTGATTTCATAATAGGGATGAATCCTCGGCTAAGATACGAGGTGATTCTAAATCCTGTGGATCCAAATGAAGAGATATTCCTCAGGACAGCTGGAAACTTCAAGCGGTGGTTGGTACCCTTCAGAGTCAGACACACCCCTGGAGAAATTAGCTATGGATATCATATAATTGAAGAGAGAAAAAAACTAAAAGCTGAATTTCGCAGTCTAGATTCCAATGCCATTGTCGAACTAGTGAAAAAACACGGTAGAGAATACATCACAGAGAACTTTACGAAAAAAGTGTTGACCATAAGTGGCGATAGTTATGCTCTTCCTCCGGAGATTATTGACAATAGTGAAACGCTATTGCATGAATGTACCTTTCTTGATGGCAGGGACAGAAAAAACCAGAATCACTCTACCCTCGAGGAAATAATTGAAAATGTTAAAGCATCGAACGGCATTAAAAGGTTGATACTGTACCATATCTCCGGAAGGTATACAACGAGAATCAAAAGACTTTCAAAAGATCTTATTGATAAACTCGAGGATAGGGAGTTGGAAATACACTTCGTTCACCCCGAAAAACTCTTTGTCCTTTAGGGGAGGCGAGGTACAATATGAACTATGTGGGATGGATGATCTTCGGCGTCGTTCTTCTTTTGATTGAAATACTAACCCCAACGTTTTTTTTCCTCTGGTTCTCGATAGCGGCGTTTCTATCTGGTATCCTTGCTATGTTCGAACTCAATCTTGGCTGGCAGGTTTCTGCTTTTGCTATAGTGAGTACACTTCTGGTGATCTTTACTAGACCAATTGCAAAGAAAATAACCGGCGAATCGCCCAGAAAAGTATACGTGGACGAGCTGAAAAATAGCGTGGGGAAGGTAATTCAGGACATCGATTCCAAAATGGGAACTGGCATCGTCAAGATATCTGGAGAAAGCTGGAGGGCAGTATCCGTGGACCCCGACAGGATTATCAAGGAAGGAGAAGAGGTCTTGATTGAACGCGTTGAAGGTACCACTGTGTATGTGAAACCTTTTAAAGGCAATGAGGAAAAGGAGGTGGAAAAGGCATGATTATGTGGATTGTTCTGACAGTTGTAATCCTTATTATTGCTGCATCTGGAATAAAAATTATAAGACCCTTTGAAAAAGGACTTGTAGAGAGGTTGGGGAAATTCTCCCGAGAAGCTCAACCTGGTCTTAACTTTATAGTCCCATTCATGGAGAAAATAGTAAAAGTAGATCACAGAGAAATGGTGATCGATGTACCTCCACAGGAAGTCATCACGAAGGATAACGTCATCGTCACAGTTGATGCTGTTATCTATTATGAGATTACAGATGCCTTCAGGGTTATTTACAATGTTGGCGATTTTAAAGTAGCCGCGATTAAGCTTGCCCAGACAAACCTGAGGAATGTGATAGGTGAAATGGAACTAGACCAAACCCTCACCTCTCGTGAGAGGATCAATCTAAAACTTCGCGAAGTACTCGATGAAGCAACAGATAAATGGGGTGTGAAAGTTACCAGAGTAGAAATTAAAAAGATTGATCCGCCTCAGGATATTATGGACGCTATGTCTAAGCAGATGAAAGCCGAGAGGACAAAGAGGGCGGTTATCTTAGAAGCGGAAGGATACAAGCAGTCACAGATAACAAGAGCTGAAGGTGACAAACGTTCTGCCATTTTAAAAGCTGAAGGGCAAGCGGAAGCAATTAAAAGGGTCGCAGATGCTAACAGGTACAAATTACTCGCAGAAGCCGAAGGACAGGCAGGTGCTATTCTTAAAGTCTTTGAAGCGATACACAACGGCAAACCGACCAACGACCTCATTGCAATAAGGTACCTCGAAACCCTCAAAGAAATCGCAAACGGCACTGCGAATAAAGTATTCCTTCCTTACGAAGCTTCTGCGTTTCTTGGCAGCATAGGCGCGGTCTCTGAGCTCTTTAAGAAGGAAGCCAATGAACATAAAGGTAAACCAAAAGAGAAGTGATATAGGTGTTCGCCCTTGAGTTTTTTCAAAAATTTCTCTATATGATGATTATAGCGACAGTGGCAACTAGTTTGGCTGGCGCCACTGTCTTCAGTTTTTATCGTGTTAGCAGAAAACCGAATTTTAGTTTAAGAATTATGAATATCCCGCTTCTCGCTCTTTTGACAATTCTTGTTTCTTTTCTTTCGGAGAGCAAAATTGCATCCGCTTTCCTGTTTTTTTTCGCCTATTTACATATTCTTAGAGGACTGTTGGGGCATCTGAGTAAATTTGATGACACTTTCAGAGCTTTCTTCCTTTCCATGGGATACACACGTCAAGATTATCTCCTGAACTTTCTCTTCAAATATGGTAAGTGGAAAATCATAGATTCTATACTTGCCTATTCTGTGGTAACCACATCCATTATTGTCGGTTTTTCTGAATTGAAGCGCTTTGTGCCGGATCAAATAATACCAATATCCATAATTTTGTCTGTGCTTTTCTTGATTATGTGTATTTTGAACTGGATCGTTGAAAGTGTTAGAAACAAATTGTCAAATCCCGATTAACATTGTCGTGTTACAATACCCCTAGAGGGTATCATATTGAATTAGGAGGATTGAAAATGGCTGAAAAACTTCTCAATGATGAAATAAGAACGCAGGTGAAGGAAATTCTCTCAGAAATGCAGGGAAAGGTAAAGATTTTATTTTTCAATTCCGAAAGTAACTGTGATTATTGTTCAACGGTTGAAGCACTCATTTCTGAGCTAGTGGAAATCACCGACATGATCAACTATGAAAAGCATGAACTTAACTCTGAAGAAGCAGAGAAGTACGACGTAAAGATGGCCCCTGCTCTGGTACTTCTCACACCAGATGGGGAGGATAAAGGTGTTAGATTTTACGGGATTCCATCCGGACATGAATTCGGAACGCTGTTACAGGACATAGTGAGCTTCTCCAAAGGAGCAACGCCTGAGCTTTCTCCTGAGTCCATCGAAAAGTTGTCTGGAATAGACAAGCCTGTTGAAATCAAGGTCTTTGTTACTCCGACCTGTCCCTATTGCCCCAAAGCTGTCCTTACCGCCCACAATATTGCTATGGCAAATAGCAATGTAAGCGCTTCTATGATCGAAGCAAATGAATTTCCCGAGCTTTCTATGGAATATGGTGTCAGTTCCGTTCCACACATTGTGATCAATGACAAAGTGACTTTCATTGGCGCATATCCTGAACCGCAATACGTTGAGGAAGTACTGAAAGCACTTTGAGAGGTGAGGGGAAATGGCGTTCTTTGATCTTGGAAGCGCTCACAAGAAGAGCGAATTGAAGGAATACTATGATGTGGTTGTGGTAGGAGGAGGGCCTGGAGGTATTACGGCAGGTATTTATGCCGTACAGGCTGGATTAAAGCCCTTGATCATCGAAAAAGCCCTCGAAGGCGGACAGGTCAACAATACGGAAAAAGTCGAAAACTGGCCTGGATTCCCTTCAATAGGAGGTATCGAACTCGCCGAAAAATTCGCAGAGCACGCCAGAGAGTTCAATGTTGAATTTTTGAACGCCGAAGTGATTGATCTTGTTCTTGAAGAAAACAAAAAGACCGTGGTTCTCGATAATGGTAAGAAAGTGTCCTCAAAGGTTCTCATCATATCCACGGGTTCCAATCCGAGGAAGTTAAACGTACCAGGTGAGAAAGAATTCGCTGGAAGAGGTGTTTCCTATTGTGCTACCTGTGATGGTCATTTTTTCACTGACCAGCACATAGCTGTTATTGGTGGAGGAAATAGTGCTCTCGACGAAACGCTTTTTTTGACTAAAATAGCTCGAAAAATTACAATTGTTCAGAACCTTCCAAAACTCACAGCAGACAAGCTCCTCCAGGAAAGGGTCAAAGCAACGGGTAAGGTGGATTACATATTCAACACTGTTGTTGAAAGAATCGAAGGAAAAGATAAAGTCGAAAGACTCATTCTCAAAGACACTTCGACTGGTAAATATTCCGAACTCGAAGTATCAGGCGTTTTTGTTTTCATTGGACTGGTGCCAAATACGGATTTCCTGAAAGGGAAACTGAAACTCAATGATTATGGTTATATCGTCACCGACGAGAACATGGAGACAGAGATTCCTGGTGTTTACGCTGTGGGAGATGTGAGGGAAAAAGAAGTCCGACAAATCGTTACCGCAGCTGCAGATGGAGCTATAGCTATTTCTCATGCCGCAAGAAAATACTTCGACGAAAGCGACGTTTGAAATTCAGTTATTCAAGAGGGGGTCATCGAGGATTTCGATGACCCCTTTTTCCATATCTATACTAACCCAGGCACCAACAGGTAGGGTCAATTTTGGAAAATCGCCATGAAAAACAGGGAGACCGATCCATACAGGGAATGGTGAGTCGCTGAAGAGACTTTTCAATATCTCAATGATTTCTTCAAAGTCAGCGTTTCTAATATTGGTGAATCCAGCGAAGATTATTCCCCTCAGTTCTTCGTATTCTTCGAGATTGGCGATTCCCCAGACCATTCTCTCGATAGACTCTCGAGATTCTCCTACGTCCTCCAGAACCAATATCGCATCTTTCAAACTCCCAAAATACTCTGTGCCCTGAAGCGTCTTAAAAAGGGAAAGATTCCCGACGATTAGTCTGCCTGTCATCTTACCGGGAACAATGGCTTCTCTCTCTCCAGCAAAATGTATAACTTTTTCTCCGTTCAAAACAGCCAGCATGTTTTCAAGGGACTTTTCATCGTTATCGAGTTCCACAGTTACCATCGGACCGTGGTATGTGATTATTCCTGTCTTAAAATGTATTGCGAGTAAAAGGGCCGTTATGTCACTATAACCGACAATCGGTTTTGGGTTCTGTTTTATTCTTTCCCAGTCAAGATATTCAAGTAACCTGAAAGAACCATGTCCTCCTCTGGAGGCGATGATAAAGTCGACTTCTGGGTTTGCAAAGGCTTCCTCCAGTTCTCTGGCTTTTTCTTGGTCCGATAGGTAGACAGAACAGCTACGACCTTTTATAACTTTGAGGTTCTTAGATTCCATCATTTTGATTCCCCGGCTGAGTAGAATCTGATCCGGGAATCTTGCTGGAGAAGATACGAAAGCAACTCGCATTGTGGTGTTTTTATCACGCTTTGGAACCAGCTTGTATTCCTTAACCGCTGAAAGTCTGACAAATGAAAATAAAACAAGAAAAATGAATACTAGGGGAATAACTCTCTTCATGGAAACCTCCATTATATACCCAGAATATCTCTTATGTCGTTCACCACGTCGTTAATCTGATCAGGATTTGAGACGATATCTATTTTCGTTGCATCGATTGTATAAATAGGAGAGAAGTCGTACTCTTTTATCCATTTTTTGTAGAGATTATCCAGCTGCTGCCAGTAAGCGATGGGAACTTCCAGTTCCATTTGGCGTCCTCTGCGCCTGATTCGTGAAAGTATTGTATCAACATCGGCATCAACGTAAACAAGCAGGTCAGGGTGCCTGATGTACCTCATCATTGAGTTGAACATGTGGATATATGTTTCAAATTCTCTTTTTCCCATTTTCCCTGTTTCATAGAGGTTACGTGCAAATATCGCAGCGTCTTCATAGATAGACCTGTCGAAGACCGCGTTTATCTTCCGTATTTCGGCTTCTTTTATTATGGAGAATCGATGAACGAGAAAATAAGTTTGAAGGTGATACGCCCACTTCTTTTGGTCATAATAGAAATCTTCTAAAAAAGGATTGTCCACGACAGATTCGTAAAATATTTCAAAACCCAGTTGCTTTCCAACCGCTCGTGCCAATGTAGACTTCCCAGCACCAACGTTACCGGCAAATACAATAATCTTACAATCCATTATCTGCCCCCCTAATAACTTTATCAGAAGTATATTTTAGCATGTAATATTTTGAGCATAATGAAGATAATCAAAAATATTTTGAATCAACAGTTAGTTCATACCTTGAATTTATTGATTGTTTTGTAGTATATTTATTATGTTCATTTTATTTTTGGGGAGGTGTTATCGTGAAGAAGTTACTAGTTTTGTTCGTAATTCTAATATCGGTACTGACCATTGCTAAAATCACCGTTATCATACCCTGGTCTGGTGCTGAACTGGACAAGTTCATTCCGGTAATAACAGCTTTCACGGAAAAGACAGGTATCGAAGTTGATTACAAAATTTATCGTGCAGAAGATCTTGCAAATATCCTTCCTGCACAATTTGCCGCCAGGAAGGCGCCTGGGGATGTCATATTTATGTGGACATCATTCCTCGCGAAAAACACAGTGAATGCTGTTGAACTCTCAGATGTCGTTCATCCTTCTAACTATTTGTCCGGTGCCCTTGACAATGTTACATTCAATGGAAAACTCTATGGTTTTGCCTACACAGCAAAAGTAAAACCCGGATTCTGGTATAGGAAATCTTTCTTTGAGAAATATGGTCTCACACCACCAAAGACCTGGGAAGAGTTCGTTCTCCTTCTCAAATACCTGAAACAGATCCCCGGCTTGAAAGCTCCAATTGCCAGTGGAGATGGTGTGGGTTGGCCACTTTCTGACATTACAGAGCACTTTCTGATCACATTCGGTGGCCCCGAGCTCCAGAAAGACCTGATAGAAGGAAATATTAGCTGGCGAAGCCATACGGTCAGGAAAGCAATGGAAAAACTCACTTATCTCCTGAAAGAAGGATTCTTTAGTGAACCGATTGAGTGGACGACCGTTTTGAAGCAGTGGTGGAATGGCGAGTACGGGCTCTACTTTATGGGAAGCTGGATAACAGGTATGGTCGATGATCCGGAGGATCTGGGCGTATTTAGTCTGCCTGGAAACGAAGGCCTGGTTTTTGGTATTGACTTTGCCTTTATACCTAAGTACACCAAAAACCTGGATGAAGCCAAGGAATTCGTGGCCTTCTTGTCAAGCGCCGAAGGTCAATCAGTTCAGGTTGCTCAGGGTGGCCATATCGCAACTGTTCTCGGAGTTCCCGAAACAGATTATCCTCCTGTTGACAGGGAAGTTGCAAAACTCCTTGTTGGAGTGCAGTCCCTGAATGATCTCGATGATTCCATCGGAGGAATCTGGCAGCCCACCTTCTGGGATCAGCTGAAACTTCTCTGGGTCAGGCCAGAAAGACTTGACGACGTTCTTGAAGCACTCGATGAAAAGATGCCAAAATAATCTTTTTAGTTGCATAGGGAAGGCCCCTCGAGGGGGGCCTTCTTCATATTGAAAGGAGAAGATAGTGTGATTCTGCGGAAAGCGCGTGTTCGACACCTTTTGATGTTCATTCTACCAGCCGCTTTTCTCATTGCTGTCTTCGTTCTGTACCCAACGATCAGGACGATAACACTCAGCTTTGTGGGAGAAGATGGCAAGCTCACTCTCTCCAATTACAAAGAAGTTCTGACCAGCAGAGACATCGTCGATCCGAGAGGATTCGAAAGAGGTTTCCCTTTTGGAGCACTGATACACAATCTGATGTGGATAGCTATTCACCTTCCTCTTACTACCTTTCTGGGATTGTTCCTCGCTGTCATACTGAGAAATATTAAAGGAGGAGCCATAATAAGATCAATAATCTTTTTAGGAATGGTTATGCCGATGATAGTTGGAGGGATTATGGTCAGGTTTATGTTCGATGCAAATGTTGGTGTTGTGAATATGGTTCTTGGTGTCTTTGGTATACCAATAAAGACCTGGACAGCCTATCCTGAATCATCGTTGTTGGCCTTGATATTCGGCTCTATATGGCTGTGGACAGGATTCAGTTTGATTTTATATTCTGCTGGTCTGGAAACCATTCCGAAATCTTACTACGAAGCTGCTCAGATAGATGGTGCCTCTCCGGTAAGAATGTTCTTCAACATCACTATACCCCTTTTAAAGCCAATTACCGTTGTTGTTGTAACTATGACACTTCTTTGGGAGTTGAAAATATTTGACATCGTGTATGTGGCTACCATGGGAGGGCCTGGCGGAGCTTCGAATGTTCTCGCACTGCAAATGTATATGTATGGTTTCCGTGAATGGAATTTTGGCAAGGCTGCTGTTGTCGCCGTCCTTATAACACTTTCTACCCTTATAGCTGCGATACCTATGATTAAATCGGCTGGAGATGAGGCAGAATGACAAAGAGAAAATTGGGAATTAGGATCGCTTTGAATGTTTTTGCATGGCTTGTAGGTCTGGTGTGGATCTTACCGGTGATAGGTATATTGATGACGGCTATAAGACCGTTTGATGAAGTAATCAATGGCTGGTGGCACTTCGAGGAATTCACTCCCACTTTCAGCAATTTTTTCAAAGCTCTCAATCATCCCACAGCTCCCTTGTTTGTGGGACTGAAAAACTCAATCATCATAGCTTTACCCGCTACTATACTGCCACTGTTTATAGCTACGCTTGCGGGTTATGGGTTGTCTAGATATAATTTTCCACTCAGAAAGGGCTTCATAATCGCTGTAGTCCTTACACTGACATTGCCACAACAAATGATAGCTGTTCCCATCTTTCAGATGATGAGCGATCTGGGGCTTGTAGACAGTTATCTGGGACTGATTTTGTTGCATACCGCATGGGGAACACCGTGGATCACCTTTTTTATGAGAAATTACTTTAAGACTATGCCCATATCTATTGAAGAAGCGGCACGTATCGATGGTGCGAGTGATTTCCAGATATTTTACCGCGTTGTCCTGCCTAATATCTTCCCCGCTGTGGCGTCAGCTTCTGCCCTTCAATTCACGTGGGTCTGGAGTGACTTCTTCCTCGCTCTGATCCTCATCTATTCTCCTGATAAGCTTCTGATGACTCAACGTGTACCGTTAATGCGCGGAGTTTATCATGTTGATTGGGGGCTCCTTTCTGCTGCATCTATAATGGTTATGATCGTACCCATCTTGATTTATTTGCTACTTCAGCGATATTATGTTAAAGGTATGGTAGGTTGGACCATAAAATGAAGATAAGCTGGTGAGATTGTGAGAGTAGATGAGATCAGGTGGGATAATCTAACGAGATTGCTGGAACAGGTATTTGTGGAAAAAGAGGTACCGAGGAGTGCTTTAGCGAAAAAAGTAGGAGTGAGAAATTCCACCCTCAGTTATTTATTGGATAGTCTGAAAAAGTTGGGTATGGTAAAGGTAAAAAATATTCCTTCGGGCCGCGGGAGGCCAAATCAGTGGATTTCCCTTGACCCTGAATATGGTAATGTGATGGGTATCAAGATTGGGCGTGAGTCCTTAAAAGCCACTGTTTTTGATTTCTCTCTCTCTGAAGTTGAAACGATTGTTATTCCATTTGATGGCATTGAGGATCTTGGATCGCATATCACGCAGGAGCTCAGAAAATTGTTTCTCAACTACAGACCTTTAACTCTGGGATTTGCTATCTCAGGAACGATAGATCTTAAGAAAGGAGAGATTTTCGATTCTCCTATTTTGAAGCTGAAAGAATTCAAATTTCAAGAAGCACTGAAGTCAAGGGGAATAGACTTTCTCCTGTGTAATGATGTGGATGCTTTACATGTCGGGCAAATGTTGGAATCCGGTATTTTCGATCGCCCTTCTCTAACTGTCACTTTTGGTGTGGGTATAGGGGCTTCTTTTTTTGACGGAGAGGATATCCTGACGAGCGGTGATGGAAAAACGATCTTTGAACTCGGACATATGACATACGATCCCGAAGGAGAACCGTGTTATTGTGGCAGGAGAGGGTGCCTCGAGACCGTTGCTTCTGAATACTCTTTGATCGATGATAGACCTCCAATCAAGGAATTCATTGAACATTTTGGAGAATATAGAGAAATAATTACACAGATAAGAAAACTGGCGGCGAGAGGTGAAAATAGGGAAAATTATCAACCGGTGCTGAAAAAACTCAGTCAATCGATCGCGAATATATCTTTACTCCTCAGACCCTCGCTTGTATGGATAGGTGGCGAAGGGCTCGTTTCAAACTGGATTTTTGAGGATATCAAAGCCGAAATGATTGCTCAAATTCCTGAAGATTGGGGATATTTCCCTGAAGTAAGAAAGATAGGATCAGCGCAAGGATGGCAAAGAGGAGCCGCTTTCCTTGCGCTTAGACATTATATTAGGAAGAAATTGAAAAAGTAATTATTTTACCATATCTCTGAACAGCTTAAGATAATCTTTCAGGTGTCGGGTTATGAGAAATTTTGATCTTACGATTTCCTTGCCTTCAAGTCCCATTCTCTTGCGGAGGTCAGCATCAGCTAATAAATTGTCGGTGTATCGGATGGCTTCTTCGATATTATTAACCAGGTAACCATTGTTTTCATGTTCTATCTGGAGAGGTATGCCTCCTACGTTACCACCAACTACTGGCGTACCCTTCCATAAAGCTTCACTCACCGTAAGGGCAAATCCTTCGCGAAGAGATTTTTGCAGGACTACCTGACTGATTTTCTGAGCGGCATTTACCTCAATGTTGCCGATTCCATTGAGATTTGATAGCACTCTAATATCGTAATCCATTCCAACGTATCTGAGAAGGTCCTCGTAAATCTCCCAGCCTTCAGGATCATCAGTAGCCATTGAACCAATGAGTAAGAGTTGTAGATCGGGGTATTTCACTTTAAGGCTTCTGTAAACATCCACGACACCTTTCGGATCTTTCCATGGGTCAAACCTAGATACTTGCGTGATTACCGGCTTGGATGGATCGATCTTGAGTTTGTTAATCGCTTCTTTGAGTTCTTCATCTGTAAGCTCGCGGTTCTTGTCACTTAAGGGGTCAATGGAAGGGGGAATTTCATACAGCCTTTTAACCTTTAGTTGACCCGCGTATCTCTTCAGAGTAAATATGCCTGCATCATAGTAGTCCATGAAGGAGTCTATGAAGTTGATGAACTGTTGGTTTGGAGTGGAAGTGTCGATGTGACATCTCCACACTAGTTTTACACTGCCTCTATTATCTACGAATTTTGGCAATGCCACCGGTTGAGGATCGTGAATCACAATTACATCATAATCGTTGAATACCACATCAGAATTCTTCTTAGTTATTTCATAGAACAAATTTCTATCTGCTTCGGTTAAGTTATCTTCCTTACCCTGAAGCGCATTGTGCATTCGTTTGGTGAATTCGAAGAATTCTTGAGTTCCTTCGATTACCTTCCATTCCACTTTCAGTCCTATGTCCTGCATCAGTGGAACAAGTGTGTGCAATATTTCAGCAACACCGCCGCCATAAGCAGTCGCATTGATGTGGAGAACCCTCAGGCCTTCCAGTTCCTGTGATAGTTCTCTGATTTCGTCATAGTCAGTTGTGGAAATGAACTGAGCGTAATTTTCAAAACTCTTGTAAGTGGTTTTCACGTCAAGCATCTTATCCCCTCCGTAAAGAAGCTTTCCTCTACATTATAACTCATTTTATTCAATATTTGAACAAAACCTTCTTCGGTTCGTTGAATTGCTTTCCAACGGTTCGCTACTGCTTTATCTGGTGATGATTGAGTTATTATTTCGAAATTGTTTTGCTTAAACTTGATTCTACTTTATCCACAACCTCCGATAATAAAACTATCGTTTCATGCAGAAAAAATTGAGAAATTTAATAGTTGATTGTTGAAGTAATGAAAGAAATTTCGAAAGTTAATTATTCTCATAAACCAGCGCGAACATAATTGCATGGGGGTGAAATTATGGAGAGAAGAATTACCTCTGACTTGAGAGAACTCATGGAGTTTATCCGTAGTGGCTGGATATTGAAATCCTATGAGATATCAGGGAAAGAGGTGCTGTTTCATTTGGAAATGGAACCTGGAAAATTCAATTGGTCGGAGGATCCAGAATTAAAAAAAACTTATGGTGGGGATTGGTCCAACGATGAATAGGAAGGGGGAGTGAATGAAAATGAGCCTTTACGAAACTGCTGTTTCTCAATTCAATAAGGCCGCTAAAGTTCTTGGCATACCAGATGATTACGCAGAAATCCTGAGACGGCCAAAGAGGTCTCTCATCGTAGAATTCCCGGTACAAATGGATGACGGTTCAGTCAGGGTATTTACGGGATTTAGGGTTCAGCACAACACTGCACGTGGACCGGCAAAAGGAGGTATAAGGTATCACGCTAATACCAATCTTGACGAAGTTAAGGCCCTGGCTTTCTGGATGACATGGAAAACAGCCGTAATGAACCTGCCTTATGGAGGCGCAAAAGGTGGGATCAGGGTGGATCCTAAAAAACTCAGTTGGAAGGAGCTCGAAAGACTGTCCCGTAGGTATTTCTCAGAGATTCAAATTATTATTGGTCCACAAAACGACATCCCTGCTCCTGATGTCAATACGAACTCCGATGTCATGGCCTGGTACATGGATACCTACAGCATGAATGTGGGTTATACTTCTTTAGGGGTGGTTACAGGCAAACCCGTGGATCTAGGGGGATCAAAAGGAAGAGAAGAAGCAACAGGTAGAGGTGTGAAAGTTTGCGTGGGTCGGGCCTGTAAAGACATTGGAGTTGATCCTTCAAAGGCTACCATCGTTGTTCAGGGATTTGGTAATGTCGGGCAATATTCAGCTCTTCTCAGTCAGAAAGAACTCGGTTCCAGAGTGATAGCGGTCAGCGATAGTAAGGGTGGAATATTTAATCCCCAAGGGCTTGATATCAAAGCATTGATAGAGCACAAATCAAAATACGGTAGAGTAGACACTTTTTCAGATGGAAAGAAAATAAGCCGTGAAGATATCTTCTCTATCAAGGCGGATGTTCTTATTCCAGCAGCACTTGAGAATTCGATTACTGCCGAGAATGCCAATCTGATAAATGTAAAAGCCATAATCGAAGGGGCAAATGGGCCTGTCACACCTGAAGCGGACGAGATTTTGAGATCAAAGGGAGTGCTTGTTGTTCCGGATATCTTAGCAAATGCTGGTGGTGTAACAGTTTCTTATTTTGAATGGGTTCAAGACTTACAGGCATTCTTCTGGAAGATCGAGCAAATAAGAGAGAGTCTCGAAATGATGATGAATGAGGCATATACTGAAACCAAAGAGATAGCTAAAAAATATGATGTAGAAATGAGAACAGCAGCATATATTCTTGCCATAAATAGAGTCCTTTATGCTATTCAGAAACGAGGGCTCTATCCATGATTGTAAGAAGCTCTCTTTGAAGCTAAGTTGTCCTTGTTTTGAGAATTAACAATACTTTCTTTTGTAAGCAAAATCGAAGAAAACTAAAACGAATAATATTTTTTATACCGGAAACATAGGTTTCTTGTTCTTTTCTTACTGATTTTACCACGGGGGTGACGGTATGAAAAAGTTTGCAGTTCTTTTTGTTGTATTACTGATGGCATTTAGTGTTTTTGGGAAATTCAATGTCGGGATACTCATCCCAGGTGAAATTGGGGGTAACCCGATCTATGAACTTGTCGCCTCCGGTGCCCAAAAAGCTGAGAGGGCCGGAATAAGAGTAAAACTCGTTGAAGGGGGCTACAATCCCGGAAAGTGGGAACCTCTACTGAGATCAATGGCGGCATCGAAGAGGTATGATCTGATCATTACGCTTACTGAAGGCATGCCTGAATCTGTGAAAAAGGTAGCAACTGAATTCCCGGGTCAAAAATTTGCTCTTGTAGATGGGGTTCTCGATATATCAATGAACAACGTTTATTCCATTGGATTTTACGATGAAGAGATGGCTTTTTTGGCCGGGATATTTGCAGGGTTAGTCACACGTTCGGAACTCCTTGGTGCAAATCCGGAACTCGTCGTTGGATTAATCGCTGGAGATACGTATCCGGCGATGATGAATAAGATGAAACCAGCCTATGAAAGTGGTGTGAGGCTCGTAACACCTAACGCGAGGGTGATTTTCAGTGTTGCTGGCAGCTGGGCTGATCCGACCAAGGGAAGAGAATTGGCTTCAAAACAGTTCGACGAAGGTGTTGATATAATTCTTTCGATCGCCGGAGGTACTGGTATTGGCGTTATCGATGAGGCTGCTAGGAGAAATGCATATGTAATTGGCGTGGACTCTAATATAATCGGATTCAAGCCAGGAACCATTCTGGCTTGTTCGTTGAAGCATGTTGACTCGGTGGTCTATGATATCATCATGAAAGCGAGTAAAGATCAACTCGCGTTCGGTCAAAACTTACGTGCAGGCATCAGCGAAGGTGTTATTGATTTTACCTTCGATGACGAGAATTACGAAAAATATGTACCTAAATGGATTCAGGAGGTAATGAGAGCCTATTACATCCTTCTCAAGTATTCATTGATTAAGCCATTGGAGGAATAAAATGGAAAAGAGCTTTGTTAATCAATTCAACGAAAAACTAAGCTCCCTCACGCAAATAGAGGAGAAAATAGCGCGCTTCATGCTCGAAGATCCGGAGAATTCCGTGAAAATGTCGGTTCAGGCTTTAGCCGCTAAATGTGGTGTTGTTCCTTCTACGGTGATTAAAATGTGTAAAAAACTAGGATTTAATGGTTTTTCGGAGCTAAAGCTGACCCTCGCATCAGAAATGAACCTCGCCATGGCTAGAAATGTAAACCTGGATGATGTGCATGAAGCTTTTGGTGATTATAGTGGTTTTGTAGTTGAACTCATTGGTGCTGAACTCAATCACCTCGATAAGTCTGAACTGGAAAGAGCTTCAACTTTTGTTAGTAACGCCAGATATGTTGATATCTACTCATTTGGTTTTGATTCCATCGAGGCTCTTGATCTCTACCATAAACTAGTTCTCATTGGTAAGAGAGTACAACATATTGAGAATGGATACATGCAAATGATATCGGCTTCCCGCCTCGAAGGAGAAGACGTTGTTATCGCGATTTCCAGTACAGGAACATCTAAAGATTTACTGGATGCTGTCAGACATGCGAAACGTTTTGGCGCAACAATTATCTCTATCGCACCTGAAAGCTCTTTGCTCTCAGGAGAAGCCGATGTTGTGCTGAACACTTATTTTGAGAAACTCATCTTGAGGGACGGTGGAATAGCGACGAGGATCGTTCAATCCTTTGTAGTGGATGAGTTGTTTATGCGAATACTTGAAAAAGATGAAAAGAGTAAGCACTATTACGAGAAATTTAAAGAGGTTTTGGATTTAAAAAGACGTTGACCAAAAAAGCCGGGGATTAATCCCCGGCTTTTTCGTTATCACTGTTTATCAGGCCTCTCCAGATGATTTCTCTTATTCCGTTAAGCTTATCGGGGTCAACTGTTGCATTCAATCCATTCAGTATTAGTTCGGCTGCAACCTCTGAGTCCACAACTTCTAAAATTTTTTTGTCGCTCTTCCCCATCTCGATAAGACCAGAAATTTTATCTCTGAATTCAATATACCTTTTATGAACTTTTTTCCACATTTCCTGATCTTTTCGAGTCAGGTTTTCCTTTTCACGCTGGATGATTTTTATTATCTCTTTTTTGTTCGTCACAAAATCTACATAAGCTTTCAGAAGTCTCTTTATTTTTTTTACGTACACGTTCTCATTTTCAACTTCTCTGAATATATGTTCTTCAAGCTCATCCAGCGAATAGCGCCAGACTTCATAATAGAGGTCTTCCTTACTGGGAAAATAGTAGTATATCAGCGCCTTTTTTACCCCGGCATTACTGGCTATTTCGGACATACTTACACCATCGTGCCCTTTCTCAGCGAAAGCCTTCCGGGCCGCCATTAAGATTTTTTCTCTTGTGCTCATTCTCTTTTTCACCGGGGATCCACCGCCAATCTCAGGCCTTTTTATCAAGGGCGAGCTTTTCTTCGTTGTTTGCGTACCTCCTCATTCTTACCTCAAAGTCGTAAACCCCTCGTTTTGAAGGATGGGTTTCAGCATAACCATGTTCGTACCAGAGCTTGTCGGCATATACTTTCCACTCTTCAGCGAGTTTATCAAGTTCAGGTGCAAGTTCGGTAATGACCCTTTCACTGCCGTCATGTTGAGGGATGGCGTTGAATTTTTTCACCATAGCCCTGAGTACCTTCGGGTTGTCAATGATCGGACAGGGTCTGAAGAGGTTGTTACTATATGGTACCATTCTCTTGTATGCGGCGAAAAATGGAGATTTTAAGATCTCCAGCAGGCTCTTCTCTCTTATACTATCGACAGCGAACTGCTGGAAGACACAGGGTTCTGCGTAACCTTTGGCATTTATATGCAGATACTTTGAACCAGCGGCAAGACAGCCATGAGTCAGGAAGCCATGGTTCCAGAAGTCGGCGACAAAAGCGAATTTACCACCCAGTCTTAGCTCCTCCGTCTTGAAGAACCTCTCGTATCTCTGTTCAGGAGTAGGCACGAGATCCATAGAAGGATTCATACCAACAGGCATGAACTGGAAGACCCAAATATATGAAACTCCGCTTTCCTTCAAGAAGTCCCAGAAGTCGTCTTTCATCATTACATCGTGATTCATCTTTGTGGCGGTAACGGATGCACCAAAAATCACGCCAGCTTCCCTCAGGTTCTTCCAGGCTTCCTGAACCTTTGCAAAGACACCTCTTCCTCTTCTCCAATCGGTTTCTGCTTCGAAGCCTTCCACCGAAATGGCCGGAGTAGCATTACCGAGTTCGGCGAGTTTCTCCGCCTTTTCTTTTGTTATCAGGGTACCATTGGTGTAAATCTGGAAATAACTGTCATTGAACTCTTCAAGGGTTTCGAAAAGATGGGGCCATACAAAAGGTTCTCCACCAGTGATGATGAAGAAATAGATGCCGAGTTCGTTTGCTTCCCGTATGAGGGACCAGACTTCCTCTTTAGAAAGCTGGTATTTTCTTCCATACAACCCAGCGTAGCATCCAACACAATTGAGGTTACAGGCGTAAGTGGGACTGATAACGAGCAGTTTTGGAAGTACTAATTCGTGCTCCATCATCTTTTGCTGTCTGATCTTCTCGCCGACAGCGAACTCGTTGATTACAAGGTTCGTCATTACTTTCTCAACAGCCTTTGGACTGGCTTTCTGGAATATCTCTTTCCACGATTGAATCATCGGGTGTTTCTCTTTGGCCATATTTGCAAGTTTTTTGAGACCACTTTTCGCTGGTTCCTTGCTGAGCGCAGCAACAGTAGCGAAGAGCCTGTACATGGTCTCTTCAGATGAGTTTCTGACCACGTTGCCTACGAACTTACCTGCTTGCTTCAGCATAGACTGCTTCATGTTGTCTACAAACCTCATTTGTTCACCCCCAGAGAAAATTTACTTACCGGTCAGTAAAATAATACATCTTCAATATTTCTGTTGTTATGCATTTTCATTACTAATGTGAAATTCAATCTACTCGGGAGAGGACGAGAACATCATCGATCAATATCGATCAATTCTGGAGGATGGAGATTTTCAGGTTTGAAAAAAGCTTTTTTGACGTTTATTCGGTAACAATCGCAGTTGTAGCGAAAGATTTATGAAGATTTCTTTTCATTAGCGCTTTGGCATGCTTGGGATATTGACGTTTAAGACAAAATCTGATATATTTATTCCAGCGACGGGGAGTAGCGCAGATGGCAGCGCGCCTGTCTTGGGCACAGGAGGTCGCTGGTTCAAGTCCAGTCTCCCCGACCAGGCAAGCGGCTGTAGCTCAATTGGTAGAGCATTGGCCTTCCAAGCCGAGGGTTGCGGGTTCGAGTCCCGTCGGCCGCTCCAGCGCCCGTGGCTCAATGGATAGAGCATCGGACTTCTAATCCGAGGGTTGCAGGTTCGAATCCTGCCGGGCGCACCAAATTTAAACTTCTTTCGTTGTGGTGGCTGTAGCTCAGCTGGCAGAGCGCCTGACTGTGGATCAGGTGGTCGCGGGTTCAAATCCCGCCAGCCACCCCATTTTGTTATGCGCGCCCGTGGCTCAACTGGATAGAGCATCGGACTTCGGATCCGATGGTTGCGGGTTCAAATCCTGCCGGGCGCGCCATCTTCCGGTCATTGCAAGGGACACAAAGGAGGTAGCAACCATGGAGGTCTTGAAGGTAGCATCCAATTCTAAACCCAATGCAGTTGCTGGTGCTTTAGCCGGGGTTATCAGGGAAAAGGGGATTGCGGAACTTCAGGCAATCGGTGCCGGAGCGGTTAACCAAGCAGTAAAAGCCATTGCAATCGCAAGGGGTTATGTAGCTCCTAGCGGTATTAATCTCATCTGTCTCCCATCGTTTGCCGATGTAGAAATCGACGGTGAAGTGAGAACAGCGATAAAATTTTTGGTTAAGCCAAATGAATAAAAAACAGGCTGAAAAGCCTGTTTTTTATTCTATCGTTGCAATCATTACTTCTCCGGGGCTCACCGTCAGGTTTAATGCCCCAATAACTTTCCATACGGAATCATCTTCTCTGTAGTTTCTAAGGCGCCATTTCACATCGTGTTGACCCTTCCAGGTATAGTATCCCAGGTCAATTGATAGTTCTTTTGAATTTGAAAAATCTGCATTAGCAATTACCAAAAGGCCTTTCTTTGAGTCCCAGTATAGATAACAGATAAGGCTAATGTCTCCTTCAAATAATGTTCTTAAATTCTCGGGAGAGATCAAGCTCAGATTTTCCCTTCGAATTCTTGCCAGAGAACTGATCAGGCTTTTCATATTATCGTCGGAATTCCAGTGGAGGGCGTAGTAATCAAAAAAAGCGAGTTTTCCATAGAATCTATCGTCCCTCGGTAACATGTATCTGCCTTCTTTGGTGTTGTCCAATCCAAGGTTCATGGGCTGAACTTCGAATATTTCCTGACCAGAGTTGATGAATGGAATGACATTAGGTAAAAAGAAGTTCAGGGTGGTAGCAAACTTTGAGAAGGCCACCCCACCCTTTCTCGCTGCAGCTCTGGGAGTATCAGGTGTTTCTGCGGCTCCCAGTGCAGGAAGTTTGAGAGAGGGAAGGACGTTATAGCAAAGTTCTTTTAATTTACCTTCCTCGATCCTGGGCTCCATCCACCACGTGTTTCCCAGTATACCGTTATAGCCTGATTCCCTGGACTTCTTATCGTTACTCATAACGAGTTCTTCGGCTATTATGGCGAACGCTGGGTCGGCCTTTCGAGCTTTCATGATTATGTTTTTTTCAAGTTCAACAGGCAATGCGTGTCCCATATCCAGCCTCGCACCGTCGATACCGAAATTCCCATTGAAATAGGGCATTATATTTTCAATGGTGTGCCACAGCTCTTTCATAGGCTTTTTTCCAGGGAAAAGAGAAGCTTTGATTACGTCGTAAAGGATATATGGAGGTTGTGAATTGGCATCGTCAAGGTAATTGGCGGCCTTGAAAGGATGGTCGTGGTAGAACCTCAGAAACGTGACATCATCCCAGCTAGGTTGCGTATCGTTCACCCAGTCGGAAAACCCTGGGGGGGTTATCACTCCAAAAGTATCTACCAGTTCGTTAAGGAAATCTGGATTGTTTCTATTTTTAGAGACGAAATTCTCCCATTTTTCGGGATGTGTAATACTAGGTGCATTTCTGAATTTTTTAAGATGATTTTTCACCGTGGAGTTTTTGTAAATGATCTCAAGATTGTCATCCGAAGGAATTTCAAATCCCAGTTCAGGAATTTTAGGTGCACTATAGCTTTCTAGTTCAGAAACGTCGATCCAGTAGAACCATTCAGGATGCTCCAGAATGAGTTCAGAATCCCGTGCAGAGGTCCTCGGAATGAAGTCGAGTATTATTCTGATCCCGAGCACATGTGCCGCTTCGACAAAGGCCTTGAATTCCTCATTCACATTCATCCCATCAAGCAAGTTGTCATGATAACTGGGATCTATCTTGAAGAAGTTCTTCACCGAATATGGAGAGCCAATTTCTCCCTTTTTGAAGAGGTCACTATATTTTGTTACAGGCAAAAAATATATCGTATCGATACCCATGCCTGACAAATACGGTAACATGAAGATCATTTTAAGTATTGTTCCGCTTTCTGTATATCCTTCAGAATCTATCGGTTCGAACTGATCCGGGTGAAGATGGCCATAGGCAGCGGTAGATCTGATAAATGCACCATAGATGTTTGATTTGTGTATCCAGTTAGGGTTCGTTTCTTTTCTTATCTTTGCCAGCGACTGAAGGTAATTAACGCCCTCTTTCTCTTTTGAAAGAATGTATGAGCAAATGCTGGAACCGAATTCATATGGGTTAACAAAGATCCACTTTCCACTGAGTTTAACTGTTCCATCATAACGTGGTGGAAACCACTCTCTAGGTACGGAATAGTTCACCTTACCGGCTTTGATTCGTTCGTCGAGCAAACTTTTTACCATTTTCAAATACATATCCACACCTCCAAAAAATGAGGGCGGATCACCGCCCTCTGGCGGAGGCGGTGGGACTCGAACCCACAAGGGGCAATGCCCCACCGGTTTTCGAGACCGGCTCCTTAGCCGATTAGGATACGCCTCCGAACAATAAAATTATACCAGACCTCACATACCTGTCAATCCAAAAAGATCTTTGTATTGGATAATATCCTGTCAGAAAGTTTTAGCAACGAAAAAATTAAAGAAAATTTTACCAATTTCCCCGGGTATGCACTTAAAATGTGTTAAAATATCGAGAGTAGTGTTCAACAAAGCTTGAGGCAGGTTATAAAGCCTTCTGGTACCTGACTCAGCTGATTTCTATTGCATGAGGAGGTGTAACAGTGTACGCAGTTATTGAAACCTCAGGAAAACAGTATCGAGTAACTGAGGGTATGACGCTCTGTACGGAGAAGCAACGAGACTACTCCGAAGGTGATCGAATCGAATTTGACAGGGTGCTACTCCTTCGGGATGATTCGGGTACCAAAGTGGGCAAACCTTACCTCGAAGGTGTTAAGGTTATTGGCAAAGTCGTTCGCCACGGAAGAGACAAAAAGATCAGAATCGTGAAATTCAGGCCGCGAAAGAATTACGACAGAGTTAACGGCCATAGGCAGTGGTTCACAGAGATTCTGATCGAGAAAATCGAGTATTAAGGCGGAGGTGAGTTGAATGGCCCACAAAAAGAGCGGTGGTGCAGCAAGAAACGGCAGGGATAGTAATCCCAAATATCTCGGCATTAAACGCGGGGAGAACTCTCTTGTTAAAGCTGGCACTATTATTATCAGGCAGAGAGGCACTAAGATACATCCCGGAAAAAATGTAGGTGTGGGAAGGGATTTCACCCTTTATGCCCTTATCGACGGCAAGGTACATTTCGAAACGAAAAAGAATCGAAAGTACGTCAGTGTGTATGGCGAATAAGGGCTATGGTGTTACCCGAAAGGAGGAATATGAATGAATATACAAAAGACGTCAATGTATAAAATCGGTACCAGACAATTCACCGTTCAAACGAAAAGAAAAGGTGAAATCAAGAAGATCGAGCATTATCTTGCCGATCCGCAGGGTAACAGGGTTGAGAGAAAGTGGTATCTTGTCGATGCAACTGATGTGACCTTGGGAAGGCTTGCGACTAGAATTGCTTTAATCCTTTCCGGCAAGGCCAAACCGACCTACACCCCTCACGTTGATACAGGGGATTTCGTTGTTGTTGTGAATGCCGAAAAAGTCAGACTTACCGGTAAAAAGCTCGACCAGAAAAAATATTATAGACACTCTGGATATCCAGGAGGCATCAAGGAAAGATCGGCTAGAGAAATGCTCAGCAAACACCCTGAAAGGGTAATCAAACTTGCAGTGAAGCGCATGCTACCGAAGACAAAGCTTGGTGACAAAATGCTGAAGAAACTCAAAGTTTACGCCGGACCGGATCACAAACACCATGCGCAGAAACCGGAAGCCGTCGAACTTGTGAAGTGAGGAGGTTAAGTAGATGGCGGGATTGATTGAATATTATGGAACTGGTAGAAGAAAGTCATCCGTTGCTCGTGTCAGATTGAGACCTGGAAATGGGAAATTTAGAATAAACGGGAAAGAATACAATGATCTGAAGAGTTATCTTCACAATGATGCTTGGGTGAGACATGCCCTGAGGCCCCTTATCCTTACCGAAACACTCGGTAAGTTTGATATCGTTATGAGGGTCTCTGGCGGTGGTCTATCCGGTCAAGCTGGAGCAATAAGACTTGGAATCTCCAGAGCTCTTGTTGAGTTCAACACCGACCTCAAACCTCTCCTGAAAAAAGAAGGACTTCTTACCAGCGACTCCAGAGTCGTCGAAAGAAAGAAATACGGCCTCAAAAAAGCGAGAAGGGCTCCTCAGTTCTCCAAACGTTAAACTGCCTTTTTATTGTGGGCCTGTCTTCAGCAGGCCCACTTATTCTGCCCGGTGGTGGTTAAGTGTTCAACAGAGAATTTGTGGAGGAAGTCAAAAAAAGGATTGATATTGTGGCGCTTGTAGAGCGTTATGTTGCTCTGCAAAAGTCAGGCAATTATATGAGGGGTCTGTGCCCTTTTCACAGTGACAGCGATCCATCTTTTTACGTGAGTCCGACCAAAGGGTATTTTCATTGCTTCGGATGTGGTGAATCCGGCGATGCCATCAGCTTTATTCAGAAAATAGAAAACCTCAGTTTCGTGGAAGCCGTTGTAAAGGCTGCAGAATTTGCGGGTGTATCTATCCCCTCTGATTTTAAAATGTCGACAGCGTATGACATCTACACTGAGACGCTTAGTAAAGTAGCCCGAGCCTATCACCAGGAGCTCTTAAACAAAAGAAATGAGACCGTTCTTAAATATCTGGTACAGCAACGTAAGATAACCATGGAAACAATTGATATGTTTCAGATTGGTTTTTCTCCAGAGGACAGAACTTTTCTCAGAAAGCTTCAGTCAAAATATGGAATTTCGAAAGATGATTTAATAAGGGCCGGTGTAGCTCTAAAAAAAAGCAACGAGCTTATAGATAGATTTGCTGGGCGAATAATAATCCCAATTTTCAACGATGCAGGGCGTATAATAGCCTTGGGTGGTCGTATTATAGGGTCATCTACTGGTGCCAAATATATTAATTCACCAGAAACCAGGTTTTTCAAAAAGAAAGAGATTCTTTTCAACCTAGACAAGGCCAAAAAAGCTATTAAAACTCTCGACTACGTAGTGATTGCGGAAGGCTATTTTGACGTGATTGCTCTTTTTGAAGCTGGTATAGAGAATGTGGTCGGGGTTCTTGGAACCGCATTAACCGAAAAGCATTTGATGATCATAAAAAACTACACTACGAATATTCTTCTGTTCTATGATTCAGACGAAGCAGGGCAGAATGCAGCTTTACGTTCCCTCGAACTGGCTGAAAAAATGGGGTTCTCGATAGCTGTGGCTAGGTATATTGATACGAAGGATCCTTCTGATCTTTTCGTCGCGAGGGGCTCAGAAGTAGTAAAGGAAGTTTTGAAAAACTCCCTGCCAGCTCCAGCATTTCGTGTAAAGTACTTCGCAAAAAGAATCGACGTTTCTTCAGGGCCTGGAAAAGGAAAACTCATAAATTTGTTGAAACCAACGGCGATTAAATACAAAAGCGCTGGTGATTCGGCAAGTTATAGTATGTTAATGCGTGCCTTGTCTGAAATCACTGGATATTCAGAGAGCGATTTGATGGGTTATTTTGGGCGTTCGAACTCGGAAATTGAAAAAATTTCTGTTGAGAAGAAAATGCTAACCCCTCTCGAAAGGGAGCTGATGCGTGTTTATTTTTCACACCCCCGTCTGAGAAAACGCGTCGTACGGGCCCTTGAACTATCAGATGTTCACAACCTTAAGAAGTTGGTACCATTACTTAAGAGATCTTTAGAACTCGAGGATCTATTGAAGTCATTGTCAAGAGAACTGGGCGAAGAATTGATAGAATTATCTGAAAATATGATAGAAAGTGAAGTGGCTGAAAAAATCATTCAGGATGTTGAAACACGAGTAGGAGCTTCTTTGATAATGGAACAAATAAAAGAAATAGACAGGAAGATCAAGAGAGTGACTGATCGAGAAACGAAGAATTCTTTGTTGATAAGAAGGCTGGAATTATCCCGCCTGTTGAGGAAAACGCGTGAGGGTGGTGATAACCATGGCAGGTGAAAAGACCAGAAAGGGTGCTTCCAAACAATCGAAAACCAAGAACGAAAACGGAACATTACTCACCAATGAGGGAATTCAGAAACGGATTAAGGAACTATTGAAAAAGGGTAAGAAACGAGGTTTCATTACCTATGAGGATATAGACAATGCCTTCCCACCTGACTACGAGGGTTTTGATTCTTCTCTTGTTGAAGTTATCTACGAAGAATTTGAGAAGAACAAGATCAGAATTCTTGAAAAGTCTCCCGATGAAGAGGAGGAATCTGAAGAAGTGGTGGAGACCGAAGAACTCTCCTCGCTGTTAGAACAGGAAGAACCTGAAATGTACGACAACATATCATTGAAAGATCCGATAAAAATGTATCTCAAAGAGATCGGGAAGATCCCTCTTCTTACCCCGAGCAGAGAACGTGAACTCGCGCGAAGAGCACAGAAGGGCGATCCAAAAGCGAGGGAAGAGTTGATAACTGCCAACCTCAGACTGGTAGTTTCTATAGCGAAGAGATATATTGGAAGGGGTCTATCTTTCCTCGACTTGATCCAGGAGGGCAATATCGGCTTGATAAAAGCGGTTGAAAAATTTGATTGGAAAAAAGGCTATAAATTCAGTACTTACGCCACGTGGTGGATCAGACAGGCAATAACTAGAGCCATTGCCGATCAGGCGAGGACTATAAGAGTACCAGTGCATATGGTAGAAACTATAAACAAGGTTAACAAAGTAATCAGAGAGCATTTGCAGGAGCACGGTGAATATCCCAGCGTCGAAGAACTGGGAAAATTAACTGGTAAACCACCTGAAAAGATAGAAGAAATCCTTGCGGCGTCTAAGGAAACAGTTTCACTGGAGTCTCCTATCAGTGGTGATGAAGAATCGACCATGGGAGATTTTGTCCACGATGAGTCCATTGAAAAACCACAGGAAGCTGCAATGAAAATGCTTCTGAGGGAGCACATAGACCAGGTTTTAGACACACTAAGCCCCCGAGAGGCGATGGTTTTAAAGATGAGGTACGGTCTTCTGGATGGTAAAACTAAAACCTTGGAGGAAGTTGGACAATTCTTTAATGTTACAAGGGAGCGAATAAGACAGATTGAAGTTAAAGCTTTACGAAAACTTAGACACCCTTCAAGAAGCAAACAGCTCAAAGCCCTTGTTGGAATGCTGACTAGCTCAAAATCCGAGAAATAGGCCCTTTTTTAATTAGAAAAGTCTCCTTAATTTTTATATCATTGGTTGTAAAAGTGACCAGAGTATAATATCAAAAGGACTGTGAAGGGACGTGAGAAAATGGGGCCTAAAAAGATCCTGACAAAAATAGCCACGAGTCCAAAAATTCTTTCACAAATAGATCTGATTAAGCGTGCCATGAGAGGTGACGAAATCGCAAATAAGGAAGTCGTAAGACGGCTTTCAAGCTATATGAATACAGAAGAAAAAAACGGGAAGGAAGGGCAGTCTCATGAATGAGACTGCTTTTTATTTGGAACATTTTGATCTTAAAATCAACGGTAAAAATGAGCTCGATGATATCACTCTCACTATAAAACGTGGGGAAATAACACTCATATATGGTCCAAGAAACTCCGGTAAATCTTTATTGCTGAGATCTTTTATCCATTTGAATGAAGAACTCTTTGACAAAGTCGAAGGAACCGGACGAATCGAGTTTAACGGTATACCTGTTCAAGAATTACCTAGAAGAGAGTTAAGACAAAAAATAGCTTATATCGACACTTCTTTTTTATACGCCATGGACAATTTCACCATCATCGAATTTTTTAAATTTTTAAAAGGCAAGGACTTCAGCTTCGAAGACCTTACAGACGAAGAGCTGGACTTATTGCGTCTCCTTGGGCTTCAAGACATCCTTCATCTAAATCCAAAAATCAGTTTACATTCATTGCCTTCAGCTGAAAAGCTAACCCTTCTCATTTACTCTACACTCATAAGGAACCCGGAAATTGTCATTATTGACAACGTTTTAGACCACCTTGATGACCAATCCTGTGTGGTTGTTAAAAACCTCCTTCTCGACTCCAAAGGTGACCGGACACTTCTAATTTCTTCGCGTTTTTCTCACAGGCTTTTAGACATTGCCGATTTGTTGATACATCTAAAAAATGGTAAAATTTTATATGCAGGTAATCCAGAGAATTTTGTGATGACAGGCAGCTGATTACACAGTACGAATACCGGAGGTGTACCTCTTGCAAGTATTAACAGTTTCACTGAACCCTGCACTTGACAGGGAGGTTGTTGTTAGCAATTTTAGAATCAACGAACTGCACAGAATAAATAATCAGAAATACTCGGTAATGGAACCTGGCGGAAAGGGTATAAACGTATCTCTCATTCTCTCGGGGTTGAAAATCCCAAACATGGCTATGGGATTTCTAGGAGGATTCATTGGTTCCATTGTTGAACAAAAACTACGAACTCTAAGTGAGTTCATAACGACAAACTTTGTATACGTTGAAGAAGAAACCAGGGAAAACCTTGCAATAATTGATCCTTCAAACGACACTATAACGGAAATAAACTCATTGGGGCCAAATATCGACGAGAGGGCTCTGATGCAGTTTGAAAGAAGATATAGTGTTTCATTAAAGAGGGCTGAATGTGTTGTGATGTCAGGCAGTATTCCGCCAGGTGTACCGACAGATTACTATTTAAAACTCGGTATGCTTGCAAAAGCCGCCGGTAAGATAGTAGTGTCTGAAGCCATCGGCGAACATTTTGAGATAGCGGTGAAAAATGGAGTATTCACCGTAGCGAAACCTGATTTAAGAAGCCAGAATAATTATCTTGGTGGAAACCTGAATACTTTGGATGACTTTGTTGATGCGGCTATGGAAACTGTGAAACTGGGGAGTAAAATGGCCATTCTTTCTTATAGGATTGAAGGCGATGTTATTGCCACTTCCGAAGGTGTATGGATGCTTAAAGCTAAAGCACATATCGAGAGGTCACACCTTCTTGGAACGGGCGATAGCTTCGTGGCTGGTGTAGTGTATAAATTACTGAAGAATAAAAACGAGTTCCTCGAAGCAGCAAAGTTGGGTATGGCAGCCGCGATCGCTGAGACAAAATTCATAGGCAAAGAATTTATCTCGATTGAAGATATAAGCAAGTGCACCGATGCCTTTGAGATAAGTAGATTGAGGTGATTCGATGAAAGTTTATGACGCGATGATCAAAGATGTATCAGCTATTTTTGAAGATGAGACGGTTGAAGAATTTGTGATCAATTGTATAAGAAAGATGCGATCTGGTTTTCCGGTAGTTGATGAATATTTTCGTGTGGTGGGCTACATAAGTGAAAGCGACATCATAAATAGTGCCCTTCCAAGTTATTTTTCATTACTGCAGAGTGCATCTTTTATACCGGACACCCATCAATTTGTGAGAAGGATAGGTGAAATCAAAGATGAACCCGTTTCAAAGTTCATGGTGACTCCCCCCATAGTGGTGCATCCTGAAGATACGGCGATCCATGCTGCCGATCTTCTAATAAAGAAAAAGCTCAAGGCCATTCCCGTTGTGGACGATGACCACAGGCTTCTCGGTGTTTTCACAAGAATAAATCTAATTCACGTATCTCTGGAAGGAAAGATGAACAATAAATGAAGAAAGTATCTATTTTTACCCTCGGTTGTAAGTTAAACCAGTATGAATCACAGGGGATGGCAGAGAGACTTAATGACCAGTTCCTTGTGGCTTTTAACAATGAAGAAGCTGATGTGTATATTATCAACTCCTGTACTGTTACCGCTGAAGCTGAAAGAAAACTCAGACAACTTTATCGAAGACTGAAGAAAAAGTCTCCCGGTAGTTTATTTGTGGTTGTTGGCTGTTATTCGGAGACCAGTCCGAATGAGTTAAAACAGCTGGGGTTTGATCTCGTAATGGGAGTCAAACAAAAAAGGAATATAAAAGAAGCACTCCTGAATCTTCTAGGGAGCAACGGTTCTGTACACTATCACAAAGCTGAGTACTTCAGAGTGAGTTCCAGTCCTGAGGGAAGAACAAGAGCGTACATTGGTATAGAAGACGGGTGTCTGAATAGATGTACTTATTGTCGTATAAGGCTTGCCAGAGGAATACGCATTGAAAGCAAACCACCTGAGCTCGTAGTGGATGAATTCACGAGACTTATAAATGCCGGGTTCAAAGAGATCGTTCTGACAGGTATCAACATTGGCTATTATGGTTACGACCGGCGTACTTCTTTGACCGAGTTGCTCAGTACATTGATTTCGATAGATGGTGAGTGGAGGATAAGACTTAGTTCTCTTGATCCCAGATTGATCAATGATGAATTAGTTGAATTGATAACCAGTAACCCAGATAGAGTAGCACAACACCTTCATCTTTCACTTCAGAGCGGTTCTGATAGGGTGTTGAGCTTGATGAGAAGGGGTTATACACGGGCTAAGTATATATCAGTAGTCGATGCCTTTCGTCGGGTTAATCCCAGATTTGCTTTCACAACAGATGTTATAGTCGGGTTTCCTGGAGAGACAGAAGAAGATTTCAAGGATACCCTAGAATTTGTTCGAGAGGTCGGGTTTCTAAAGGTACACATATTCAGGTTTTCACCGAGGCCTGGTACGGAGGCTGCGGATATGGAGGGTCAGCTACCGGGAAATGTAAAGAAAAACCGTGCAACGATTTTAAAGAAAGTTGCTGAAGAGAGTTCAAAGAGATATCTCATGAAACATATAGGACTCGAGAGTAAGGTTCTCATTGAGAGAAAGGAAAGCGGTTATAGTCTCGGATACGATGAATATTTTATTCATCATAAAATTTCCGGGATATTCCCACAAGATTTCGTCACCGTGAGAACACACGAGATTCTTGAATCGGAGGCATTTTCCAGTGCAGAATTACATTGCAAATCAGTGGCAATTTGACGAAGACACTTCGATTAATATCAAATCGGAGTGGTTTATAAAGGGGCTTTTACTCTATGAGGTTGTGAGGACTTACAACAGACTTCCCTTTGCGCTGAAAAAACACTACGATAGGCTCCTTAATTCAGCCAAATTGATTGGTATCGAAGATGGCATTCCGGACTTTGAAAAGCTCGTTTCCCTTGTCATGGAAGGGATAGAGAGGAACAAAGTAGATGGTGAATTGAGAATAAGGATCGTATTAGCCGGGAAGAATTTTCTGTTACTCTTCGAGAAACTCCCTGAGATGTCAAAGGACATCTACGAGCTTGGAGTAAAAGTGGGAATATCCCCGTTCATTAGGCCTTCGGAAGCCATAGTACCTGGAATGATAAAACTGATCGGTACACCATGGAGTTTTCTGACAAGAACCCATTTAGGCGATTGCTACGATTTGTTACTTCTTAACGAGAGGGGAGAACTTTGTGAAGGGTCATTCACCAATGTATTTTTGGTGAGGGATGAGAAACTTATTACCCCTCATGAAAGCTCTGGACTTTTGCCAGGAATAACCAGAGAGAATGTACTCGAATTGGCGCGAGCAATGGAGATGGAAGTCGAAGTGCGAAGAGTTATGTCCTGGGAACTCTTCATAGCCGATGAGGTGTTTTTAACACATACAAGTGCTGGTATTGTTCCTGTTAGACGGATAGAAAACAAGATATTGATCGAGGAATTTCCTGATGGCTATACCCGGATCCTCATGGACAATTTTGAAGGATATGTCATGACGAAAGAGGACAATTGGAAGGGGATATCATTTTGAAAAGGAGTTACAAACTTCTATCCGATGTTCTTGATGAACTTTCAAGAACCAATCCCCTTTTGAAGAAATTGAAGATCTTAAGACTAAAAAATGAATGGCCGGAAATTGTTGGAGCTGTTGTTGCGCAGCATTCCAGGATCGTTGATTATTCTGAAGGAACACTTGTCGTTGGTGCTGACGATGGTGTCTGGCTCCATGAGCTTTCCATAAAGAAAACAGTCATAATGAATAAAATCAATAAATATCTCGGTTCAAGACTCGTGAACCGCATAAAATTCATTCCCAAGAGATAGCTGGAGGTGTACAAATGTCAGAAAAGGGTTACAATGCCGAGAGTATAAAAATACTTAAAGGACTTGATCCTGTAAGGAAAAGGCCTGGTATGTATATAGGTTCGACTGGAAAAGCAGGTCTTCATCATCTTGTTTACGAAGTCGTTGACAACAGTATCGACGAAGTTGTTGCAGGCTATTGTGATCTGATTGAGCTTACTATCTTTGAAGATGGTACAGTGAGAGTTATTGATAATGGAAGGGGTATACCGGTGGATGTGCATCCAGATACCGGAACGAGTGCACTGGAAGTCGTCATGACTACTCTTCACGCTGGAGGAAAGTTTTCGAAGGATAGTTATAAAATAAGTGGAGGATTACATGGAGTCGGTGTCTCCGTTGTAAACGCACTTTCTGAATGGCTCGAAGTAAAAGTTCACAGGGATGGAGAAATTCACCGTCAACGTTACGAAAGAGGCGTGGCTACCACACCTGTGGAGATCATTGGAAAGACTGATAGAAGGGGAACAGAGACCTGGTTCAAGCCCGATAAATTGATCTTTACTACTACAGATTTTGACTTCGACATTCTGGAATCCAGATTGAGGGAGCTCGCATTTTTAAATCCTAAGGTGAAAATAATCTTCGAAGACAAGAGAATAGGTGAAAAGCGAGTATTTCACTTCGAAGGCGGTATAGTGGAGTTCGTTAAGTTCATGAATAGAAAGAAGACCCCTATCAACAAGCGACCTTATTATATCGAGGGAGAATTCAACGACATAAAAGTGCAGCTTGCTTTACAATATACAACCTCTTTTGAGGAACATATTTTGACTTTCGTAAACAACATAAAGACTGTCGAAGGTGGTACACACCTTACGGGATTTAAGACAATTCTGACCAAATTGGTGAACGATTATGCGAAGAAGTTCAATATTCTTAAGGAAAAGGATCCCAATCTACAGGGCGAAGATGTGAGAGAAGGATTGACAGCTGTTTTGAGTGTCTTTGTTCGCGAGCCACAGTTTGAAGGACAGACCAAAGCAAAACTTGGGAATGAAGAAGCGTATGAAGCTGTTATTAAAGTCCTTAGAGACAAGTTATCAGAGGTTTTTGAATACAATCAGAAGGAAGTAAAAGCCATCATTTCAAAAGCAGTTGATGCAGCTAGAGCAAGACTCGCAGCAAAAAAAGCTCGAGAAATGGTACGGAGAAAGAATGCGCTGGAAAACACGACGTTGCCTGGGAAGTTAGCAGATTGTATCTCTCAGGATCTCGACAACACTGAATTGTTCATCGTCGAAGGTGACTCTGCCGGTGGATCTGCAAAACAAGCCAGAGACAGAGAATTCCAGGCAATCCTTCCCCTGAGAGGGAAAATATTGAATGTGGAAAAGGCGAGCTTTGAGAAATTGCTCAAAAATGAACAGATAAACAACATCATAATAGCTGTTGGTACTGGAATAGGTGATGACCTTAATCTGGATAAACTAAGGTATGGGAAGATAATTATAATGACCGATGCTGATGTTGACGGTGCTCATATAAGGACTCTCATCCTCACGCTTCTGTATCGTTATATGACTCCACTGATATCAACAGGTAGGGTTTACATTGCTCAGGCTCCCCTTTACAAAGTTGAAGTAAATCGTAAGAAGTACTATTTCTATTCCGATGAGGAACTGGAAGCTTTTGTGAAAGAAAACGGAGATAAGCGGTTCCATATTCAGAGATATAAAGGTCTTGGTGAAATGAATCCTGACCAGCTTTGGGAAACAACTATGGATCCAGAGAAAAGGAAATTGATTAGAATAGAGATGGAAGATGCCGAAGAAGCGGATAGAGTTTTCAGTATTTTAATGGGAAGTGAAGTAGGAGAAAGGCGCGATTTCATCAAACGGCATGCTCTGTCCGTCAATAATCTCGACATATGATGCGATATGTTGAGACGAAGGATTATTATTGTTCTCTTTTGTCTCGCGGCGATCTGGTTCGCAGCACTGATCAGGATGGTTGTTGAAGTGGTTTTTACAGATCCACACAGGGTGGAGATTAAGCTCTATTCGCGTAACGATAACAAAGCACGCACTATTATTTTTCCTGACGCTTTTCGAAGAAAGTGGAGAATTGATATAATTAATCCGCCGGGAACCATGGAAGTTGGCCCAAAGAAGTTTTTGCTTGACGAAGCGAAGTGTATTGTTTTTTGGGACGGAAAGTACTACTGGATTGGTGAAAATCAAATAATCGATTTCGCGACTCCAAAAGAAATAGAAATTTTCCCGGTTATAAGTGGGTTGAGCTTTGTTAACACCGAAAGCGGTTATACCCTACTGGATGTAGACGAGCCTTTCTTTAATGTTCTCGATGCAATTTATAGTAATAATGCCCTATTGAAAAGGCTTTCAGCTATTGATTATAAAAGCAGAACGTTGTTTTTTCGACGGGGTATAGTTCTCAAAGTTTTCAAATGGGATAGTCTAGTGGAAAAGCAGAGTGAGGTTCTGGAAGAGATTGTCAAAGCGGAGGACATGAGCGAGTATTTACTGTTCAGTGATGGTAAACTGATGAGGGTGAGGTGAACCATATGCCACGGGGGAGAGATTACGTAGTTTCGATTGATGTTGGGACCAATACTATCAAGGGAGTTGTGGTTAGTGTCGAACAATCAGGTCAGATGCTCCTTGAGGCCTATGGGAGTGTGAAATCTGTTGGCCTTGATAAAGGGGATGTCAAAGACGCTGTTGCCTTAAAACA
Organism: Kosmotoga pacifica; assembly: GCF_001027025.1. Classification (GTDB taxonomy): domain Bacteria; phylum Thermotogota; class Thermotogae; order Petrotogales; family Kosmotogaceae; genus Kosmotoga_B; species Kosmotoga_B pacifica. Next base: position 2,127,944 of record NZ_CP011232.1, read on the forward strand.
ATCCATTCAAAAGCTAATCGATGATCTGACAGGGCAGCTGAAGAAAGAAATCGAAGCTGAATTCCGGATCAGTTTCACAGATGGTGCATATTCCGTCTTCTCTGAGAGTATAGAAGAAATACTGTCGGATGAAAAGCCCATAGTTGTCACACAAAGCACGATAGATAACATCATGGCAGGCATCGTCCAGAAGAAACTTCAGGGAAATCTGAATGTACATAAGCGATATGTTCGAAAATACATTATTGATAATGAGAAAGTAGTATTCAACCCTGTTGATATGTCCGCTAAGAAGTTGGATCTTGAAATGGTCTTTGTTTCAAGTGAAGGCGGGACAACGGAAATCTTTCGCCGACTCTTCGAAGAGCTTCTAGGCTCTGAAGATTTTATCCTTCTTCCTTCTCTTATCTCGGGAGCTGAAGCGGTTCTGACGGATACCGAGAAACAACATGGTGTAGCCTGTGTGATTCTTGGACACGCTTTCTCTGAGATGGTGATCTACAAGGAAAACTTGCCAATGCATATCAGCAGAATACCAGTGGGGGTCAGGCATGTAGTGAGAGATATTGCGATGGTACTTGGAACTTCGTTGGATGAAGCGGAAAGGCTTTTGGTTACCAGTGGTTATGCAAGTATGCACCCGCCCTCAGCAGAAAGCATAGTTGAGTACTTTGGACTTGATGAAAGAACTAGAAAACGGGTCTCAGTAAGAAAGCTTTCCACGATAATTTATGCGAGAGTGAAAGAATTACTCAACAAAATAAGAAGGGAAATACAGTTATTCCTCAGTGAAAATAATCAGTTCCTCGAAGAGGGAATCCCTGGAGGGGTCGTGTTCACCGGTGGCGGAGCAAAACTCAGGGGACTGAGTGACACAGGTATAGAATCTTTGAAAATGCCCGTAAGGGTAGGTACTTACGATACGAGTTTTAACCCCAGGATCGAGAATGGGGAGGATACGGTGAATGATCCTATTTTCAGTTCCTGCCTTGGTAACCTAATCGGCGAACAGGAATCCAATATGGTGGCGCCGATTCTAGCTGTTGAAAAGAGGCGAAGGAGCTTCGTTGATTTCATAAAATCCCTCTTCTTTGGAGGTGTTGAAGATGAGTTTTGAGATAAACTATGGTAAAGATGAACGGAAAGTGCGGTTGCCTTCCATTAAAGTAATAGGTGTAGGTGGTGCGGGTGGCAACGCCATCAACAGGATGATCTCTGAAGGCATTCACGGAGTAACCTTTATAGCAGCCAACACAGATGTGCAAGTTCTGGAAAACAACAAAGCAGACATCAAAATCCAGCTTGGAAATCACCTTACCCGTGGATTGGGTGCTGGTGGGGATCCCGAAATTGGAAGGCAGGCTGCGGAAGAGAGTATTGATGAGATCATCAAGCATATCGAGGATACTGACTTGCTATTCATTACTGCTGGTATGGGTGGTGGGACAGGTACAGGAGCTGCTCCTGTTATTGCCAGAGCAGCTTTGGATCTAGGAATATTGACCATAGCGGTGGTTACGACTCCATTTTTCTTCGAGGGTAACACCCGTTTGAAAGTAGCGGCCATGGGCTTGAGAAATCTTAGAGACACTGTAGACACGTTGATAAGGATCTCTAACAACAAACTACTACAGGAACTACCGCCAAGCACTTCCATAGTTGACGCTTTTGCAAAGGCCGACGATACTTTGCATCACGGTATAAAGGGGATTTCAGAACTCATAACCAAACGCGGTTACATTAATCTGGACTTTGCTGACGTTGAATCCATACTGCGAAAAGCTGGAACGGCTATGCTTGGCATAGGAATTGGTAAGGGTGAACGTCGTGCAGAAGAAGCCGCGAGATCAGCAATGGAGAGTAAATTGCTTGAAAAGCCGATAGATAACGCTATGGGTATTATTCTCAATGTATCGGCTAGGAATATAACACTGAGGGAAATGAACGTTGCCGCAGCTATTGTACGTCAAAATTGTAGCGAAGATGCCGATGTGAAACTCGGACTGATAGTTGATACGGAGATGCCCGAAGATGAACTGCACGTTACACTGATAGCTGCTGGCTTCGAGACCGAAGAAGGGGAAATAATGGGTGATACCGCGGACATTCCTGCGATATACCGTTTCGGTCTTGACACACAGGAGGAGGAAGAAGTTTGAGGGTTTACAAAAGGCTTGGAGAGCTCCTTTTGGAGCGAGGGCTTATTACCACTGAAGCCCTTCAACAAGCCGTATCGATACAGCAAAAAGTAGGAAAGCCCCTGGGTGAGGTACTAGTGGGGATGGGATTGATTTCCTGGGAAGATATCTACACGGCCCTCTCTGAGCAGTACGGAATTGAGCTTCTGGAAGATGTCCCAAACATGGTACCCACTGAACTGCTGCGGATGATTCCAAAGTCTGTCGCTGAAAGACTGAAGATCGTTCCCATAGAGTACCTTCCTGAAAAAAACACGCTGGTTGTTGTTACCACGGAAGTTCTCAAAGTTCCTCAAATACAGAAAGAGATCTCTTTTCTTACGGGTCACCGCGTCAAAATCCTCCTCACCACCCCCCCGGTATTTGAAAACCTCTTTCACGCCAGTTATGAAGAGACAACCTCAAGTGAGATCATCGAACACACTTTTGAGATGGAAGAAGAAGACTTATCTGAAGAAGAGGGTGAAGAAGGTCCCGAGGATACCCCCATTGTCAAATTTATCAATTCAATCCTCGATAACGCGATTAGAAGCGATGCCAGTGACATCCACCTGGAACCCTTTGAGAAACTGGCAGTAGCAAGGTTCAGAGTAGACGGTATCCTTAGGAAAATCCTGACTTATCCTAGAAAGGCCCATAATTCTGTTGTCTCAAGGATAAAGGTCATGTGTGGACTCGACATCTCAGAAAGACGCCTTCCACAAGATGGAAAATTTTTTTTAAAAAGGGCTGGCGGAGAACAGTATGACTTCAGAGTTTCCACCATGCCCACGGTTTTTGGTGAAAAGGTAGTTATGAGGATCTTAAAAGTGTCAAATGCCAAAAAGCAGCTCAACGAACTGGGGTTGAGCGATTATAACTTCAAGCGTTTTGAAAGACTGTTGAAAGCACCCCATGGGATCATACTCGTTTCCGGACCAACTGGTAGTGGTAAATCCACCACTCTGGTAGGTGTCCTGAACGAAGTGACATCCGAGAAAGTGAATGTTGTAACTGCTGAAGATCCTGTGGAATATACAATTGAAGGTGTAACGCAGTGTCAGGTTAACGCTGAGATAGGTCTTACTTTTGCCAGGTATTTGAGGGCTTTTTTGCGTCAGGACCCGGATATCATCATGGTAGGTGAAATTAGAGATAGAGAAACGGCGCAACTCGCCATTGAGGCCTCTCTTACAGGACATCTGGTTTTTTCTACCATACACACTAACAGCGCCGCTGGAGCAGTGTCAAGGTTGATAAATATGGGAGTTGACACATATCTGCTCGGGGCTTCGCTGGTTGGAATCGTGAGTCAAAGACTCGTCAGGAAACTGTGTAGTAGCTGTAAGGTCAAAATACCTCTCAGAGATGATACCATCAAAACAGCTCAGAAGTTGTTCCCCGACAGAAAAGAATTCTTTGAATACGTTCCCGGTTCGGGGTGTCCCGAATGTAGGGGAACGGGATATCGGGGGAGAACGGCCATTCATGAAGTTCTGATAGTCGATGACAATTTGAGGCAACTCATTGTAAAGAACGCTTCAGATTTTGAAATAGAAAGGGTAGCGCGTGAAACCGGGATGATCACTCTGTATGAAGACGGCATTATGAAAGTCGTGGAAGGCATAACATCGATCGAGGAAGTCAACAGAGTTGCCTTTGAGGTGTGATTTTTTAGAACCCTGTTCTTTCTTCAGCGACTATGCATAAATTAATATAAAAGGGAAGTTACGCAATAAAAGAACCCTAACAACTTCTTTCGAAGATAGCGCCGTTAGATAACGGCTCTTTTTTTTGCTATCATCTATTTGAATGGCTAAAACTAACACAGGAGGGGAAAAAATGGCTTACCGAGTTCTCGTTTGGGGTTTAGGTGCAATGGGGAGTGGCATCGCCAGAAATGTTGTTGAGAAAGAAGAGCTCAGGTTGGTGGGGGCAGTAGAACGTAACACTAATATGCTCGATAAAGATGTGGGTATGGCTATCGGGGACGATAGAGAATATGGTTGTAAGGTATATGGCGATATCGAACTCGCCATTAAAGAAACAGATCCCGATATTACCATCATTGCAACGAATTCCTTTGTCCGTGAAATTTTACCAAAGATAAAAATGATCGCTAAACACCATGTCAACGTGATCACGATTGCTGAAGAAATGGCATATCCATTCTATTCACACCCGGAAGAATCGGAGATAATAAACAGCATTGCACTGAAAAACGGTATCTCTGTTCTAGGTACGGGCATTAATCCTGGATTTGTTCTCGATTTGTTGATCGTTACGCTAACAGGTGCCTGTTTGAACGTTGAGAGAATTGAAGCTCGGAGAATAAACGACCTCTCTCCCTTTGGAAAAACCGTTATGGAAACCCAGGGAGTCGGTACTACACCAGAAGAGTTCGAAGAAGGATTGAAGAAAGGTACCATCGTCGGACATATTGGATTCCAGCAGTCTATCAGGATGATCGCAGATGCCCTAGGTTGGGAACTAACAAAGATAGAGGAAGTTAGGGAACCGATAATCTCAAAAACCGAAAGGAGTACCCCGGTTGTTCATGTGAAGCCGGGAATGGTCGCTGGTTGTCGGCATATAGGACGGGGTTATGTCGGGGATAAGAAAGTCATTGAACTCATACACCCACAGCAGATACATCCAGAGGCCGAGGGAGTTGAGACAGGGGATTATATAGATATCTATGGTGATCCAGAGATTCACATGAGCATAAAGCCGGAAATACCTGGAGGGAAAGGGACAATAGCTGTAGCCACCAATATGATTCCTCACGTGATCGAAGCTGATCCTGGCTTGCTAACAATGCTCGATTTACCCGTACCGAGCACTCTCTTTAAGGAAATAAAGAGGTGATATTTTGAAGGCTAAAAAGGGACAGTGGGTACAGATACAATCTATCATTCTCAAACCGGAAGAACGAGCTCCTCAGATTCCGGAAGATACCAAAAGGGTTCCACTAGAGATGAGAGTGAAGGGTTATCTCCTTGATGCCGAAGCTATCCTGGGAGACGATGTTACAGTGGAGACTGCGACCGGTCGAAGGGTCAAAGGAAAGCTAGTGGCAATAGAACCTAGATATATTCATGACTTCGGAGAACACGTCCCGGTTCTTGCGGAAATCGAGCGAGAATTTTCAAGGTTGATCGATTCTCTGAAAGAGAGTGATGATGATGAATAAATCTTACGAAGCTGTAATGAGTCGCAGAAACGAAATCATGAAGCGTTCTGTTGGCATTGACTATGAAAAGTACAAGATAACCGAAATCGCTTTCGATTACGAACGAATGATGAAAGAAGTTGGCTATACGCTCGATGAAGTGAGGAGCATACAGCGAGAGACAGGTGTAGGGAACACCCCACTAGTCGAGTTGCGAAATATAACGAAGCTGGTCAGAAAACTGGCCGACCCAGGAAAGGGTGCTAGGATTTTTCTGAAGGACGAAGCTGCGAATCCTTCCGGTAGTTTCAAAGACAGAAGAGCCTCAGTTAGCGTTTACAAAGCGAAAGAGCTCGGGTACAGCGGTGTCATTGCTGCCACCAGTGGTAACTATGGTGCGGCGGTAGCCTCACAAGCAGCAAAAAGAGGATTGAAGTGCATAGTAGTACAGGAAACTTTTGACAGCCGTGGAATCGGACAGCCAGAGATTCTCGAAAAAGGCAGGGCTTGTGAAGCTTACGGAGCGGAAGTGGTTCAGCTAACCGTCGGACCTGAATTGTTTTACTATTTCTTGTTGCTGCTGGAAGAGACGGGGTTCTTCAATGCTTCCCTTTATACGCCTTATGGAATAGCCGGTGTTGAAACTCTTGGTTATGAGCTTGTCCAGCAATGTAGAAATGAGATCGGGAAAGACCCAGATTATGTTGTGATCACCCATGCTGGTGGTGGCAACCTTACTGGAACCGCCAGAGGGCTTCTGAAAGCTGGTGCGTTAGATACCAAAATCGTGGCAGCCAGTGTTAACCTCACCGGGTTACATATGGCCAGCGACAGGGACTTCAACAGAAAGTCCTTCACCACGGGACATACGGGATTTGGCATTCCCTTCGCGGTATATCCCGACCGTTCCGACGTTCCTCGAAACGCCGCGAGAGCTTTGAGATATATGGACAGATATCTTCTGGTTAGTCAGGGCGAAGTCTTTTATGTAACAGAAATGCTTGCCCGGCTAGAAGGTATGCAGCGCGGTCCGGCAGGCAACACCTCACTCACTGCTGCGATAAGTCTTGCTAGAGAACTGCCAGAAGACAATATAGTGGTCGTTCAGGAGACGGAGTACACTGGTGCGGGGAAACTACCCAGTGCGCAACTTTCTTTTGCTGTCAAAAATGGTGTACAGATTCTCAGAGGCGATCCATCAATTCTTGATAAACCTGGTGAGCGAATCGTCATTCCCGAGAGTCCAGAGCAGATAAAAGCCATAGAAATTCCCCTAGAAAAGCTGCGTAAGTCTTATCTAAAAGAGCTTATAAAGAGGGGACATCGCGAACTGACGAATGATGACATAGAATTTCTTGCCATGGACCTTAAAACGAGTGGTGATGAAGTCATTAGAATGTTCAGGGAGGTAATAGAAAATGGCTGAAATGAGGAAGGATGACTTCCTTCAGAGAAGTAAGCACCTGCAAAATATGACCGATGAAGAACTCGATAGATATTTCTGGGAACTGGCAGAGAAGATAGTAGATCCTCTAATAGAACTGGCCAGAACACATACAAGCCCCTCAATAGAGCGTTCGGTATTACTCAGAATGGGATTCAATAGCCTTGAGGCAAAGGCCATCGTTGAAAAAGTGTTTGATTTCGGTCTGTTGGGAAAGGGAGCCGGACATATCGTTTACAGAACGGCAAAAGAGCTGGGAAAACCGATTCTCGAAACTGGTAGAGAACTCGCTTCTGGTCAGCACTGGGAGATCGTTGAAAGGCTCTTCAAAGGAGTGGAAGAATGATGCTGAACCCGAATGAAAAACTGAAAATTGAGGAGATCTTGAAAGATCTGGAGTACTATAGGCCCAGGAGAAGGGGCTGGAGCTGGCGAAAACAACTTCCAAAAGGTACTAAAGTTGGGCCATTTGAGTACGATCAGATCTCCGAACCTTTGAAGAACAGTGTTCCTTTACCGGCTGCGCATTACTTTGGAAATATTGATCCACAGCCCGATGTCGTTATAACCTCTGAAATAGCATCCGGAAGGTTCGAAGATGACATTAGACGAATGCGTATGGCTGCCTGGCACGGAGCGGATCATATCATGGTGATCCGTACACTCGGACAGAGCCATATGGATGGACTCATCGAGGGAACACCTGAAGGTATAGGGGGTATCCCGATAACGAGAAAACAACTACGCGCCACGCGAAAAGCCCTCGACATCATTGAAGACGAAGTTGGCAGGCCCATTAACTTTCACAGTTATGTGAGCGGAGTCGCTGGACCAGAGATCGCTGTGCTATTCGCTGAGGAAGGTGTCAATGGCGCCCATCAGGATCCCCAATATAACGTGCTGTACAGGGGAATTAACCCGATACGTTCCTTTGTTGACGCGGCCGTCGCAAAGAGGATAATGGCCTGGGCAGATATGTTACAGATAGATGGTGCACACAACGCCAATGCATCGGCGAAAATGGCATGGAAAGTAATGCCAGAACTTCTGGTTCAACATGCCATCAACTGTGCATTTTCTATTAAAGCTGGAATGAAAAAAGAAAACATTGCCCTATCAACCGTTCCGCCTGTAGTCTCTCCTGCGCCTGAATTCAAAATGAATTTCATCTATGCCCTCACTGTTAGAGAACTATTCAAAGGGTTTAAATTCAGGGCACAGATGAATACCCGGTATATCGAGTCAGATCTCTTCGATGCGACGAGGATACACGTCCTCGATACATTGATTTCCAGATTGACCAAGGCCGATCTTCAATCGACGATCACCCCGGATGAAGGTAGAAATGTACCCTGGCACGTTAATTCTATAAGAGGAGTAGAAACGGCTAAACACACCCTGCTCGCCCTTGATGGGATAAAGGACCTGTTAAAAGTGAACGAGGAGGTTGTAAGACCTAAAATCCGAGAACTCAAAATGCGTGCAATACTGTTTATGGAAGAGATTCTCGAAAACGGAGGGTATTTTGAAGCGGTAGAAAAGGGCTTCTTCGTCGATAATGGTTATTATCCGGAAAGGTTGGGCGATGGAATAGCCAGACCCAAAGATGGTGGTATTGGAGCTGGTAGTGTCGTCTCCAGAGATCCAGATTATTTTGCCCCTGTTTGTGAACATTTCGGTTACAACAACCTGCCCGAAGGACTCGAAAAACCTTGTGATCTTATTGGAGGCTGTACGTTCCACAAACCCGAAAAAATCCAATTCATCGACGAGTTAGATGAACGGGACAACGTATACCTCAGGATGGAAAAGGTTGTTAAGGAACGCGATGAAGGCCTTATGAGCCCAGAAGTTGAATGGTGGGGTGACGGTTGGATCCAACTGGATATGACTATTCCAGATGATGAGGCGCATGCTGAGGCAGCAGCAATCGCCATCGCCAGAAAGCTTGGCCTTCAGGAGCCCACGGTGATAAGCAAAACGCTGCTTCATCCGAGTGAGGGGACATATGTGGAACTGAAGGCGAGGGTGCCATTCAAGGTACGGCGCGATGAACTCACACTGCCGGAAAAGCCCAAAACTTTACCGGAAGAAGAGATAAGTGAGTTCATTTCTCGATACCCTATGAAAGTAGTGGCGGGTACTGCCGGTAACGACGAACATTCCGTCGGGTTGAGAGAGATACTGGATATAAAGCACGGAGGTATCGAAAAATTCGGTATCAAGTACACTTACCTTGGCACCAGTGTCCCGCCAGAAAAATTTATCGATGCAGCGATCGAAACGGGAGCAGATGCGATCCTTATTTCCACGATAATAACCCACAACGATGTCCATGTTGAAAATATGAAGAAGATACACCAACTGGCAATTGAAAAGGGAATCAGAGACAAAATCATACTGATAGCTGGTGGAACGCAGATCAACAACGACCTTGCCGTTAGCTGTGGTATGGACGCGGGGTTTGGACGCGGCACCAAGGGCATTTATGTTGCAAGTTTCCTCGTGAAAAGGAAGAGAGAACTCATTGGTGAATGATATTTAACATCAAGAGAGTGGTATTACCACTCTCTTTTCTTTATAATATTAAAAAGCTTCGCTGGAGGTATTCCCTTGTCGATTGAAAAGAAAATCGCCACAACACTTTCGGAGATAAAAGCTACCGCTATAAAGATGGTTGTAGCCTTTTCCGGTGGTAAAGACAGCACCCTTGTTGCTGCCCTTGCAAGAAAAGCCCTTGGAAAGAGGAACGTCAAGCTTCTCAACGTTTGTTTCGGACCGTACAGTTACAGCCGGGGAATCGAAATCGTCGTCGAAATCGCAAAGAGTCTGGATCTTGGTTTGGAATTCACAGCGGGCTATGAAGATCAAGAAAAGATATGGAAACATGGCCCATCCTGTAACAGATGTACCAAGTTTGCGAAATTCAATGCTGTGTTAAAATCAACGTCCGCCATCATAGCGACGGGTGCAAACCTTTCTGATACCTGGGGCCAAACGGGTATAGCCTTGAGAAAGAGACTATATGCACCGATAAGGAACTGGTCAAAAGCGGAAATAGACGAAGCTCTTGACTATCTCGGTATAGAAGTTCCACGTATAGGAGAAGCACCGACCAGGGAAGGCTGTAAACTAAAGCACCTGTTGAAAATTATGGCGAATCCCGCTTATCATGGTCAGGCCGTAGCCATCGCCAACGAGATATTACTTGACTATCTCGAAGGAATACCTCACGATATCGCGAATGTGAAGATAATAGGTCCATTGTCACGAAATATTGCGCTGATAAATGTTTCCCCTGCCCCTTCTGAAGAAATAAGATTGAAGGTCACCGAGCGTCTCATGAAAACTGGTATTATTGAAGAGGTACATTGGGTATTGGCACCGCTGAGACTCACAATCTCCGCAAATCCTGGAATTTTTAACAACGAAGCATCAAAGGAGTGGATACTCAAAGGAAGGTTACAACCGGAGTTTGCAGCGCCGATAATAATCAATTGGGTTGAGTCAAGGAACAGAAGACTTGCAACTTTTCAGGTAATAGACTATGCAGTTATGGGGGTGAAACCATGATAAAGTTGATCATAATAGATCTCGACGGAACTCTGTTGAGCTGTGATAAGAAGATAAGCAAAGACAATCTCAACAGCTTAAAGCGGGCGATGAACTCCGGTGTTGCTGTAACGATCTCAACGGGCAGGAGTTTTATATCAGCCAGAGATTATGTGGATCACCTCGGTCTGGAAGTGCCCGTGTCTTTTCAAAATGGTGCCCTGGTTATCAAGTGTTCGAACGGTAAAAAAGAAATCATAAGACAGGTGCTTTTGGCTTCTGATTGGGCTAAAAAGATAATCGAAAAGTCTAGAGAGAGGGGTGTGACTTACATTCTGTTCAGAGACTTCTTCGAATGCCCGGACATGTACATGGAGTCAGTTCCCTCTTCACCTTACGAAAGTTACTATGAAAACAACAGATTCAGGATAAGAACCGTTAAGGACCCGCTGGAATACATAAAAAGAGATGGCGTAGCCGAAGTTGCTCTCGAAGGTCCGGAAGAGAAGATTCTGGACATTATAAGAGAATTGAACCCCGATAGCAGCGTTTCGATTATAAAGAATAACAACCTTGAGAACCATTCCTTTTACGAATTCTTTGGCCCAGCAGTTGGAAAGGCTATGGGGCTAAAATTTCTCATGAAGCATTTTGGTATTGGTCCCAAGGAAGTCGCATATATTGGTGATAATTTCAATGATATTGATGTTATGAAAGAAGTTGGGTTACCCATTGCGATGGCCAACGCCCCAGATGAAGTGAAAAAGTATGCAAAGTACGTTACAGAGAGCGACAACGATAACAACGGTGTAGCCGAGGCGATAATAAGAATCCTCGAGGGGGAAATTAGATGATTGCTATATTGCTTTCAGCAGTGCTCACAGCTCTTTCCATGCCAGGAATGTTGTGGGGAGGATTGATCTGGATTGCTCTCATTCCGTTTTTTTTAAACATGGAACGCGGAGGGCTTTTGTCTGGAACCCTTAAGGCTTTCCTATATGCTTATATCTACTTGATGGTCGCACACTATTGGGTATTACCGGTACTCTCAGTGAATGTCCCGGAAGTTCTCAGTTCTTTTCCGCCTTTTGTGGGAACAGTGAGTTTCTTCATGATGGGTGTACTGATGGCGTTTCCATTCCTGGGATTTGGCTTTCTTTATAAGCTTTACAACAAAAAGTTTGCCGGTTCCTTGTTGCTGAGTTCTCTTTTTACTGCCTCCCTTTACACCCTTTTCGAATGGCTGCGTTCCCTTGGTCAGCTCGGATTCACAGGTGGTAGTTTCAGTGATGCGTTTGTGCATCAAAAAGGTTTGTTGCAGCTTTCGGCTTTTGGCGGTCCATATTTATTGGTTTTTCTGGTGGTTTTCGTCAACGCTATGCTTGCATATGTCTTGAAACACTGGAGAAAGAACAAATACATCTTTGTATTCACCGCTCTTTTTGTATTGTTCGCTCTCAACTCTCTTATTGTTAGATTCTTACCAGCCCCACTGACAAATCCTCTGTACGACAAGAGTATAACGGCCATTCAAACTAACATTCCCCAGTCACTGAAGTATAACGAATCGCCACTGAAGGTCTACCAAATAATCGAAAGGGCTCTCGAAGAAGCCCCACCCGGTAGCTTGGTCGTTCTTCCAGAGGCAAGCTTTTTATATGATATCCGTGACAGCTTTATTGGTTCAAAGCTTCAGGAACTGTCGAGAAAAAGGGACCTTAACATACTGATTGGTTTTCCGGCTGCTGAGGGAAAAAAGAAGTACAACCAACTTCGACTGCTCAGTCCTGAAGGTTTTTCAGAAGAATTCTATGCGAAGATGAAACCCACGCCTTTTGCGGAATTTCTTCCTTATCCGAAGTTGTTCGGTATTTTCAAGTTCATGAGGTTTCTCGATTTTTTCTCTCCGGGCGAAGAGTTCAGTGTCTTTGAAGTTGGTGACCAACGGATAGGAGCACAAATTTGCTTCGATTCTTACTATCCTGAAGTGTCTCGGGAGCTGGTCAATGCGGGCAGTTACGTTATACTCGTATCGACAAACGATGGCTGGTTCAATCTCAGGACAGGACTCATCCAACACCTTTCTAAGGCCATCCTTCGCGCCGTGGAAAATAGACGTTACGTGGTACAAGTATCGAATACCGGTATCTCTGCTGTGATTGATCCTTATGGTAGAGTGCTCACGAGGCTGCCTACTGTATCAGAGTGGTCTGTTGAATATGTAGTGAATGATTTTCATTACACTCCCAAAGCAGATAGGACATTCTATACTGATCACGGCGATTGGTTTGCCTACGTTGTCCTCATTATATCTTTTCTCATGATAGTAGGAGGTGTGTTCATTTGAAAACTTCTCCAGAAATCGCAAGAGAGGTACTTTTAAAGTTCAGAAGGATCATCGTTGTGGGGTTTTCGAAGAATGCTGAAAAAGCTGCCAACTTTGTTCCAATGTTCCTGAAAGAGATGGGGTATGAAATCATTCCTGTGAATCCAACAATGAGCGAATACGGGGGAATGAAAGTTTATGCAGACCTTGGTGAAGTTGTTGCTTCTGGCATATCTCTGGAACTTGTGGAAATCTTCAGACCTTCCGAAGAAGCCGAGGCCGTTGCTCTGAAAGCCATGGAACTCGGTGCAAAAGCTCTGTGGCTTCAAAAGGGAATATCGAGTTTGCGTGCTGAACAAAAAGCCAAGGAAAAAGGGATAGATTATGTACAAGATAGATGTATGTACGAAGACTATAAAAACTTTTTCAATACTAAAAGACTCACTGAACTATAAATCGAGAATTTTCTCTCTGAAAGCTTTTAGTAACTGAACCTTTCCATTGGACGCCAGTATATTGGGGGAAAAAAGATTGAAGGGTTCATTGAGGCAGCTATCGACGTTTCCACCTGCCTCTTCAACGATGAGTTTGCCTGCTGCTACGTCCCAGGGTTTCAAAGCCTCTTCCCAAAAGACATCGGCCCTACCGCAGGCCACATAACACAAATCCAAGCAGGCGCTTCCAGCGATTCTCAGGGCTCTGCAACTTGCAATCGCGCGCTTGATTCGCGCGCTAATTCTTTCAAAGGCTGTTTCAGAAGAATACTGTAACCCTGTGTGAGCGGAAGCTTCTTTGAGGTCGGTTACGTTGCTCACCCTGATTTTTTCACCGTTCAGAAACGCACCTGTTCCTTGAAGAGCGGTGAACATTTCATCTTTTGAAGGGTCATAGATAACGCCTAGGACAATAAGACCCCTTGAATAAAAGGCTACCTGAGTAGCAAAATGAGGATTCTTCCGGGAGAAATTCGTAGTTCCGTCGACGGGGTCGACTATCCAGAATTCTTCGCCTTCGATTCTCACCGTTTCTTCACCGAAATATCCTGTACCTGGAATGAGGGAAATTAAATAATCGCGTAATTTGTTCTCTATTATGATATCCACATCAGTGACTATGTCTCTGAATCCAGATTTCTCTTTGATAAGCAACTGGCGGGTATCGTCGAGTTCCCGCCAGATTTCTCTGAGTTTATTTGATATATTTCTTACCAATAATTCATCACTGCTCACGCAGCTTCACTCCAGTGTTTTTTAACGCTGTTACGATATTTTCAACGCTCTCTGAAACCTGTTCATCTGTAAGAGTAGACTGTGAAGACTCGAATGTCAGAGTGACTGTAATACTCCTGACTCCTTCAGGAATGCCCTTGCCCTTGTAGACATCGATTACACTGACGGAGGTGAGATAATCACCAGCGTTCCGCATAATTGTTTTCTTAACCTCATCGAAGCTCAAGTCGTAAGGTACCAACAATGATAAGTCTCTGAAAACTCTTGGAAATGGTGAGATAACAGCGGTTCTCATGATTGGTCTTTGGAACTGGGTAAGGAGCTCTACATTCAGCTCTGCAACAAATATATCTTGCCCTTTGATTTCAAAAAACCTGTCAGCCAGGACGGTATCGAATACGCCAAAATATCCCACTTTTCTGTCATTGACATAGATATCTGCTGCTGCTCGCCTTTCCAGCCAGGTCTCTGAAGGTTCTTTGAAATTGTATTCAACACCATACAGCTGAAGTATGCCTTCAATCGTTCCTTTGAACGTATATGGACTTACCATTCTCTTGTCTGTATAGTCGTTTGCATTCTCCTTGCCCATAGCTAGGAACGCGACAGAGAGATGCTCATCAATGGAATCTCCTTTTTTAAACACCTTACCTATTTCGAACACTTTCAGATCTTTATTCTGACGTCGGAAGTTATAAGAAGCTGTTTCAAGTAGTCCAAAAAGCAGTGAGGGTCTCATTGCTGAAAGATCGAGAGAAAGTGGATTCTGCAACATTGGGGGCTTGAACTCTTCGAAAACTTTCTTCAATTTTTCGGGATTGACAAAGCTGTAATTTATAACTTCGTCGAACCCAAAAGCGGTGAGAGCTCTTCTCAGTTTTCTGATCTCTTTGATCTCGCGCGGGACGTTTTCCTCGCCTGAAATGATCCGTGGTAGCAGAGAAGGAATTTTGTCATATCCGTAGATCCTTCCTATCTCCTCCACGAGATCGATCTCCTGTGTGATATCGTAACGGTATGGTGGTACTGTTACCTCCCAACCATCTCCAGCTTCTTTTGTTTCGAAGCCAAGATAGTTCAATATACTCTCGATCTCGTTTATTGGAACTACGGTACCGAGAACTTTATCCACAAACCATTTTTTCAGGTGTAAGGTTTTTTTCTCCGGAGAAATCCCTACGCTGGTTATTCTGCTTACGATTGTTCCCCCCGAAAGCTCCATGATTAATGAGGCAAGTCTTTTGATAACGTAGAAAGAATCAGAAGGATTCACCCCGCGTTCGAATCTATAAGAGCTATCCGTGCTTATTCCCAGGCGTCTGGCTGTTTTCCTGATTGTTACTGGGTCAAAGACTGCGACTTCCAGAAGCACCTTCTTTGTATCTGGTGAAATCCCGGACTTCAACCCGCCCATTATTCCAGCCAGGGCAAGGGGCTCTTCACCATTGGTAATAAGGAGGTCATTTTCAATCAGTTCAACCTCTTTTCCATCAAGAAGCGTAAGTCTCTCACCGTTTTTTGCTCTACGGACAACGATTCTATTACCGCCTATGAGGTCAGCGTCGAAAGCATGCACGGGATGCCCTGTTTCTAGCATCACATAGTTGGTTATGTCAACTATATTGTTTATCGGTCGCAATCCAGCGGCTAACAGTCGTCTCTTCAGCCAGAGGGGAGAATCTTTTATTTTCACGTTGTCAATCAATAAGGCCGTGTAGCGGTTACATCCCTTTTCAATGGAAATTTCTATCTCCTCTTCCGGGTTCTCTTCGATATCTGCCTGAGGGAGTTTCAATTCTCTACGAAAAATCGCTCTAAATTCTCTGCCAATACCAATCACGGATAGGCAATCCCCTCTGTTAGCTGTGAGTTCAACTTCAATGACAGGAGAATCGAGTTTGAGTACCTCACGCACATCTTTTCCCGTTTCTACGGAGTTGGGGAATCTGAATATCCTCTCAGACTTTTCTTCTAGCTTCAGTTCCTCAAGGGAGAGGAACATTCCTTCAGAATTCACACCCCTGAATTTTCGGTTCTTGATTTCGAGATCCCAGAGTCTGCCACCGGCAAGAATAACCGCAACATATTCACCGGTTTTAACAGTTTTATCGGCTGTCACTATCTGATGCACCTTTTCACCGACTCTGACCCTGGTTACTACAAGGTTGTCAGCGTCGGGATGTTCTTCCACAGATTCGATACGACCGGTGAAGGCTCCTTCAATGTAATTCCATGGAAAGTCGATTCTTTCCACCTCTGTACCACTGAGCGAGAGCATGTTAGCGAGCTCGATGACACTCTTGTCACTCAAATCTATATATTCATTCAACCATTCGACAGAAATTCTCATATGTTCACCCCCGTGAATTTCTTGAGGAATCTCCTGTCGTTTCTCAGTAGGTCACGTATGTCTTCAATATCATACTTTAGCATCACTATTCTCTCCACTCCCATACCCAAAGCGAATCCGGACCATTCCTCGGGATCGTATCCGACATTTCTGAATACATTGGGGTGAACCATACCCGAGCCTAGAATTTCCAACCAGCCTGTACCACCACAACTCCTGCAACCTACACCGCCACAAATTCCACAGGAAACATCGACTTCAAAACTCGGTTCTGTAAAGGGAAAGAAACTTGGTCTTAGCCTTATCCTTCGGTCCTTTCCAAAGATCCTTTTTACGAAGGTTTCGAGAACTCCTTTTAAGTGTGCAACCGATACATGTCTATCCACATAGAGGACTTCGAATTGATGAAACATAGGCAGGTGTGTAGTATCTGGTGTATCTTTTCTGTAGCACTTACCTGGAGCGAAAATGGCCAGAGGTGGCTTCCTGTTTTCCATTACCCTTATCTGTATGGGAGAAGTATGAGTCCTTAAAAGCCGGTTTCTATTGAAATAGAATGTATCATGCATATCTCTTGCAGGATGCCATTCGGGAGTGTTGAGAGCTTCAAAATTATAGTAAACATCTTCAACTTCAGGACCTGTGGCTATTTCAAATCCCATGCTCAACCAGATCTCCTGTACCTCTTCCATGACCTGCGTGATTATGTGGTATGTGCCGCTATCGCGTATTGCGCCTGGAAGAGTTATATCAAACCGGTCTTTCCGTTCTTTTTCTTCTCGCATCTTTTTCTCTATTTCGGCCCGTTTCTCACTTATCTTTAATTCGATCTGCTTTTTCAGATTGTTGACCATCTGGCCGAAAGCCTTTCTTTCCCCTTGTGGAATAGAGGAGATCTTCTTAAAAAGACCTGTGACAACTCCCTGTTTCCCCAGATATTTGGCTTTTACATTCTGCAGTGTAACAAGGTCGGATGCCTCATCGATCTCTTTCAGTACACTCTGCAAATCAATCGCAGGCTCTATTGACACACCCAACACCTCCAATTATAAAGCATTCCTGCATTCAGGACAGAGACCTGTGATTATTACTTTGACACTCTCTATTTTATAATCGAAAAAATCCCGTTCGAAATATTCGGATAGTTCTGAGAAATCTCCTTCAAAGTCAAAAAACTTCCTACAGTTTCTGCAGAAAAAATGAGCATGAAAAGACGTATCTGGATCGTAATGTTTTATTCCATCCATTCCAGTGAGACTTTTCACAATACCTTCTTTTTCAAGGATTTCGAGAACGTTGTAGACACTCGCAATCGAGATAGCTGGGTAGCTTTTCCTTGCCATCAAGAAGATATCCTCAGCTGTCGGATGGGTTCTATTATTTTCAAGAACCTTCAGGATCACTATTCTCTGGGGAGTAATCCTGTATCCTCTCCTTTTAAGCAGCTCAACGGACTCCTTCAAATGCATAATGACCTCCCAATTTTTCTCGATTATACACCAACATTATTAAGAGAGAATAAAAAAACCGCCTTAAAAGGCGGCGTGAAAAAAGAATTTCAGCCTATTTGAGTTCGAACAAGGAGTCGATAATGCTGGATAGTTCCAGGTTTTTTGGACCGATTAATATTGCCAGAACCCCTTCTATCTTTCTTGTAACGTAGGTGACAGGTGAGTTTGAACATATTTCCTCAACGGTGTCTATAAATTTCTTGTTTTCAGTATCTGACAATAGGTAGAGAGCGAGTTTTCCTAGTGATGTCGAATAGAGATACAGAGTATAAGTAGTTGAATTTCCATCGAAGGAAAAGTCCATAGCAACCCACTGGAAGTTCTTCTTCAGGCATTCTTTTGAAAGCTTGAGGGGGGCTCTGATTTTCTTCACTGTGAAAATATACCTGGATAATTCCTCAGAGCTGGCGTCTGTTACTGGTGAATAGTCTCTATAGGTTATGTCCATAGAATAGAAGGGATACTTTTTACTGAGTCTTATAAATTTTAAATCTCGATCGAGTGTAGCTTCGTACGTTGTGAAGTTATCTTTGAGAATGAATTTGTAACCTGTAGGAAGATCGAGTGAGAGGAGCAGGTTGTACTTCTTTGAACGAGCTACATCGATGAACTGATCTTCGAGATCTTTCAACTCAATAGCGGGCTCGAAGGCTATATCATCGATAATAACGTATTCACCGAATGAACTTCGTAACCAAACGTAGTTTCTAAGAGGAGTGTTGATCTTTATTAGTTTATATGAACCTATTTTCGTTACCCTTTCCGTTCTGATGGTAGTTGTTATGCCGGTTTCCCTTACGATTCTCGTAACTTCATAAGAAGAAGCTATCAACGCATTGATCACATCATCCAGAGAGATAGCTTCGAGGATAGCTGAAAAACTAAGCAGTACAATAGCTAATAGTTTTAATTTCACTCACTTCACACTCCTGGATTAAAAAGTGGTACTCAACACAACCATGTTGCTTTTTTCTTCTCTGTTTACAATGAAATTTATTGTTGTTTCCAAATGCTTCTTGAGTTCGCTGTTTTCACCGGTACTAGACTCCACCCGTGTCTCGTTGTCTATCGAAGAGAGGGGTAAATCAAGTTTGCTGATGGAGAGGAGACTTTTTCTGACTGAGTCGAATTCACCGTTGTTAAGCATAAACACAGGCTTGGGGGTTATTAAAATGGAGTTCTCCATAAAGAATCCAAGACCAAGAATTAAAATAACCGCAGAAGCTGCAACAGCAAGGGAAACTCGGTAAGGAAAGAGCTTTTTCTTCCTTATGCTGGAAAGTGTTTTTAGCTTTGCGGACTCACTTGGACGGTAGCTGGTTCGTTCCCTCATCATATTAACGAATCTGACATACCTCCTCAGTTCAGCTTTCTCCTCTTCGCTGAGCTCATACTTCATTCCGTCATCGATGAGAGCGTTGAAACGGTCATTTTCGAACTCAGACATCATATCCGACCTCCTCAAGTAGTTCCCTGAGCCTTTTTCTTGCATAATGAAGTCTGCTTTTCACAGTCCCCACAGGCTTTTCAAGGATCTCTGCTATCTCGTCGTAACTCATCCCTTCGATATCTCTCAACTTTATGAGTAATCTGTCTTCTTCTGATAGTTTTGCGATTATATCCATCAGCTCTTCGAAACTCAGTTCATCCATAACTTCTTTGAAAACGTCATTCGTGGCGGGTGGTTCACTAATATGTTGTTCTTCACTCTCCTGAAAATCCACGAGCAGGTGGTTTTGCCTTTTTCTTTTTGCTATGATGTCCTTACATATGTTCACAGCGATTCGATAAAGCCATGTCGATAATTTGGAATTACCTTTGAATTTCTTTATGTTCTTAAATACCTTTATAAAAGTCTCCTGTATGACATCGTCAACATCGTCCACCCCTAGATAAGACTTGATAACGCTTCCAAGACGCTGGGCATATCTATCATACAGTATTTCATAGGCCCATAGCTGCTTTTTCTTCAGCCCTTCAATCAGCTTCTTTTCGTCCACAAAACCACCCTAACGCTAATTTGACATAAAAAAGTTTTCAATGGTTCAAAGCAATTATACAACGGGTGTGGTTTATTTTCTGCTAAAATTGTTTGGGAGGTGTTATTGTGGCAGAAAAGGAGTTAAACATGGATGATCTTAGTTTCAATGCTACTCTGGCATGGAGAAGGGACATATCCGCTTCCATCGAGGGATATTCAAAAGGGTACATGGAGTTTATCGCCAAAGCACTCACTGAACGTCGAACTGTGAGAAGCGCGCTTCGCCTTCTAAAAGACGCGGGTTTTAAGCCAATAGAAGAGTATGAAAAGAACGGTGAGAGGATAAAACCCGGTGATAGTGTTTATAGCGTGAAAGCAGGTAAAGCTCTTTTAGCATTCAGAATCATTGACAGCCTGGATAAAGGTTTTAATATGGTTGCGGCCCATATTGATTCACCGAGGCTCGATTTAAAACCGAGACCATTGAAAGAAAAAGCGGGTCTCGCCCTTCTGAAAACTCACTACTACGGTGGAATCAAAAAATATCAGTGGTTGAACATACCCTTGGCATTGGTCGGAACGGTTGTACTTGAAAATGGCGATAAGATTGACATAAATATTGGCACAGAACCCGGTGATCCAGTGTTCGTTATAAGCGATTTACTGCCTCATCTGGACAACAGAAAAGGAGATTTCAGGGAAGTCTTCAAGGGTAAGGATTTGAACGCTCTGGCAGCTTCGATCCCTCTGGGTTCTGGTGACAAAGAGAACTCAATCAAACTGGCTTTTTTAAAATCTTTGAACGAGAAATATGGATTGAAAGAAGAAGATCTTTTCAGTGCTGACCTCCAATTCGTCCCTGCCATACAACCAAGGGAAATTGGTATTGACCGGTCGATGATAGGAGCTTACGGACAAGATGACAGAATATGCGCGTACACGGCTATCACCGCACTGATAAATGCCAATAAACTTTCCAGGTCGGCTGGCGTTTTACTTCTCGACAAGGAAGAGATCGGGAGCGATGGAAATACCGGTGCAAAAAGCTACTTCTGGATGAATGCTCTTATGCGAATAGCTAGGTTGATGGACATGAACGATCCCTGGGAAAATGTGTTGTTGGCAATGGAAAAATCTAGCATGCTATCTGGAGATGTCGCAGCCGCTATCAATCCCATGTTTGAAGATGCACATGACCCAGAAAATGCTCCCAGACTCGGTCATGGCATAGTCCTGATAAAGTATACAGGTCGTGGTGGAAAAGGCGGAACAAGCGAAGCTTCAGCGGAATTTGTTGCAAGAGTCAGAAGAGTTCTTAACAGTGGAGACATAGTCTGGCAGACGGGAACCCTCGGAGAGGTTGATCGCGGAGGTGGTGGAACAGTAGCCAAATTTTTTGCTGAAAAGGGAATGGATGTAATAGATGCTGGCCCTCCTCTCTTAGGTATGCATTCACCTTTTGAGATAGCTTCTAAAGCCGATCTCTATGAAACGTATAGAGCTTACAAGGCTTTTTTGGAGATGCCGAATGAAGCGCTGTGAACCAAACGAAGTAGCAAGGACGATCATAGAACATTTTCCAAGAGAGCATCATGAAAAGGACCCATTCAAGGTTCTTGTGAGTACGATACTGAGTCAGAGGACCCGTGATGAAAACACTGAACTAGCTTCAAAAAGATTATTTGACCGATATAGTAGTCCGGTATCGATAGCTAATGCTTCACCTGAAGATCTTTATGATTTAGTGAAGCCTGCCGGTATGTACAAGCAAAAAGCCGGACGAATCGTTGCTATCGCAAAGTTGCTCGTTGAACGCTACGATAACAAAGTACCCATGGAACTTAGTGAACTTTTGAAATTGCCTGGAGTTGGGCGCAAAACTGCCAATATTGTGCTAAGCGTATCTTTTGGAATTCCAGCTTTGGCCGTTGATACGCACGTGCATCGTATTAGCAACAGGCTTGGCTGGGTGAAAACACGAACACCAGATGAAACTGAGCACGAGTTAACGAAACTGCTGGATGAAGATCTCTGGGGGCCTATTAACGGCTCAATGGTGGAGTTTGGAAGAAGGATCTGTAAACCTTTGAAACCCCTCTGTGGTAAATGTCCGGTGAAGGAATGCTGTAAACTATTCCTCTTTCCTGAAACTGCCGAGAGATAATCTGTTTACTATAAAAATCACCATCAATACAATCACTACCAGAAGCGAACTCAACAACCTCGCTTCTGGTACGTGTCTGCTAGAAAGCATCCGATAAATGGCAACCGTTATGGTGGGCGCTCTATCACCGCCCAGAATTAGTGAACCACTGAATTCACCCATAGAAATGGCAAAAGTTATTGCGAATACAGTGACAATCGTAGATCTCAGGAGTGGAATCACTAAATGCCATAGAATCTGCAAAGGCTTGGCTCCATCTATTTTTGCAGCTTCTATGATTGCGAAGTCAAATGAAGCTGTTTCACCATGAAGTAAATTTATTACAACGGGAAACGAAACAACCGTATAGAGTAGAATCATCCCAAGCTGTGGTGGAAAGCTCCTATATGCAATAGAATATCCTAGAGCGAGTATGGCCGGTGTAATTGAAATGCTTATCAGCGAAGTCAACCGAATCGAAACATTTTCAAATCGTGAACTCCTGGCACTCCATACAATCAAGAAAGAAAGTATCGTTGTAAGAAACGCCGCTGACAATGAAAGAGCCAGAGATCGGAAGATTGTGCTGACGATAGAAACACCGAGCACTCCAATTGGCTTCAGACTCAATAGGATCTTGAACTTATCGAAAAGAAAAGATGCCCTTTTGAAGTCATATATGGAACCAAACATTCCACTGAAAACCGGAAGCCATTCAAAGAACAGATAAGCCAAAGCCACCATCGAAAGCCAGCTTTTCCTGTAAATGATTCTATTGCCAATTGGTAACTGCTCCTTTCGCTCGATGATGGTACCCAAAAGACCGAAGCTGAAGATAAAAAGAAATTGTACTAAGGCTAGTCCCAGAGCAATCTCAGGCCTGGCTAGCAACTTGAGGTACATATAGATTGCAACTTCCAGTGTGGCGTATTGTGAACCTCCGAGCATAAGAACTACCGCGAAGGAAGTGAAACAGTAAGAAAACGTCAATATCAGCGAACTGAGAATCGCCGGAATGATGAGAGGCAGCTCTACAAAGAAAAAAAGGTCGAGTTTTGAACCACCATCGACCTTTCCCGCCTCCACTATTTCCAAAGGAATATTTTTTAGCGCACTACCAACGATTCTGACTGTTATGGGGGAGTTGTAGAATATATGACCGAGTAGAATGGCTCCAAAATTGTATAAAAATTGCTGACGCTCCACTCCCATGAAGGCAAGCAGATTATTGAGTACACCGTACCTACCGAGCAATACGAGAAAACCTACGACCATTGAAATACCCGGCAGGAAGAAAGGAATATACGTTGTGTAATGCAGAAGATTGGAGAGGATATCCTGGTGTCTGGAATAATAATACGCGGCAGGTATTCCCACCGCGAATGCCATTAAAGTGCTAATAACAGCCTGAAATATTGTGAATTTAAGAATGTTGATTACCGGGGGAGTTTTCAAAACCGCCAAAGAGCTCGTAAGCCCTTCCGAGCCAAAGGCGACAAGTAAAGGGAACATGATGAAAAAGCCCACAAAGAAAAGGGCAAAATAAAGTGCTAGGGCTGAACGTTGTATCAATAGATAATACCTTCCCAGAGTCTGATTACTTCCTCCACGTCAACGTTTCTCACCGTTACGACCTCAGCTGGATCAAGGGCATATTTAAAACATTCGGGCATTTCCACCTCAACTACAGGAAACATCCATTGATTTAGTGGAATGTGTTTCTGAGCTTCAGGTGAGATGAGAAAATCAATGAATTTTTTTGCGAGTTCTTTTTTGGTGCTCCATTTCACGATCCCGGCACCTTCAATCTGCACGTATCCTTTTCCTCCGGGAATCAGCGTGCCATAATAGACATCGCCGTAGTACTGGTAAGAATACGCTCCGTCAGTAGCGTAACTTACCATAATGGGCGCTTCTCCCGCTTCAAACTTCTCAAAGGCATCATCCCAACCCAGTGTAATAGTTAGTATGGAGTTTTTGAACTTTTTCCAGAAATCGATGAAGTTATCGCCGTAAAGAGCGTATGTCCACATCAGAAAGGAAAGACCCGTGCTTGAGGTTCGAGGATCTTCGATAATGATACTCTTTGAAAAGCGATTTTGAGTGAGTTCATCCATGGAAGAAAGAGAAAGAGTCCCGAGTTCGCTCTTATCATAAATGAATGCGATAGCACCGTAATCATAGGGAGTAAGTCGCCAGAGAGGATCAAATATTAGATTCAAATCGCGAATGAGATGGGCGTTCTCTGGAAGATAACTCATGAACAACCCCTCATCGAATGCTCTCCGGGCGAGAAGATTATCGATGCCTATTACAACATCGACTTCGGTCTGTCCTTTCTCAGCAATCAATTTCGATAGTAACGCACCAGCATCTCCAAAAGTCCTTACCTGAACGCTAACACCCGTTTCTTTTTCAAATAGTGGAAAAGCCTCTCTCGCAAATGGAAGCAGACTGTCGTAAGTGTAAACGATGAGTTCTTCGCCGAACAGTGTCAATGTAAAAACGATAATCAAAAAAACCAGAAACCTTTTCACGATTTTCACCTCCAAAAAAAAATAAACCGTCCAAGGGACGGCGCAACCTCAGCCTCCCTTCGCCGGTATTACCCGGATCAGGTTCAAGGGGTCTGCGCCGCACGCACTCTCAGCCGAAAAGGCTCCCCCGGCAACTCAATTATACCACCCCTCCCTCATCTTTGAATTTTCCTTAAGAAAATGGAGATTAATTTTTTTTAAAAGGGTGATAAAATTCGAAAGTGCGAGTGAGGAGGATATTATGTCAAAAAGAGAACTAATACTCTCGAAAGATCCCATAGGATGGTTGAGTATTAATGCAAAAGAGTTGAAAAGGCCCACGGTGATACTCCTTCCTGCCGAAAAGATGCTTGGACGTCTGGAAGATGTCTTTCCTGAAGGGGTTACGGTGGATATCTTTCCATCTCATGATGTTTTTCCTTTTGAGGAGATAGGCACATCATATAGCGTAAAAAGTGCAAGGCTCGGTGTTCTTAGAAAGCTCATACAGGGTCAGAGCCCCATTATAGTAACAACGATGCACTCTTTTCTTAGAAAGACTATACCACCTGAAATTCTAGGGAAGTATCTTTTGAAATTTCGTGTTGGTGATAAATTTTCTCTATCCGCTCCTCTACTGCAATCACTCGGTTATGTGAGGGTTTTTACCGTAGCGGAGCCTTCACAGTTCTCTATAAAAGGCGGGATAATAGATATCTTCGTTCCTGGAGATACCGAACCTGTCAGGATCGAAATCTTCGACGATGTAATTGAATCAATAAGACGGTTCGATGTGATAACACAAAGGAGTATCGCACGCCTTGATAACTTTGAATTAATACCTGGTTCTGAATCGTTGACTCATAAGAAACATCTAGAACTCGCGGAGAAACGGATCAATCACGCCGAAAGGCAGACCGGAAAAAAGATAACCTTCAAACTTGAAAGCGGCATTAACCTTGACACAGTATCCGGAATGTTCTATGAAAGTCAGAGTATTCTTGCCGATTATTTACCTGAGGGAACTCAATACATCTTTGTGGAACCGGATGAAGCCGTTAATGAATTCGCAAGACTGGAAAGGGAAGTTATAGAGATGTTGGAAGAAAAAACTGCGGAGCGGTTCCTGTATAAAAGATTTGGTGGCCTTTCAGTTGAATTTTTCATGAAGCTCCGCAGCTATATCATTCTTGCCGCTCGAGAACCCACATTTCTCGATTGGGATGTTGTTAGGGCAGAGGAACAGAAAGCTCCTCTTATACGAAAAAGAAAGAGTAAAAAGGTATTCACACCAAGCACTCCTTTGATAGACTGGACTGAACTCGAACCAGGTGATCTGGTTGTTCACAAAGACTACGGGATAGGTCGATATCAGGGGGTAAAGACCATAACATCGGCTCTCGGAACGAGAGAATATCTGGCCCTAGAATACAGAGAGGGTTCAAAGCTGTATGTACCGGTGGAACGTGTTGATAGAGTACACAAATATATCGGTGGGGAAGAAAGTGTTCAGCTGAACACTTTGAAAGGTAACCACTGGGCAAAACAGAAAAAACGTGTCGAAGAAGAGGTAAGAAGGAGAGTCAAAGAACTGGCTGCACTTTATGCTGCGAGGGAGAGGATAAGGGGCGTAGTTCTGACAGGAGAATCTGAACTTGAAGAGAAGTTGAAAGAGAGCTTCCCGTATTTAGAAACCGAAGATCAACAAAAAGCCATTGAAGAGGTGTTAAACGATCTTGCCCGAGAACGCCCGATGGATAGGCTTATCAGTGGTGACTCAGGTTTCGGGAAAACAGAAGTTGCGATACGGGCCACTTTTAGAACCGTTGTTTCAGGTAAGCAGGTTGCTGTTCTTGTACCCACGACGGTGTTGGCACGACAGCATTTTGAGAGTTTTAGCTCACGCCTTTCACCTCTGGGTGTTTCCGTCAAACTCCTCGACCGATATACGACAGGCAAAGAACGCGAGAAACTCCTTGGAGGACTTAAGAAAGGATTGATTGATGTTGTGATAGGCACACATAGCCTTCTGTCAAATGCTGTCAAATTTTACGACCTTGGTCTGGTGATAATAGATGAGGAACAGCTATTCGGCGTTATGCAAAAGGAGCATTTTAAAAAGCTACGGCTGAAGGTTAACGTCCTCTCCATGAGTGCTACCCCTATTCCCCGAACACTTTACATGGCCCTATCAGGACTCAGAGAACTCTCTGTAATAACAACACCACCTGCAGGTAGGATCGCAGCAGAGACTTACGTGGGTCCAAAAAACGAAAAGCTTATCAGGACGGCAGTTTTGAGAGAAATCAATCGGGGTGGGCAGGTTATATATGTTCATAATAGGGTCCAGGAACTCGATGAACTGTACGAGTTTTTGAGTGGACTGCTTCCGGAGGTAACCGTTGGTGTTGCCCATGGTCAAATGGGAAAGAGGAAGTTCGAAAAAATTATTGGTGATTTCTACAGTGGTGACCTCGATATGCTTTTATGCACCACCATAATAGAGAGCGGAGTCGACATTCCCAACGCCAATACATTAATCGTTGATGACTCACAAAGGTATGGACTTGCTCAGTTATACCAGCTCCGTGGCCGGGTAGGAAGAAGCAACAGGAGGGCTTTTGCCTATTTCCTGTATGACCCTAAAAACCTTGGACCGCAATCCAAAGAGAGATTGAAAGCTCTCAAAGAGTTTTCAGGCCCGGGTAGCGGGTTGAAGCTAGCTATGAGAGACATGGAGATCAGGGGAATAGGAACTCTTCTCGGTAGTGAGCAGTCCGGGAATATCTCTTCTGTGGGGCTGTATCTTTACCATGAAATGCTCGAAAGGGCCTCTGCTGAAATTTTGAATAAATCCGATGAAAAAATCGATACCCGTGAAACTGTTGACACTGAAATGAGAGGGATATATTATGATATGGTAATTCCACAAGAGTATGTTGGGGACTCGATAGAACGTCTGAAAATATATCGGAGAATCGCCAATGCCCGGGATATTAGTGAACTGAAAGAACTGTTAGATGAACTAATTGATCGATTCGGTACCCCAACAAAAGAGGTGCGTTCATTGTTTAATGCAGCTAGATTACGACTCGCCGCACATAAGAAGGGCATAAAGTTAATCGAATACGATAGAGATTCAGAAACAATAAAGCTGAAGTTTAAAGATGTTAAAAAACTTGATGAACTCACTTACGGTAAATTGAGAGTCATTTTCAATGAACGCGAATCCTCCGCGTTTATATACAGTGTCAGACCGGAGCGTGTTATGAATGTTCTAAACAGGATTTTGTCGGGAGATGGAAAATATGATTTTTGACCCAATCTGTGCCGTTGCGACCCCAAGAGGTTTTTCTGCCCTCGCCGTCATCAGATGCTCAGGCGAGAACGTATGGAAACTAATCACACCCTTCTTGAAGGTAAAGCACATTGAACCTTGGAGACTTTACCTCACTGAATTTACTGTTGATGGAAAGATGGTAGATGAAGTGACTGTAGTCTTTTATAGGGCTCCCCGTTCTTACACCGGAGAAGATATGGTAGAACTTATCTTTCATGGCAGCCCTATAGTTTTAAAAATTGTCATGGAGGAATTGTTTAAAGTTGGATTCAGGGAGGCACTACCGGGCGAATTTACAAGAAGAGCTGTGATGAATGGGAAGATGGATCTTCTCAAGGCAGAGGCCATTGAGGTGCTAGTTGAAGCAAAAACGAGAAAAGCTCACGAAGCCGCTTCATTCACATACCAGGGGAAACTCGGGCAGGTTGTCGAATCCATCAGGCAGCTTCTTATCGAGGCCATGGCAGAGGTTGAGGTTGAGCTGAACTACCCTGGAGAAGTGGAAGTATCCACTGGAGGAGTCATTATCCGACTCGAGAAGGCGAAAGAAAGACTCGAAAGGCTGGTTGCTCATGGTGAAAACGGAATAACTCTGACAGAAGGAATAAGAACAGTTATAGCGGGCAGAACAAATGTTGGTAAATCAACGCTTCTCAACGCATTACTCCGAAAAGATAGGGCAATCGTCACCGACATTCCTGGAACAACACGGGATACAATTGAAGAGGCTTTAAGCATTGACGGCACTTACTTCAAAATAGTCGATACCGCGGGGATAAGAGAGCCTGATAACGTAGTCGAAAGGATAGGAATAGACAGAAGTAAAAAAGAAATTGAAATGGCGGATCTGGTAATATTCATGGTAGATTTGACCGATCCTGTCCCGGATCTCAAATTATTCGAGCAGTTCAGACCGAAAATGAAGAGATATGTATTGCTCGGAAACAAGCTAGATCTTGTATCTGAATGTCCTGGAGATCTGGAGTTATGTATCAGCGCAAATTCTGGAGGGTCATTGCGAAAGCTGGAAGAAAAAATGCTCGAAAAAACAGCTGATCTTACAGATTTCAATGAGGGCGA
Organism: Kosmotoga pacifica; assembly: GCF_001027025.1. GTDB lineage: Bacteria > Thermotogota > Thermotogae > Petrotogales > Kosmotogaceae > Kosmotoga_B > Kosmotoga_B pacifica. The sequence continues at coordinate 2,156,765 of NZ_CP011232.1, forward strand.
ATTGTTTGTAACCGAAAGGCAGAAAGCACTGACTTACAGAGCTCTTGAGTATCTAAATGAAACCTTGGATGCTCTTAAACAGGGGATCACTATGGATATAATTTCTTCTTTCTTACATCAGACTATCAAAACACTGGATGAACTCACAGGGAAATACTTGCAAGATGACCTGCTTGACACTATATTCAGTAACTTTTGTGTCGGCAAATGAGAGTGGTGATATGATGGTAGCGCTTATCCTTCTTTCAGTAATGGTCTTCTCAAGGTTTTTTCTCAACCCGCTTCTGTACTTCTTTGTGGTAGAAGGGTGCATGATATTTCTGGTAGTCACCAGAAGGAGATACGAATTCTGGCTCCTCATACTCTCAATGATAACTCCTATCAGTACAGAAGCTGTGGCTCTTTTTGCTGGGATCGGGACTGTCGGTCATATTTTTGGTACTCTTGTGTCCAGTATCACTATGCTCCTTGGATTGATCGACGAAATACCCCGAGAGCGCCTTATAAGGAGAATTAATCTCAAAGGTCGTTCAAATCGGAGTCGTGTTCAAACACTCATGTTCACTTTTGGAGAAGTTTCGAGACTCGAAAAGCTTCAGATGAGTCCTGCTCACGTAATAGTCTCGGCTGGCAGGCTCTATTTCACCTTGAAACTTCCATATGAAGGTGAAACACTCATGTCCTTTTCATTGAATGAATTAAAAGAAACTGCTGTTCACCAGGTAATATCAGAAAACAAACCATATTATCCAAGGTTAAGAGATCTGTTCATACCAGTGCGAAATGTTAGAAGCATTGGTAAACCCAGACATTATGACTATTTTCTGGTAATTAAAACAGCAGATAACGTGTGGACTTTCTATGAAGAACCCAAAACGCTGTTGAATTTTCAGAAAGAAATTGAGGAAGCCATGAAGAAGAGGAGGAGCTGAGCTCCTCCTCTTATTTTCTTGCTAATTTCATTCCCGCCTCGATAGCCTTGAGATTCATTTCGATCAGAGCAGCTTTTTTCCCAGTAAGCTTTTTTCTCAGTGCTTTTTCGACACTCTCGACAGAGACTGCCCCTGTCCTCTCAAGATACGCACCGAGCATGACCATGTTCGCCACTTTTGTGTTGCCAATTTCCTCGGCTACTTTGTTGGCGTTTACCTTAACAATTTCGATATCTTTTCTCTGGGGTTCTCTATCAACAACCGATGTGTTGAGAATCAACAGCCCTTCTTTTTTCAATGTCGATTCAAATTTCAGCAGAGACGGTATGTTCATGATAATGAGTTCGCCTGGGGTATCGGTTATCGGAGAGCCAATGGTCTCATCACTTATAACCACGGTGCAGTTAGCTGTTCCACCGCGCATCTCAGGTCCGTAGGAAGGTAACCATGTGCTGTGTTTATCGTCGTACATGGCAGCCGTTGCCAGGATCTGACCTAGAAGCATTACTCCCTGTCCTCCGAATCCGGCAGCTATGAGAATGTTTTCGCTCATTTCAGCTCACCTACCTTGTCAACAAAGACGCCAAGGGGATACTCCTTTTTCAAGTTTTCGTTTAGCCATTTCATTGCCTCGATGGGATCCAGTCCCCAATTCGTGGGACAGGTGGAAAGAACTTCGACGAGAGAAAATCCCAGACCCTTGATCTGAGCGATGAAGGCTTTTTTTATAGCCTGTTTAGCTTTTCTCACTTCAGCTGGAGAACTTACAGCAACTCTTTCCAGGTAAACTACACCAGAGAGTTCTTTTAGAACTTCGCTGACATGTATAGGATAACCTTCTCTGTCTGCCTCTCTACCATACGGTGAAGTGGTTGTCTTCATCCCAAGAAGGGTGGTAGGAGCCATCTGACCGCCAGTCATTCCGTAAATAGCATTGTTTATGAAAATGGTTGTTATTCTTTCTCCTCTGTTGGCAGCATGGATTATTTCTGCGGTGCCGATCGCTGCAAGGTCACCATCGCCCTGATAAGTGAAGACCACTCTGTCGGGCATTGCTCGTTTCATTCCCGTTGCAACTGCTGGTGCCCTACCATGCGCAGCGACGGTTCCATCAACATCGAAGAAGGTATAAGCGAAAACAGAACACCCCACAGGAGCCACCATGAGAGTCTTACCCTGTATTCCAAGTTCATCGATGACCTCAGCTATTAGCCGATGAACGATTCCGTGATGACACCCAGGACAGTACGTGAACTCTTTATCAGAAAGGGATTTTGGTCTTTCGAATATCGCCTTGGCTGCCATTTCATTCACTCCTCTCGACGATCTTTTTGAGTTCCCTCAGAACTTCCTCAGGTGTGGGAACAACGCCACCGGTCCTGCCATAGAAATCGACCTTTATCTTTCCGTTCACCGCTAACTTAACGTCTTCAACCATCTGACCGGTGGACATTTCAACGGTGAGAACAGCTTTCTTCCCAGAAACAGCGCTTTCGAGTTCCTTATAGGGGAAAGGCCACAACGTTATTGGTCTGAACAGACCAACTTTAATGCCCTCACTTCTGGCCTTTTTTACAACACTGCCAAGGATTCTTGCCATGGTTCCATATCCGACAAGGAGGTATTCGGCATCATCAATCATCTCAGTGTCGTAGCGCACTTCGTTTGCTTCTATTTCTCTATATTTTTTCTGATATCCTATGTTCATTTTTTCTAGATTGATAGGGTCGATATCAAAGGAGGTGATTTTGTGAGGTTCCCTGCCTTCGCAACCCTGCATGGCCCATGAGCTATGGTCCGGAAGTGTGTTCAGGTCTCTGAAATCCGGGAATTCCACGGGTTCCATCATCTGTCCCAGCATTCCATCAGCCAGGATAAGAGCCGGGTTCCTATATTTATCAGCAAGATCGAAAGCCAGTTGAACGAGGTCCACAGCTTCCTGAACAGAGCTGGGAGCAAGAACGATCAAATTATAGTCGCCATGGCCTCCGCCCTTCGTTGCCTGAAAGTAGTCGCTCTGTGCCGGCTGGATATCTCCCAGGCCAGGACCTCCACGGACAACGTTGATGAACACACAGGGAAGTTCAGCACCGGCGATGTAAGAGATGCCTTCCTGCATTAGACTAAACCCCGGACTGGAAGTGGAAGTCATCACGCGAGTTCCAGTGCTGGCCGCTCCGTATATCATGTTTACAGCAGCTACTTCACTTTCGGACTGAAGAAAGGTTCCCTTGACTTCGGGAAGTCTTCTGGCCATGTATTCCGTGAGTTCTGATTGTGGTGTAATGGGGTAACCAAAATAGAGTCTACAGCCTGCCCTTATAGCGGCTTCGGCCATAGCTTCATTTCCTTTAACCATAACTTTTTCAGCCATGTTCTTTCCCCCTTCATCCTCTTACTTCGACGTTTTCACGGTAAACAGTAATCGCTGTGTCCGGACACATCATATAGCAAAAACCACAGCCGATACAGTTTTCCTGGTCGACCTGCGTGGCGGGGTGGTAACCTTTACTGTTAAAATGGCTGGCGAAATCCAGCACCTTCTTGGGACAGACACTTATGCATAACCCGCAACCTTTACAACGCTCTTCGTTGATTGTTACGAAATTCTTTGGCATTCTCAACCCTCCCAAGGTGTTTTAAGAAATTTTTTTATCTTGAAAATTGGAAATTTTTCTTCTTCAAAGTTTAAATCATCTGCGATCACCGTAGCGGCCACAGGAATATTAGTGAGTTCAGATACCCTGCTGATAAACTTTTCACCGAAAAGAACATTTTCCACAGTTGTTTCCCGGCCGAGGTTCGCATTGTTTATTAGAAAGTCGATTCTTCTCCTGGAAACTCTTGAAAGCCTTTGGAGGTGTTCTACGGTCTTTTCAACGGTATTGGTAAAAGGTCTGTAAGGGTTGATAACAAAATAAGTCTTAACATTCTTCCCATCCAATGCTACCTTCAGTGAGCCAAGAGCGATGGCACCATCATCATTTCCGCCCACGTCGATCACAAGTGAATATTCCTCATTGGCGATATAACCATGAACAACTGGAGATATTATTGGAAGGTCAGCATGCATCAGCGCACCATGGGGAGCGATAAGTTTTATGCCCATACGATTGAGCTCTTCAACGTGATCTCTGGACCTGAAGTAAGGGCTGATGACGTCTATATCAGCCAGAGCCACTCTCTTGAATTTTTCTTTTAACTTGACGGCGACATTCAAGGAGATCTCGGTCTTTCCGCTGCCGAACATCCCCATGAAGATCGATATCCTGCTGTCAAACATCATTTCACCTCAATAAGTTTTGGCCTTCTCTTCACCCTTCAAAACCCTGCAAGCTGCAAGGGCAAGAGCAAGTTCTTCGTTCCCACCTGGAACGACCTCAACTGGAGCAATGAAAGAGACCTTCTCGCTGATCCATGGGACAAGGTATTTGGTGTCATGAGCCAAACCACCGGTGAGAATTATCGCATCTACTTCTCCCTTAAGGGCGGCGGCCATTTTCCCGATCCACTTAGTAATCTGATATGCCATGCCGCGATAGAACAGCTCCAGTTCCCCCGTTTCACCGTTTCTGAGTCTTTGCTGTATCTTGGTGCAATCATTGGTGCCAGTGTACGCCACCAGCCCCCCCTTGCCCTTTATCAGCTTTTTAATTTCATTCTTGGCATACTTTTTACTGAAGCAGAGCTTGATTAACTGCGTTAACGGGAGTGTTCCGGATCTTTCGGGTGTGTATGGTCCGTCTCCATTAAGAGCATTGTTTACATCTACAACTCTACCTTTTTCGTGGGCACCTATCGAAATACCGCCTCCCATATGAACAACAACGAAGTTCATTTCTTCATATCTTCTGCCATACTTCTGAGCCACGGAGCGAGCAACTGCTTTCTGGTTCAATGCGTGGAAGATTGATTTTCGCTGAAAATCGGGATGCCCGCTGAATTTGGCTACTTCCTTCATTTCATCGACGACTACTGGGTCGGCAATGAATGCGGGAATCTCTTTGGAAGCATTGGTTGTCAGCTCTTTGGCGAGAATCGCCCCGAGGTTTGAAGCGTGTTCGCCGTACTTTGCTGCCTTGAGGTCATCTATCATCCTATCATTAACGAAATAAGTACCACCCTTAAGAGGCCTTAATAGTCCTCCTCTACCGACGATGGCATCGAAGCTATCTAATGAATATCCACTCTCACTGAGAAAGCTTAGGATCAGTTCTTTTCTGAAATCCTTCTGGGAATACAGATTTTCGAATTTTGAAAGCTCTTCTGTTGAATGTCTGATTGTTTTGGTTTCAACGATTGTTTCGTTCTCAAATATGGCGAGCTTTGTTGAGGTTGATCCGGGATTGATCACGAGGATTCTCATTTTGAAGCCCCCTTTGCTATCAAAACATTCAGGGCAATGGATAAGAGTTTTGTGAGATCTGAATCAGCTCTTGAGGTCAACACAATGGGTGCCTTTCCACCCATTATGGTACTGGCAACGAGGGCACCACCGAGAAAAACCATAGCTTTGTAGAAAATGTTCCCGGCTTCTATATCTGGCATTATGAGGATATCAGCCTTTCCAGCAACGGGACTGTCGATTCCTTTGTGCCTTGCAGCTTCTTCTGAAATGGCGTTATCAAGCGCGAGAGGACCGTCGACAATCACATCCGGAATTTGATTGCGATGTGCCATCTTTGAAAGTATAGCTGCATCGATGGTAGCGGGCATCTTTTCATTTACGACCTCGATGGCACCAAGGATGGCTACCTTTGGATTATCTATTCCCAGTGCGGCGGCGACTTTTGAAGCGTTAACGATAGAATCCACCTTTTGTTTTAGACTGGGCGCAATCACCATTCCTGCATCGGTTACGATGAGCAGCCTGTCAAAACCTGGTATTTCAAACACGCTCACAAGGTTCATTGTCCGCCCGGCTCTGAGTCCATATTCTTCTTTAAGATAAACGCTCAAAAGCTCACCAGTTTTGATTTTACCCTTCATCAGGAGATCAGCTTTTCCACAGGCGACTGCTTCGACTGCAGCAGTTACAGCTTCAGAAGTACTAGCCGCGTGTACTATTTTAAAACCTTCTGATAAACCGACATTCGTGCAAAGTTTCTTTAACTCCGTTGCATCACCAAATAACACGAATTCCGCAAGATCACGTTCAATGGCTTCTTTCACTGCCTTTAGAACGATCTCATCCTCCGCAGCAGCTACGGCGATCTTTTTATCACTGCCCTTCGCAATGTCGAATAATTGTGAGAGTTTATCGATCATACTATTCCCTCCAGTGAAAGGCATTTTGCGTTTTCTTCTCCAGAAAGCACTCTTTCGGCTCCCATTGCCAGTGAAAGTAATTCATTGTCCCCCGGTTTAACGACCACAAGACCAAAATTCGAAATGTAGGATTTTATCTCTTCGACAAAATCGGGATTGTAAGCCATTCCACCGGTGAGAATAATGGCGTCTACATTTCCTCCTGCTACTGCGCACAGACCACCGATCTCCTTCGCGATTTGATATACCATGGCCTGCAGAACTTTCTTTGCATATTCATCATTTTTAGCTCTTTGAAGGACTTCCTGCAGGTTATCTGTTCCGAGATACGCAATGAGCCCTCCCCTGCTAGAATAACGCTTTATCAATTCTTTTTCAGAGAATTGCCCGCTGAAAGCCTTTTCGACCACATCTCCCACTGGGAGATCACCGGACCTGTTGGAACCAAAGGGCCCTTCATCCTTACTGTTATTAACATCGATCATCTTTCCATTTACCTGTAAGCCCACAGATATTCCTCCGCCGAGATGGGTGATGACAAAGGTCAATTTGCTGACATCGGTTTCCATTTCTTTTGCAACTTCTCTGGCGACAGCTTTCATATTCAATGCATGGAAAAGGCTCATTCTTTTCAACTGCGGTATACCTGTCAAGCGTGCTTCCGGGCATAATTCGTCCACCGAAACCGGATCAGTTATAAACACAGGGATCTCACCTTTAGAGAGGATCATACCTATGGGAGCTGCGTAGTTCGAGGGATGATCAAGAATGGCTTTATGCAGCAGATAATTGACCATATCTTCGTCAACCTGGTATGTTCCACTTTCTAAAGGAGGGAGAATTCCTCCACGACAGGCGATAGCATTGAAATCTTTCACTCTGTATCCGTTTTTTGAGAGAAATTTTTCTATGGCTCTGGCCCTCGCTTCGACCTTATCCGGAACAGCCATACCCTCCTCTTCTTCTGGAGAGTGCTTGACGTATTCTTTTCTGGTTATCTGTTTGTCTTCATAAATCCCGAGTTTTGTAGAAGTCGAACCGGGATTTATCACGAGTATTCTCATTGACATCCCCCCTCAGAGCAACCCTTTTTCTTTTCCATATTCGAGCACGGTTTGTTTTAATCTCTTTACACCTTCTACAATATCTTTTTCAGGCGGAAGGCAGAAGGAAAGTCTCATAGAATTGTCACAGCCGCCACCAATGGAAAAGGCGGCACCGGGAATGAAAAGTATACCGTTTTTCTTCCCGTAATCCATCATTTCCATCGTGTCAAACCCCTCTGGTAACGTGAGCCAGATGAAGAGCCCACCCTGCGGTTTGGTCCAATGAACCCCCTGCATATCTGAAAAGTTCTTTTTCAGCTCTTCCAGCATAAGGTCTTTCTTTTTTCTATACATATCGATTGTTGGCTTTAAGAGTTCTTTGAGATCATATTTTTGAAGGAATCTGCCAGCAATGCGCTGGGTAAGGCTTGGCGAACAAAGATCAACAGCCTGTTTTGCAAGCACAAGTTTTCTGATAAACTCTTCGTGGCCAATGACAAACCCCAGTCTCATACCAGGGGAAAGCACTTTGCTGAATGTCTTGAGTAATAGAACTCTATCTTTTCCGGCCATCTTAAACATGGAAGGAATAGCTTCACCCTCGTATCGGAGGTCGCCATAAGGGTCGTCTTCGACTATCAAAAGATCGTATTTGTCAGCAAGTTCGAGCAACTTTTTCCTTCGCTCGAGACTCAGTGTAACTCCTGCTGGGTTGTGGAAGTTGGGGATGACGTAAATGAATTTCACGTTTTTTATTTCTCCGCTGGAAGCGAGTTCTGCGAGTTTCTTTTCAAGTAATTCAGTATCTATACCATTTTCACTCAACGGGAGGTCTATGTGATTGGTCGACCTCATGGAAAATGCACTCGCAGCACCTAAATATACAGGTTTGGAGACAAAATATTTGCTGTCCTTATCGAGAAGAACCAAAGACAATAAAAAGAGCGCACTCTGAGAACCAACGGTGATTAGGAGGTTTTCGGTCGATAGTCCTTTGATGCCCTCGTTCTTCTTCAGATACTCTATATATGCTTTCTTCAATACATCGTCCCCTTCGGTGGGACCATACTGAAGTGAGTATGAGAATTCCTCTTCTATAACTTTCTGAGTTATTTCAGAAAGCTCATATCTGGGAAAAGTCGATGGATCCGGGACTCCTCCACCAAAGGAAATCATCCCGGGAATGCTGACATCCTTCAGTAGTTCCCTGATGATAGAAGAAGTGAGCTTTTTACCCGTGTTGGAAAATTTGAAGTCTTTCATATATATACCCCCTGATAAAGATTGGTATTCTTTTTCATCAAATGGTAAAGCAATTTGATGCCATAATGAAAAAAAACAGCGTTAACCTTCTAAAGGGCGCTTTTGTAAATTTTTTCAGAGTTCACATCATTTTGATAATATTATTTCGCGAAAGAACATGCATGCAATATATTGCAATGTTGAAAGGAATTGCAGGAGGTGCCACGATGGTTGTTTTGTACGGAAGTGTGGTACTTGCCCTCATGGCTGTTGTGTACTATTTTCTGATATCCGGTAAGATGGATAAAGCGGCAAGTGCCTTCGCAGGTGGGGCTATACTACTTTTTCTGACAGCCGTGTTAAACAAAGCTTTTCCTGGTGCCCTTCCGGAGGGTGTTAGGGCTCTCAATCTCGATAACTTAAGTGAATTCGTTGATTTTAGGACTATAGGACTTCTTATTGGAATGATGATTATCCTTCCCTTTATCGAGGAGTCAGGTTTCTTTCAGTTCATGGCTGTTGCGGTTGTAAAGATGAGCCGTGGGGATTTCAAGTTGCTCTACATCGTAACCTCCTTGATTGTTGCTCTCGCCTCTGCCCTCCTGAATAACGTGAGTACTGTGATGGTATTCGTCCCTGTTGTTCTCGCTGTAACTGATGCTCTGGAAAAAAATCCTTTTCCTTTTCTCATCATGATCATACTTTCTGCAAATCTTGGTGGAACGGCGACGTTAATTGGTGATCCGCCAAACATGATTGTAGGTTTTGCAGCAGGGAAGAGCTTTAATGATTTTTTGATAAATGTCGCCCCTGTGGTCTTCATAACGCTGATTACCATCCTTATTCTCCTCTTGTGGAAAGAGAGCAAATATTTTAAACTCAATGATGAGGAACAAAAAATCCTGAAAAGGTTCGCTAACACGGATCCCTTTTCTCAGATCAGGGACAAGAGGATGTTACGGATTTCTTTAACGATATTTTCTTTAACCCTGATTGGTTTCATGTTACCACCGTCACTCGGTATTGATCCGGCACTCGTCGCACTCCTTTCTGCTGCAGTCACACTTTTCGTTATGAGAGTGAACACTGAGGTAATGGAAAAACTTTTTCACAAGATCGAATGGGGCACGATTTTTTTCTTTTTGGGGATGTTCACTCTTGTATATGGTCTTGAAGCAGTGGGGCTAATGGACGCTTTCGTGAGCTTTCTTGTGAGCTCTCTCCATAGTCCTATTTTGTTGTTGATCTTTGTTCTCTGGTTCCCTTTGTTCCTTTCGGGATTTGTCAGTGCGGTTCCGATGGTAATGATCATGGTTCCCGTTATTAACAGCATAATTGGAAATCCGGAACTGGTTTTTAGCAAAGATCCTGCCCTTTCCGACATTCTTTGGTGGGCTCTCGTTCTAGGAGCTTGTTATGGTGGCAATGGTACAATAGTCGGAGCTGCCGCTAACATGGTGGTAACTGGAATGAGCCAGAAATTGAAAAGGGGAAAGCTGACATTTTCAAACTACATCAAGTACGCTTTCCCGCTATTGATGATATCAGGAATGATCGCTACGATGTACGTAATGCTGAGATATTATTCAACACATATCTAAGGGGGTGCATTTATGGCAAAGATGGTGAAGAAAAATTATCTCCTCGCTCCGGGTCCTACGCCCGTACCCACAGATCTTCTTCTTGAAGGGGCACGTGAGACCATTCATCACAGGACACCGCAATTCAAAAAGATAATGGAGGAAGCAATTGAGGGAACGAAGTATGTTTTTCAAACGACAAATGATCTATTCCTCCTGGCTTCTTCTGGGACGGGCGCGATGGAAATGGCAGTTGTTAACCTCGTGTCCCCCGGCGAAAAAGTTATCGTCGTGGTAGGTGGAAAATTTGGTGAGCGCTGGCAGCAACTATGTGAAACCTATGGCGCAGAGGTAGTCCCAATAAAGCTTGAATACGGCGACTATGCAACTCCTGAAATGATCGATGAAAAACTGAAGGAACATCCTGACGCAGTAGCTGTTTTCACTACTCTTAGCGAGACATCTACAGGGACAGTAATGGACATTGAAGGTTTCGCGAAAGTTGTCAAGGCCCACGGTAAATTGATAGTAGTTGACGCTATAAGCGGTCTCATAGCTCAGCCCTTAAAGACGGACGAATGGAAGCTCGATGTTGTTGTTGCTGGTTCGCAAAAAGGGTTCATGCTCCCTCCGGGACTGGGATTCATTACTTTTAGCGAAGATGCCTGGAAAAAAGCCGAAAAGAATAGTGTACCAAGCTTTTATTTCAACGCTTTCGCTTATAAGAAGAACCCGGCTCCGTATACACCCGCAGTTAACCTCATTTACCAATTGAAAAAGGCTGTGGAAATGCTTAAAGAAGAGGGGATAGAGAATGTCTGGGAGCGCCACAGGATCCTCGCGGACGCCATCCGAGAAGGTGTTAAAGCTCTTGGCCTTGAGTTTTTTTCAAAGCGCCCTGGTAACGTCCTGACAGCTGTTAAAGTGCCTGAAAGCGTGGATGGTCAGAAGCTCGTTTCGCTTATGCGTGATGAATTTGGTGTTACCATTGCCGGGGGACAGGGTAGCATGAAAGGGAAGATTTTCAGAATTGCCCATCTGGGTTATATGTCAAAATTCGATACCATTGTTGCGATTTCCGCTTTAGAAATGGCACTGAGAAAGCTTGGCTATAAACTGGAATATGGAACAGGTCTTAAAGCGGTTGAAGAAGTCTTTGAAAGGGAGGATGTCTGATGTTCAGACTTCATGCCAATGATCCCCTCTCAAGTGATGCGATGGAACTTCTTCAGAATTCGGGACTTTTTAAAATAACCGCCGAACATCTGGACAAAGACCAACTCATAAAAAAGATCGATGATATCGAGTTTCTTGTGGTCCGTAGCGCGACAAAAGTAACCGCCGATGTCCTCAATGCTGGTAAAAACTTAAAAGTTGTTGGCAGAGCTGGTACCGGTCTCGATAATATCGATGTGAAAACAGCACGCGAACTCGGCATTAAAGTGTACAACACGCCTGGTGCTAACGCTATATCTGTTGCTGAGCTAACTCTAGGACTTCTCCTCTCGCTAGTAAGGCATATTCCCCGTGGTACCCAGGGCCTTAAAGATGGAAAGTGGGAGAAAAAAGCCCTTAAGGGACACGAAATCTTCGGGAAAAAAATTGGAATAATCGGATTTGGTGCCATTGGCCAGGAAGTTGCAAAACGGGCCAAGGCATTTGGTATGGAAGTCATCATTTATGATCCGTTTGTAAAGGAGACCGAACTACCCGTGAAATTGGTAAATGACCTCGGAGAACTGCTCGAAGTTGCGGATGTTGTAACATTACATTTGCCCTTAACGGAAAGTACGAAACATATAATTGGAGAAAATGAATTCGCAAAAATGAAAGACGGTGTTATAATTATCAACGCTGCGCGTGGGGGAATTGTGGATGAACAGGCCCTCTACGATGCGCTAGTATCCGGGAAGGTTTTAGGCGCTGCCCTTGATGTCTTTGAAGTGGAGCCTCCCATGGATGAGTTGAGAAGAAAGCTCCTCGGACTGGACAACGTGATAGCAACACCTCACATCGGAGCCAGTACCTACGAGGGACAGAAACGTGTGGGTATTGAGATGGCCAAAAAGCTCATAGAAGTCGCAAGAGAAATGGTTTCCGCATAAATCTATTATGGAGGTGTGATGATGAAGGTCTACATTGACAAGGATGCTTGCATCGGTTGTGGAGTCTGCGAAGGTCTTTGCCCCGAAGTTTTTAGAATGACTGACGATGGTAAGGCTGAGGTCATCGTTGCTGAAACAGAGGCTTCTTGCGCCCAGGATGCTGCTGACTCCTGTCCTGTTCAAGCAATTAAAGTCGAATAGTTTCAGGATTTTTACCTAAATATTCGGGGGTG